>CAYJIJ010000017.1:14872-30288 GCA_964370185.1 uncultured Oscillospiraceae bacterium
CTATTATAAAGAAATATTAAAACATTAAGGAGTAAATTAATGGGTAAGTACAAAGAATGGTTAAGAAATACATCAATGAGCAAAAAGTTGATACCAACACAGATTATCACAATTTTCTTAGTAATACTTATGGCGGCTATCTCTATTGGTTCTCTTTTGACTGTTAATTCCCTTTCAAATCAACTAATTACAACAAATGTAAAGAATACCGAGGACTTAAACAGTATTATTGAAACAATGTATCTGTGCCGTGTAACAGGGCGTGACATTCTTCTGCAAGAAGATGAAGAGCTTAGAATGGAAGCTTATGATAAATACTTAAATTATTTTAAAAGCCTTGATGAGCAGATGGATGCTTTCTTATTAAAGCTTGATGGTGAACGTGCTGAGGTGTTTTCTTCAATTATCGTGAGTAAAAACCAGTATAAAGATAGCATGATTTTATCTGCTGATTTAAAAAATGAGGGTGGACAGGACGAAGAAGCATTAGCGGCACTGAGGAGTGTTACTCCAGTCGCGAACGAATTCTTTGGCAATATTGCACTCTTTTTAGAAGATGAAGAAGCTATTATGAATGAAGTTGCTGAGAAAAACACTTCAACAGTAGCAACAGTTTCAGTAATAGGTGCAGTGAATGCAGCTTTTGTAATTCTTGTGCTAATAGTTCTGATAAAGACATTTGAAAAATCTATAAATCAGCAAATGAGCTCTTTAAAGAGTATTGTTTTTGATATAGTAAGCACGGGTGATACAAGTATAGAAGTCCCTGAGAGCCTACTTACCAATGATGAAATTGGTGAAATTGCAAAAGAAATGAAAAAGCTTACCGAAATGTTAGTGGTTTACTCTAATATAACAAATTCTTTAGCTGAAAAGGATTATAGAGTGGAAGTTCCTATTAAATCTGAAAAGGATACACTTTCAATCAGCTTAAATTCAATGGTAACTTCAAATAATGATATTCTCAGCGATATTATAGTAGCCGCAGGTCATGTATCAGTAGAGTCTAAGAACATTTACTCAAACGCACAGACATTGGAAAGCGGAGTAACACAGCAGGCATCCTCCATAGACGAGCTTTCAAAACTACTTACAAACATAACAAGCGAAATTCAAGACAGTGCAAAACAGGCAGAAAATTCGGTGAAATTAGCCGATAGAATGTCGAGTGATATTGATACAATTGACGAGCGCGTGAAAAACATGATTGAAGCGATGGATAAAATATCTAAGTTTTCAAATGAAATTCAGCGAATTATCACTACAATTGATGATATATCATTCCAAACAAATATTTTGGCGCTGAATGCTGCGGTTGAAGCCGCACGAGCTGGTGCAGCTGGCAAGGGATTTGCTGTTGTAGCGGATGAAGTGAGAAACCTTGCAACTAAGAGTAGTGAAGCGGCCAAGCAAACAGCTTCGTTAATTGATAATTCCGCCGATGCAGTTCAATATGGAGAAAAGATTGCTCTGAGCGTTGAAAACGCACTGGGAGATGTGCTAAAAAGTGCAAATGGAATTTTAAGTTCAATAAAAAACATAAATAATTCTACAACAAAGCAAATCACATCAATAGATGCAATCCATACTGAGGTAAGCCAAATTTCGGAGGTTATCCAAGCTAATCAAGTCAATAGTGTTGAGAGTACACAGATTAGCACTAAGCTAAATACATATGCAAACAGTATGACCGACTTAGTTTCAGATTTTTCATTAAAATCAAATAACTAAATAAGGTGAGTGTTCGGCACGCTGAACACGGCTCAAATTTGATTGGGGTAACTCATATAATCCCCATATGAGTTGTTGTAAAAACATAAAATTATTAGGGTATTATCTGCGCAGAGTTTTGCAGATAATACCCTAAATTTATTGATTTTAATTTGATATAGTCGTGTATATTGTATAATTATTATTGCTGACTGGGCTGTAAAACACCGTGGTAAACCTACCTGTTTTTGCTAAAGAATTGCAAAACTCCTCCACTACCTCGGTGGAAGACTCAAAATCAATTTCAACAGTGTCGTCAGCTCCAAAGCGAAACATTGTGATTTCGCCCTCTTCTTTTGGTAGAGCAGTAACAATGCTCAAAAATAAGCTGAAATCTTCATCTGGGCTAAAATTTCTGCTCACCGAACTGTCCACAGCGGCAAGGGTGTAGAGGGTAAAACTGCTAAATAAATTCGGAGTGTCCTCAAGATTTGAAAGGTCTATACCTACATCACCTTCGGGTAGGTATCGGCTTAGGAAATCACTGTCGATATCGGGTAGCTCATAGGAAATTACATCCGCGACCCAATAGCCAGAAAAATGTATTAAAACCATCATGGTAACAGCCGCTATAAAATCAATTAGAGCTGATTTATATATCCGCATTGCACCACCGCCAATCTAAATTTAATTAAAACTCCCCACAGGCATACATAATGGCGGAAATTGCAGAAAGGGGAGCGGTTTCACATCTTAAAATCCTCTTGCCAAGGGAAAGCGAATGTATTTTATTCTCCATAGCAAATTTTACTTCTTCAGCTTCAAATCCGCCCTCTGAGCCAACCATAATAGCTATTTCGGAAAACTCATTTTTCATGACATCACTGAGCTTTTCGGTGGAATTCTCATAAAATATTATGCCGCACTCAGAATTTGACATTTTCTCCACTGCCTCTTTAAAGCTTAAAATACCACAAATGGCAGGGATTATTCCTCTACCACTTTGCTTTGCGGCTTCAAGGGCAATTTTTTCATAGCGCTTCTGCTTCTTCACCCAAGAAGCATCATCGGGGCGTGAGACACAGCGTTTTGTGAGTACAAATACAATTTTATGCACACCAAGCTCCACCGACTTTTGGATAACAGTCTCTGCTTTATCACCCTTTGGCATTGCCATGTAAAGGGTGATTTTTACTTTTGACTCGCTGGGACTTATGCATTTATCTGTAATTTTAAAGCTTATGCTATTTTTATCTATCTCGGTTATTAAAGCGGTGTAATCACTGCCCAAAGTATCACAAAGGGTTATTTCATCGCCTATTTTTGCCCTCAGTGAAGTAGCGAGATGTTTGGCGTCTTCCCCTGTGATATATGCTACATCTCCACTTATATTATTGGTGAAAAATCTCGGCATATGTCCTTACCTCCGCTCATAGCAAAGAGCTACCCAACCGCCCTTCGCAAGTCGCTTATGTAGCTTTAAGCCGATGCTCTCCATCACTGAAACAACATCCGCTTCTCTCTCCTCAATAATTCCACTGAGGATGAGTTTGCCGTCTGCCTTTAAGAAGGGGAGAATATCGCCTGAGAGCCTGATGATTACATCTGCAACAATATTTGCACAGATTATATCGAATTCGCCTTCCACTTTTTTCACTAAATCACCTTGCAAAAATAGCGCATCTTCTATTTTATTGAGCTGTGCATTTTCCTGTGCAACTCTCACGGCTACCGCATCAATATCAACACCTACAACACGCCTACAACCAAGCAGTGAAGCGGCAATGGAGAGTATCCCACTACCACAGCCCACATCGAGCATACTCATTCCATCATGCACATGCTTATCAAGAAGTTTTACGCAAAGTGTGGTTGTGTCGTGCGTGCCGGTGCCAAATGCCATTCCAGGGTCGAGCGTTATTATTTTATCCGTATGCTTTTCTCTTTCATACTCTTCCCAAGATGGACAAACCACCACATTTTCAGAAATTCTCACAGGATGGTAGTATTTTTTCCAAGCAGTTGCCCATTCTTCTTCGATAACCTCGGAAGTGGAAATTTCATGTACAATACCATCTTCACGAAGCCTCTGCGAAATAAAACTAACTGCCTCCATAGGGTTTTCCTCGGGGCTTATGTATATGTGCACTATGCCGTGCTCCCTATCTTTTTTTAGCAGGTCTTCATCAATTAAATCAATACCTGAAATTTTAGGAGCTTCTATAAGCAAATCGGAATAATCTTCGATATAGATGCCATATGGTACGGTCATTTGGGCACAGGCGGAAGCCGCCTCTATATCTTTAGAGCCCACAGTAATATTTATTTCAGTCCAGCTTGTCATTATTATTCACCTCAAAAATTTTTTAGCAAGTTCTCCCAACCATTCAAACCACTTAAGAAATTTGTAATTGATATCAGAGATTTAAATGATGGAGAAAACTTTTAAGCATTAAGCTAATGATCATAGTCGATACTACATTCTATCATAAAAAAGCAAAAAATAAAAGTATATAAGCCTTTTCTGCACAGAATATGCGAATTTTGAATAAAATAGAAATAAACATAGGTTTTGTTATTTTAAGATGATATTTAACTCATTTTAATATAACAGCACCCACCCACGAATGAGGAGTTATTTAGATGAAGAATGCAAAATATTATGATTTTTTTCTCTCCAGTAATACACCGCAGGGGTTTGTTTCAAAATTTAGCGAATTCACACCTGAAAACAATGATTTTAAATGCTATATTTTACATGGTACACCCGGTGCTGGGAAATCGGGTATAATAAGTGCAGTGAGCGAAATGTTAAAAGCAGAGGGAAATATTAGTGAGCGAATATTTTGTTGTAATGATATATCTACCCTCGACGGTGTTATTTGTCATGAGAGGGGGATAGCTGTTGCCGATGGGACATATCCACATATAATAAACCCCACATATCCACAGGCAACACATAAAGTCATATCCCTGTACGACTGTTGCGACAGTGATAAAATATACTCGCACCGATATGAAATAGCCCAGGCGAAGGACATGGTAACACGCTCAAATAAGTATTGCCAGCGATTTCTCTCAGCTTCTGGGCAGCTCATGAACGATAGTTTTCAGCTCTCACTCGAAGTTACCGATGTGCAAAAAGTGGGGGCACTTGCAAAGCGTGTGGCAAACAGAGAGTTTAAAGTGCATCGCAAAAGAAGCATTGCTGGCAAGGAATATATACGCTTTTTATCTGGTATTACAAAGCAGGGGATAGTTATGCACAAAAACACTCCTCATGAACTCGCTGAAAATATCTATCTCTTAGAAGATGAGTATGGAGCCTCTTCAAAACTACTTTTATCGGCACTGCGCTCATATGCACTTGAAGCGGGGTATGATGTATATAGTTGCTACTGTCCGTTTTTTCCCCATACCAAGATGGAGCATATGTTTATACCGCAGTTAAGCTTGGGATTTATGACTACAAATAAATATCACCCGATAGATGTAAACCCCTACAAGGTAATAAATTCACGGAGATTTAGCGATGTAAGTGAGCTAAAAAGCAGAAAAAAACGAATAACTTTCAACAAAAAATCGGCATTCCAATTGCTTGACCAAGCGTTTATTCAATTAGATGAAATATGTGGATACAATACAAAGCTTCAAAATATATATGGAAGATACACAAATTATGATATGGTAGAGTGCATAAAAGATAAACTTTTAAAGGAAATAGAGAGATAAATATATTCTTATTAATAGTCGTTTTACGAATTAACTATTCACTTTTCACTCAAAATAATCCATCTTGGGCATCCCCACCCTTTGCAAATTCAAATCTTCTTAAAGATAAAGCCTTTTTCCACTCGCTTCAGCGAGTGGAAAAAGGCTTAAAACTTATAAACTATGTTTTTTTAAAAAGAAGTAAAACTTTATTTTGTGCAAAAGCCACCTCTTTACTTTTAGCTTTAAATAATTTCAATGCTATTTATCATTATATCATCTAAAGGCCTATTGTTTTCATCCGTTTGGGCGGAGGATATTTGATTTACTATCTCCATTCCCTCAGTCACATAACCAAATACTGTGTATTCCCAATCAAGTGAGGGTGCGCCGAGGTGGGAGGAGTATATTTCTGAAACAATGGAGGGGGTTTGAGTTTCCTTTAGCGAAGAAATCTGATCATCTATGGGAATACTGCTGTCCACGATGAAAAATTGACTAAAATTAGAGTTTGCAGTTCCATTGTTAGACATTGAAAGGGCACCGTTAAAATGATAAAGCGAGCCATAAAATTCCACGCCAAATCCTTCACCTGAAGCGCTTTCGCCACCATCACTGTTTGGGTCACCACTTTGTATTATGAAGTCATTTATCACACGATGAAAAGGCATATTATCATAATACCCATTATTTGCATGTGTCACAAAATTTTCTACTGCAATTGGAGCTTCCGTAGGAAATAGTGTTATAGAAATATCTCCGAGAGATGTGTTTATCACCGCCTGAATGGCATCATCGGGTATTTCAGTGCCAAGGTAAAGGCCGGAAATTTTAGTGGATATAGTTTGTAGATCTTCTTCAGTTAATGTGGAAGAGGTGGCAGGTTCAGATGTTTCAGCATCTGACGGAGTGTTACCACTTCCACTGCAAGCTGAAAGTAAAAAAACTACCGAAATGAAAAGTGCAATATATTTTTTGTTAAAATGCATCTATAAATACTCCATTCTAAATTTATAACTCATACTATTATACATTATTTTTATCTTATTTTAAATTAACCGACTGTAAATTTTTAAAAAAATAATTTTAAAAAAGTTTAGTACACTTAAAATTAGACTATGGCAGCTATTGGTCTGCCACAGTCTAAAATAATTACTTGAAACAATATAAATTTAAAGCTTATGAATCTTTGCCAAGCTCCATCAGTTTAAAATCAAATTTATAGCCTGAATTCTCAGTGTCTGAATAAAATGTACTACGTAGTCGCTTCATAACCATATCGCCCACATCAAATGTTTCAATACTTGGTAGTAATATAGCATATTG
The DNA here is from genome assembly GCA_964370185.1 of uncultured Oscillospiraceae bacterium. GTDB lineage: Bacteria > Bacillota > Clostridia > Oscillospirales > Ruminococcaceae > CAYJEQ01. The sequence continues at coordinate 21,620 of CAYJIJ010000017.1, forward strand.
GCTTGGACTGTATCTTGAAATTGTATCACCTGTTCTGAGATTATCCCTAAGCAAATCTCTGAGACGGCGCATTGCAAAGTCGAGCTCAAGTGCATTAGTTTCGCTTAATCCACTATAGCGTATGTTAATTATTGCTAAAAACATAGTGGAATTCAAACGCTGTAAGTTCCTCATGTAAAGACGATATATATCTTTGAAAATTGAGTACTCACAGACAAATCCACCTTTGTCTACATCATCTGTTTTAAGGTCATTGTAAATTTCTTCAATATTAGCCTCAGCTTTTTGCTCGTTGACTACAAGCTCCCTATAAAAATCCAATATCTCCTGAGAAGGTGGAACACCTAAATGAGCATAATGTAGCTCGGTGATATTTTGATACTGGAGGAGAGCGTTTTTACTCTTGCCCATTTTAAGAAGAGCGGACATAAGCTCAATATTTAAAACAGAGTCAAATGTATCAACCTCAAGTGCAGTCTTACATATTCTAATCACTTCGCTGTATTTTTTTTGTTCATTAAGCAATGTGATGTATCTGTATACAGTTCTAAGATAAAGGTTATGGTAGTAATAGGATTTAGGAGCAATCCAAGTATTTATACTTGAATCAACAAGTAAGTCATCATTATACATATAGATAATGTCTTCAAACAGCTGCTTGCTGTCGTTATTAAGCTCGCTTACCTTATCTATTTCTTTGCAGATATCATCCATCTTAGCCATGTCTATATCACATTCAAGATCAGGGTTCCACATATAGGCACCTCTACGGGTGACAATTGCATTTGGCAGGCCAAGTTCGCTAAGGTCTTTTCTCAGTCTGCTGATAAGTGTTTTTAGTGTGTTTTCAAGAGTGAAATCATCTTTGCCATTCCACAAAACATCCACTAAACTCGAAACAGTCGCAGGTTTTGCTCTGTTTACAATCAAATATTCAAGTAAAAGTAGCTTTTTTGGCGATTGCTTAAACTTTTTAGCTATATCAATGCCATCTACAACTATTCTCAGCTCGCCCAAAGTGAAAATCTGAATAGCGCTCATTCAATCCCCTCCTCTCTATATATTTTTTTGGGGTATAAATTATATGTGCTGATCACCATCAAGCTTTATAAGATGATAGTAAAAATTAAACTTTTTATTTATGAGTTCGGTTGCAAAATTGCTTTTTAAGCGTGAAAGAACCATATTGCCCACTTTATGGTCGGATATTGCGGGTAAAAGTGCCGCATACTGAGTAGGACTATATCTGGATATAGTATCTCCACTTCGCAGATTGGTCTGAAGTAGGTCGAGCAAGCGATGCATTGCTTGCTGCATGGATTCAGGTGGCTCGGGAGTTTCATCCACTTCACCAATTCCAATAATTGCTAAAAACATTACGGAGCCCAGACGCTTTAAACTGCGCATATAAAGTGAATATATCTCCTTGAATATCGGATATTCACACACATAAGCGCCAGAAGCATTGCTGTAATCGGTGAGCTCGGTGTGTATTTCTTCGATATTTTGCTCCGAGTCATGCCCACGACGCTTAAGCATTGTTTTATAAAATCCGATAATTTCATCGGATGGTTTAACACCTAAGTGATCATAGTGAAGTGTAGTGATATTTTGGTAGTGGGACATTGCCTCGCTACCATTTCCTTTTTGAATTAAGGCATTCATCAAATCCAAATTGATTGATGATTCAAATGGGCATATATCAATAGCCGCTTGACAAATTCTAATTACATCATCATAATTGCCTGCCTCAGCCAAAAGATGAGAATATGTTTGAACAGTTTTTATATATATATTTTGATAGTGAATAACTTTATGAGAAATCCAGTTGCCCATATTTGAGTTTGCAAGTAAATCACCCGCATAAAGTTTGAGTGCTTTTTCAAAAGATGATTTTGTAGAGGAAGTTAAACTATTTGCTGAGCTTAAACTTTCCGCAAGCTTTTCAAAATCAAAAACATCAACATAGGAGGGAACCAAATCGCTCCACATATATGCACTGTTCCTCGTGACTATCGCATCGGGTATACCGAATGAAGTGAGATCCTTCCGCAACCTACTAACTAAAGTTTTTAGTGTATTGGCTAAATCCACTTCGGCACTATCTTCCCACAACACATCAACAAGATTGTCAACAGTCACAGGTTTGCCTTTATTGAGTATTAGATATTGTAGTAGGAATAGTTTTTTTGATGAAGGCTTGAAATTAGGTGCAAGATCTACATCATTAACTATAAATTTAAAATCCCCCAACATGTATATGTTTAAACTGGTGATAAATAGCACCTCCATTCGAAATTTTTATAGCATACATTATACTATAAAACAGGAGGAATTGCAAATTTTACTTTATCAAGTTAAGAGGGGGACATGGAAATCTTACAAAATCACATTTTTACCTATCCTTTATCTATAATATACAACATTGATGTTACAGTTAGGTTACATTGCGGAAGAAAATTAAATAATTTTCAAAATAGTTTTTACTTGGGAGTTAATTATATAAATAAAAAAGCAAAATTAACCTTTTAAGAATGCAATTTAATAAAGATTTAGTTTGAATTTCGATACTTATTGTGTTATAATTAGTTGTATATGTAAACTCACAAGGAGGAATACAAGTGAGCAAACTTTTTTTAGCTGTATTTACAGCGTTCATATTACTTTTTGCATCCATGACTGGTTGCACAACATCTTCTTCGGCAGCATCGAAAACGCCCACTACTACATCACAACCGACTGCTACTGCAGGGAGCAGGGCTTCCACACCGGTTGTGCTCTCAACCGAGCAGAGTGGAGACAAGACTTTTGATGGCAAATCTTCGATAGTTGATGTATCAAATTCAAGCGACGGCTATATCATGGTCAAGTACACTGGAAGTAAGAGCAAGATAAAAATGCAGCTTACAAAATCTGGCGGTACAACCTATACCTATGATTTAGATCCACAGGGCAAATTTGAAGTTTTCCCGATATCTGCAGGAAGTGGTTCCTACACATTAACAATAAATGAAAATATCTCTGGGACTTCCTATGCGCAGGTTGATACGGCGAAATTTGATGTGAGCTTAAGTGATGAATTCGGGCCGTTTTTACATCCGAGCACCTATGTGAATTTCACTGCTGAAACAACTGCTGTAAAACAAAGTGAGCAGGTAGTTAAATCTGCCAATACCGATCTTGAAGCGGTCGAGCTCATATATGAGTATGTGATAAATAATATTTCCTATGATTATGACTTTGCAGAGCGGGTGAGCACATTCTATGTTCCCGACTTAGACGGTGTTATGAGCAGCAAATCTGGGCTTTGCTTTGATTATGCGGCAGTGATGACTGCCATGCTCAGAGCGCAACAAATACCGACACAATTAGTGCTCGGATACTCGGGACAGACCTACCATGCATGGATAAGTGTTTACACCCCTGAAACAGGGTGGATTCATGATATTATCCAGTTTGACGGAAAAAACTGGGTGAGAATGGATCCCACATTTGCATCCACAAGTAGCAATAACCCCGATATTATTAAATATGTCGGCGATGGAAAAAATTATAATGCAATGTATGTTTATTAATTTATGATATAGCTATTAGATTTTCAAGAAACTTTATTGAGTGGATATTTTTTTATACCTCTCCAAGCCATAGAAAGGGAGAAAATATGGGAAAGTGCCACTAAGGATTTGTATCTGCAAAGCAATTATAATGACTAATTTATGATATAGCGGAAAGGAATGGTCATATATGAGTAATACATCAAGCGCACAAAGTGGTAAAAATAAATGGGGGAAACTACCAACCACCGAGATAGCCTATCTCTTTGAACAATTAGCAACACTTTCAAAGAGCGGCATATCTGTTTGGGAGAGCCTCTACATAATTAGCAGTAATGCCCCAAAAGGAAAGGATGAGGCCTTGCTTGAACACCTATATGAAAAGGTGGCGGATGGCGCTGTGTTTTCACAGGTGCTATACGACTCTGGAGCATTTCCTGATTATGCGGTTGGCATGGTGGAGGTAGGGGAAGAAACAGGTAAAGTCGAAGAAATTTTCCTCGCCCTTTCACAGTACTATAAAAATAAGGATACACTTTCAAAAACAATACGCTCCTCTGTTACATATCCGCTTGCAATGGCGGCGATGGTGCTTGTGGTGGTTTTTGTTATGCTTGTGCAGGTTATGCCAGTGTTCGAGCAGGTGTTTAGCCAATTAGGTCTTGCTATGAACTCGGTTTCAAGTTTTTTACTTGATTTTGGTAGGCATTTAAATAGCTATGCCGCATATATAGTGGCTATTATTGCGCTTTTGGCGGTAGGATATTTCATAGCTTCTTTAACAGAGCCAGGAAAAAGATTTCTCTCCAAGCTCTACAATAGCCTACCAATAACTAAAAATCTTGCAAAATTTGAAAACACCAATAGATTTGCATTTGTAATGGCGCTTATGATAGAGAGTGGAGTAGATATAGCAAACGCTCTTGAGTTCACCACTGTTATAGTTGATAATGAGAGTGTGCTTAAAAAGATAGATAATGTTATGGACACAATGGGAAAAGGCAATGGCTTTGCCGATGCTATTATGGAAAGCGAAGTCTTCGAACCTGTCTACAACAGCATGATAGAAGCAGGAGTGAGAACAGGTTCTACGGGTGAAATGTTCATGAATATCGCCGATAGATATTATGAGCAAACACAGGCGCACACAAGAAAGCTAATTTCGGTAATAGAGCCAACGATGGTTGCAGTTCTCTGCCTGCTTGTGGGCATGGTTATGCTATCCGTTATGCTACCGCTAACCGGTATTCTATCCGGAATGTAGGAGGGGGGCTACCTTTTGAATATACATAGACTTAGATATAAATACTCTCAAAATATAAATAGAGGTATAGTCTGGGCGATAATTTTGATAATCGGAGTTATTTACTCCATCAGTACCGCAGTAGCGGATGTATCTTTAACAGTAGCAGAGCAACAGGAAATTCTGCTTGAAAATGCAGTGCGTAGAAGCGCAGTCCAGTGCTATGCGATAGAGGGAGAATATCCTGCCGATTTAGAGTATTTAATAAGTAATTACAATCTGTACTACGATGTAGAAAAATATGTAGTCCACTACCAAAACATAGGGGGCAATTTACTACCGGAAATTTCGGTATTCTATATGTCGGAGTAGGATTATCCAAGGGTGGCAATACTCGAATCCACACAGGTTTTAGTGGGATAGTTCTCACTAATACTGCTTCAAATACCTTAGTAATACGCGAGTATTACCTGCGGCATTTTCATTGTCTTAGCAAAAACTCTCTCCACTAAAACTGCTTTGCACCGATAAGAGTAGATTTTTAAGCAGTTTTTCGTCTGAATGACGAAGCCTTACTCGTGTAAGGCGAGGAGTGAAGGCAAAAAAATGCCAAAAATATGCTTTTATCGGCTGTGTGTGTTCGAGTATTGCCACCCAAGGGTAAATAAAGAAAAGGGAGGGAGATTATCGGCATGAAAAGAAATAAATCATCGGAAATTATATTTGTACTCGCACTTTTTTGTATATACACGCTCAGCTCTCTGTTTCTGTCGGTTTTAGGTGCCGATATTTACAGAAGAAATGTTGAGTCTTCGGAGGAAAACTACAATATAAGGACTTCTGTGCTCTATCTCACTGAAAAAACAAGGCAGAATGAAACTATAGGCAGTGTGCGAGTGGACACAGCAGTAGGAGGGGACGCATTAGTGCTTTCCAAGGACTACGGCGATGGAGATATATACGAAACATGGATATATGCTGAAGAGGGCTACCTTTGTGAAGTGCTTGTAGCACCTGAAACTGAGATAGTGGAGGGAACTGGCCAAAAAATTATGCCAATATCAAAAATGGCCCTCGTGCTTAACACAAATGGACTGCTTGAAATAGAGGTTGAGGACACAAGGGGAAATTTATTTAACTCAACAGTTTATTTAGAATGTGATACGGGGGTGGAAAACAATGAATGATACACCGTCAAAAACCCGTTATTTTCTTGTGGAATTAATTGTTAACTGTTTGTTTTTTGCATTGGCGGCGTCAATATGTGCAGGACTTTTCGCAAAGGGATTTGCGGACAGTAAATACAGCGAAGACCTCGCAATGGCAACACTCAAGGCACAAAACTACGCTGAAATATTTAAAGCTACAAAGGGTAGCGAGGAAATGTTTTCAGAAATTACCATGGCTAATGATTACTTTGAATTTTACTACGATGAAAATTGGAAGGAATGTGACGCAGTAAACTTAAGCTACCTTTTAAAGGTGGATATAGGCAGTGAGGCAGGTAATATTAAAACTGCCGATATAAGTGTTACAAAGCTTGATAAAACCGAAATATACAACCTCACAGTTAAAAGATATGTAGGAGATATAATGGAGGTGACTTCATGATATTAAAACCAAAGGAGAGTACGGCAGGTACTTCCCTTGTAAGCGTGGGAGTGGTATCGCTAATCACATTTTTCACAATAATGCTACTCACATCATTTGCAATGCTAATAATTATGGGTGCAAGAAGTGATTTGCTGCTTTCCGAGAAAACCTCTGCTTCGATAAGCGGCTATTATGAGGCAAACAATATTGCCGAAGAAAAGCTTGCCGAGATACATACTATCTATCTAAATAGCGATGAAAATACTTTGGAAGATATGATAAACAATGCAGGCTTTAATGCTGTAATTGAGGATGACCTTCCCATGCAGGTGGAGTACAGCGTAGAAATAGATGAAGATAAATATTTGCAAGTGCAAATAGAACTTCCCCTAAACCCAAATGACGAAATTAAAAGGCTAAAATGGCAATCGGTAAATTATTAGAATTAAGTACATTAAAAAGAATGGAGATGTATTATGGATATTCAACTGCTCTTAAAAGAGATGGTAGAGAAAAAAGCGGCGGATATATTTATTGTAGCCGGCAGGGCAATAAGTTACAAAACAAATCAGCGCATAGAAGTGTTAAATGACACCATAATAATGCCGGATATGGCGGAAAAGCTGATAAAGGATGTTTATGAGCTTGCACGCAGGGATATGAATGTGCTCCATGAAAGAGGGGATGACGACTTTTCATTTGCCCTTAAGGGAGTGTCGAGATTTCGTATAAACACATACAAACAGCGTGGTTCAATAGCGGCGGTTATCCGTGTGGTTGCATTTTCGCTTCCAAATCCTAAAGACATACACATTACTGACGATATTTTAGCCCTTGGAAATAAGCAACGAGGACTTGTGCTTGTAACAGGTGCATCTTGTAGCGGTAAAACCACCACGCTCACCTGTATACTCGATAGTATAAACAATAATCGTCCTGCACACATAATAACACTTGAAGATCCCATTGAGCATCTGCACAGCCATAAGATGAGTATCATTAGCCAGAGGGAAATTTCACTCGATACAGGCAATTACCCAATAGCACTAAGGGCGGCACTCAGACAAAGCCCCGATGTTATTTTAATCGGAGAGCTCAGAGATACCGAAACGATAAATATTGCTCTTACCGCTGCTGAAACAGGGCATTTGGTATTCTCAGCACTGCATACACTTGGTGCTGCAAACTCAATTGACAGACTTGTGGACACCTTCCCCTCTTCGCAACAAGAGCAGGTGAGAATGCAGCTTTCCATGGTATTGCAAACAGTTGTATGCCAACAGCTCATCCCAACAATTGATGGCAAAGTTGTTCCAGTATTTGAAATAATGCATTGCAACAATGCTATCAGAGCACTTATCAGAGATGGAAGGACGCATCAGATAAACTCAGTTATTCAAGCATCTTCCGACGAGGGAATGGCAAGCATGGATGCAGGAATAGCGGCACTTTATAACCAAGGCGTGGTTGATAAAGAAACTGCACTTATGCACAGCATTACACCGGCATATCTATTAAGGCTGATAGGTGAAGACCCCTCGGGCAAGGAAACTATTAGATCAAAGATACTTAGTAGCAGGAAATAAAATAGAATTTCTTACTTATCTTTCCTCTGTGCCTATGCGTGGAGGAAAGATAAAATTAACAAGAGAAGATAATTATATATGAGACAATTTAAATCTTTGGACACAGTTTAAATTATAATCTTATAGTATATTTAAAGGGATGGATAGGCTTATGGTAAATATAGATAGACTTAATGCACTCATACCATATATGAACTTCTTACAGAATATCACAGGGACTGATACCGAGATAATCCTGTATAATGCAGTAGAACAGACAGTCCATCATGTAATAAACCCATTTGACAACGAAGCGGTACAAGGTGGAAAAATACGCCCTCTTGAAAAAGAATTTATCAAAAATAAAATACACCTTGAAACTGATTATATTGTAAATTTTAGGGCGGTGTCCAAATCAAAAAACAAACTAAAAACCGCTACATATTTTTATATGGATGAAAATAAAGAACTTTATGCACTGCTTTCAGTGAGCATAAAAGTGGATAGACTTATAGAGCTTAGGGATATAGTAAATGACATGATAAGCGGAAGTCACCTCTCACCCGAAAGCAAAGAGCTTTATAATAATTACGATGTCCCATTTGATAAACTCATGCTTGATAAAATTTTGGTGGAAGCAGGGAACTACTCGGCACCTGCGGACAGATTATCCTATGAAGAGCGAATGGATTTGATGCGCAATTTGGAAAAACA
>CAYJIJ010000017.1:30388-38892 GCA_964370185.1 uncultured Oscillospiraceae bacterium
CGGACAGATTATCCTATGAAGAGCGAATGGATTTGATGCGCAATTTGGAAAAACAAGGAGTGTTCTTAGTAAAAGGTGCGGTGAGTGAGCTTGCTCAGATAATGAAAACCACCGAAACAAGTATTTATCGCTACCTAAATAAACTTGCCGAAGAAAAAGGTGAATAGGAAAGATAAAGCAGTGCATTTAGATTTATTATGCCTGCATACTTAAAAGGAGAATGAAACCATGGAAAAACTGTTAGAACTGCTAAACGAAAACTCAAAACTTACAAATTTACAGCTTGCGGCGATGATGGGCGAAACAGAAGATAGTATTGCGGCAAAGATAGAAGCATATGAAAAAAATGGTACAATTCGAGGTTACCAAGCAATTATCGACTGGGATAAAACCCCGAATGACTACATAATAGCACAAATCCAACTAAAAGTAATTCCGCAAAAAAATATGGGATTTGATGAAATTGCAAACAGCATAGCTGAGTATGAAGAGGTAAAATCGGTTTATCTCATGAGCGGCGGCTGTGACATACTGCTCACAATAAGCGGCACAAGCTTTAAGGAAGTGGCACTATTTGTGGCACACCGCCTTGCACCAATGGATGTAGTACAATCAACGGCTACAAGCTTTGTACTGCACAAATACAAAGAGCAGGGTATATTTTTCACTGATAATACGACGGACGAGAGGGAGGTCACCAAGCTTTGATGGACTACAACAAAATCTTAAATCCTGCCGTATTATCCATTAAACCCTCGGGAATAAGACGTTTTTTTGATCTTGCCGCAGAGATGGAGGGTGTAATTTCCTTAGGGGTGGGTGAGCCCGATTTTAAAACACCTTGGAATGTGCGCAAAGCGGCTATATCCACACTTGAAAAAGGGCAGACATGGTACACCTCAAATGCAGGGATGACACCACTCAAAGAAGGAATTACCGACTATTTAAAGCGCAGATTTAATCTGTCGTATGATTATAGAGATCAAGTGCTTGTAACAGTGGGAGGCTCCGAGGCGATAGATTTGCTTTTAAGGAGTGTTATATCCCCCGGTTGTGAAGTACTGATTCCCGAGCCATGTTTTGTGGCGTATTCGCCAATAGTACAGCTCTGCGGTGCAGTTCCTGTTCCGATTGCTACCTCGGCAGAAGATGCTTTTCGTCTAACCGCGAAATCACTTAAAGAACACATCACCGATAAAACAAAAATGCTTATATTCCCATTCCCAAACAACCCCACAGGTGCGGTTATGCGCCGTGAACATTTGGAGGAAATAGCCGAAATCTTAAGGGGCACCGATATAATTGTGATGTCCGACGAGATTTATGCCGAGCTGACCTTTGAGGGTAAGCATGTATCAATTGCAGAGATTGATGGCATGTATGAACGCACTGTTATTATAAATGGCTTCTCAAAAACCTATGCCATGACAGGTTGGCGACTTGGATATGCGGTAGGCCCTGAGCCAATTATTTCACTAATGCTAAAACTTCACCAGTTCGCAATTATGTGTGCGCCGACAGTAAGCCAGTATGCGGCTATTGAAGCACTGAAAAACTGTGACGAAGATGTAGAGTACATGTGTGACCAATATGATATGAGAAGAAAACTATTGGTGGACACTCTAAACCGATTAGGTCTTACCTGCTTTAACCCTGAGGGGGCATTCTATGTTTTCCCATCAATTAAAATTACAGGGATGAGCAGTGAGGAGTTTTGCGAAAAACTTTTACTGAGCAAAAAAGTTGCGGTAATACCGGGCACTGCATTCGGAGAGTGTGGGGAAGGATTTGTGAGAATTTCTTATTCATATAGCATAAACCACCTCACTGAAGCACTTAAGAGAATAGAAGAGTTTTTAAAAGAAAACGAAATTTTGTAGATATTCGTTTAAAACTATTAAAGATAAATGCATGAAAGGAAAGGTCATCGGGATGGTAAATACAAGTGGAAAGAAAATAGTGATAGTTGGCGGAGTTGCAGGTGGTGCAGGAAGTGCAGCAAGACTGCGAAGACTCAGCGAAGAAAACGAGATTATTATTCTTGAAAAAGGGGAGTTTATCTCCTTTGCAAACTGTGGACTACCATACTATATAAGCGGTGTAATAAGCGATAAGGAAAGCTTACTTGTCCAGACGGTCTCAGGATTTTCAAAGCGATTTAATGTGGATGTAAGGGTGTTTTCCGAGGCTGTGGGCGTGGATTGTTTAACAAAAACCGTGAGGGTAAAAAACCATACGGAGAACACTGAATATGATTTAAATTACGATGAGCTCATACTATCACCCGGTGCAAATCCAGTAATGCCAGCAATTCCCATGGCGAAAGAAATGCCGATATTCACCCTTAGAAACATCCCCGATACCTATGAAATAAAGGATTTTTTAACTCAAAAAGCTCCCAAAACCGCATGCGTAATCGGTGGGGGATTTATAGGCATTGAAGTGGCAGAAAATCTGCATATGGCAGGTGTGAAAGTCACTGTGGTTGAGGCTATGAGCCACTTAATGCCAAATATTGATGAAGACATGAGCCACGGAGTGCATAATCACCTCAGAGAAAAAGGTGTAAGCTTAGCACTCGGAAAAATAGCTTCTGAAATCACAACGGATGGAGTTTCACTAAATGATGGCTCTTTCATCCCAGCCGATATGGTTATAATCTCGGTGGGAGTATCCCCAGCGACTGAATTTTTAAAAGACAGTGGCATTGCACTCGGAAAAAGTGGCGAAATACTTGTGGATGAGAATTTAAAGACCTCAAAAGAAAATGTCTGGGCAGTGGGCGATGCTATTTCGGTGCAAAATTTCCTTTCAAAGGAGCAGGGTATTATACCACTTGCAGGCCCTGCTAATAAACAAGCGAGAATAGTAGCCGATAGAATTATGGGCAGAAATAGCATATACAAAGGCACGCAAGGGACGAGCATTGCTAAAATATTCGACCTCACGGTGGCTTCAACTGGGCTCACAGAGCAGGACTGCATAAATACGGGCAAATCCTACCATAAGGCGTTTGTCACAGCAAATCATCACGCAGGATATTATCCAAATCCTAAGGTAATGGCGATAAAGCTCCTTTTTGCAAAAGAGGATGGCAGAGTTTTAGGAGGGCAGATAGTTGGTCCCGAGGGTGTGGACAAACGAATGGATGTCTTAGCTACTGCGATAAGAGCTGAGATGACTGTATTCGATTTGCAGGAGCTTGAGCTTGCCTATGCACCGCCATTCTCCTCCGCAAAAGACCCTATAAACATGGCAGGTTATGTGGGTGAAAATATTATGCTCGGTGAAATGAAAGTTAGCACATTTAAAGAAGTTGCTGATATGGGGCAAGAAGTTATAAAACTCGATGTGCGCACAGTGGAAGAGTTTAATAGGGGAGCAGTCGATGGCTTTATAAATATCCCACTTGACGATTTAAAAGCACAAATTAATACACTCGATAAAACTAAGCCTATACACATAATGTGCCAAGCAGGGCTAAGGGGATATCTGGCAATAAGAATTCTCACCCAAGCAGGCTTTGACTGCTATAATGTTTTTGGTTCATGGATGTGGTACAGCATGTATAAAGCAGATACCGAGCAGAGAGGGAGTTAATTTTTTAAAAATATCTCTGCCATATAAGGCTGCCTATAAAAAAATAAATTACCACTATCAAACCGATAGTGGTAATTTTATTTTTATAAGATTATGCTCATTTTATATAGATAAAGTATCAATCACATCAAAAATAAATTTGTCTTTATCACTATCAAAAAAACTATGAACTTCCATTCCGAGGTAATCTATAACTTTAGTGCTACCATCTTCCATAATAAAATTCTCTGTAAAGCGAGTCGTTATGCCAACAAAAATATCTCCGTCATCATCGCAATTAATTGAAATGTCGCTGATATACCATTCGCCTGTAAGACGATTCCATTGTGGGAACATATTTTCATCATTATTACACAATCTTTCATCATACAAGTAGGCTGTAGTTTCTTTTCTTACAATTTCCAACAAGTTGCTTTCATGTTCCTTATACACTTCCCATAATTCTTCTTTACTCCTATCACAATCGTATATATCATATGATATTCGTGGTTTCAGTTGGTTTTCATAACGCACATAATCATTATTCGCATTTTCTTTTGTCATAAATATTTGTTTTAATGGCTTTATCATTTTGTTTTCTTCCCCGTTCCTATTATATAAATAATCTTTAATAAAGTATACTACAGAGAAAATAATATTTCAAATTAATTTCAGTGAGAATAGTAGAGTGTATATACACCTACAAATCCCATAAAATTAAGGCTGTTTCACTGACATATACAGTGAAACAGCCTTGTAAAATAAATTACTAATTCTTCAAACTCTGAAGTGGTGCAGGTATCTGCCCACCCCTATTAATAAATGTTGCAGGGGAATTGGTGTTTACTTTCATAATTGGCCCTGTGCCAAATAATCCACCAAACTCAAGCTCTTCACCGTCTTTTCTGCCTATTGCAGGAATTAGACGAACAGCCGTTGTCTTAGAGTTTATCATGCCTATTGCCGCCTCATCGGCGATAATAGCGGAGATAATCTCGGCAGGAGTATCACCTGGGATTGCAATCATATCAAGACCAACGGAGCAAACTGCGGTCATAGCTTCAAGCTTCTCAATCGTGAGAGCACCCTCTCTCGCCGCTCTAATCATGCCTGCGTCTTCGGTTACAGGAATAAATGCACCCGATAGCCCACCAATGCGTGAGGACGCCATAACGCCACCTTTTTTAACCGCATCGTTTAGAAGTGCAAGTGCGGCGGTTGTGCCATGAGCACCACAACGCTCAAGACCCATTTCCTCCAGAATATGCGCAACAGAGTCGCCCACTGCAGGAGTTGGGGCAAGGGATAAATCCACTATCCCGAATTTAACGCCAAGGCGCTTGGAAGCTTCAGTGCCCACAAGCTGACCCATACGGGTTATTTTAAATGCTGTCTTTTTGATTGTGTCAGCAATTTCATCAATCGGACTGTTTTTATCCATTTTTGATATTGCTGCACGCACAACTCCAGGACCGGAAACACCCACATTTATAACACAGTCCGCTTCACCCACACCGTGGAAAGCACCTGCCATAAATGGGTTGTCCTCGGGTGCATTACAAAATACAACTATTTTAGCCGCACCCATACATTCCTTATCGGCGGTGAGTTCAGCAGATTCTTTAATGATTTTACCCATCATCTTTACAGCATCCATGTTTATGCCAGCTTTGGTGGAGCCAATATTAACCGAAGAGCATACCTGTGAAGTTTCTTTCATAGCCCTTGGAATTGAATTAATTAGCTCAATTTCTCCGGCGGCAAATCCTTTTTGCACAAGTGCACTGTAACCACCGATGAAATTTACCCCAACACGCTTAGCGGCATTTTCAAGAGTAACCGCATATTTCACAGGGTCGCCACCGCTAACAGCAAGCAGCATGGAAATAGGTGTAACAGAAATACGTTTATTTATAATTGGTATTCCATATTCTTTTTCTAAATCTTCACCCACTGAAACTAAGTTTTGCGCTAATCTTGTGATCTTAGAATAAATCTTTTCACATGAGCGCTCAATATTGGTATCTGCGCAGTCAAGCAGAGAAATACCCATTGTTATGGTTCGTATATCCAAGCTTTCATCTTGAACCATGCTTATGGTTTCAAGTATGTCCTTTTTATCTATAAATCTCATTTTTCAGCAGTCCCCCTATATTTTGTGCATGGAATCGAATACATCTTCATGCATTACATGGATGGAAAGACCGAGCTCGTCACCAAGGGCTTTCATCTGGTCGGTGAATTCGCTTAGTTTGCAGTTGAGGTTGGATGCTTCCACCATCATTATCATCGCAAACATATCCTGCATTATCGACTGTGTAACATCTGTGACATTCGCATTAGCCTTAGAACATTCCGTGCTTACCCTTGCTAAAATGCCCACCATATCTCTACCAAGTACTGTAATTACCGCTCTCATACCATACCTCCTAAAGTGTTTTGTGACAATGTTAATTTAAAATACATACAAATTAAGTTCATCCCCATCCTTAAATCATAGATTTAGAGAGCAAACTAAAAAATATACAATAGCGCTAACTTGCCAACTTTGTTTATTTAATACAGTATATCACTATATTGACTTTTAAACAATATCAAATTATGTGTAAAACTTCTATTTATTTATCTATTTTTTTATAGGAGATATACAAATTAAAGGATTTTTATACATTTTTGCAGAAAAATCGTCTGAAAATTACTATTTTATATATTACGATTTTATGGTAATATGTTTATTAGTGAATTGTTTTTAAAAAAAGGAGAAAAAAATGTCAGCAAAACTTTTTGATAGCCACACACATACTCATTTTTCAATGGACAGTGGCGAAGACCCAAAAAATCTGGTAGAAACAGCGGTGAAAATGGGTGCTATGGGCATAGCAATTACCGACCACTGCGAAATGATAAACCATGAATGGGAATTTAGCCATATAAATTTACCTAAATCTATTAAAACAGCCCATGAGCTAAAAGCGCTATACAGCGAAAGGCTTATTATTTCTGCAGGGGTGGAGATAGGCGAAGCCACCTTCGATCCTGCTAAAACCAAAGCTTTTTTTGATACTTTGCCACCACTGGACTTCATTCTTGGAAGTTGCCATACGATAAAAAGCGGATACGACTTTTATCTTTTCACACCCGAGGATGACATAAATAAGATACTTAGGGAATATTTTGAGCTGATGATAGAGCTGTGCGAAAATGCCGATATAGATATTCTTGCCCACCTTACATACCCCTTAAGATATATAATAGGCAATTATGGGATAAAACCCGATATGCAGCTTTTTAAAACACTTATAGATAGGCTTCTTGAGACCGCTATAAAAAAAGAAATCGGCATGGAGATAAACACCTCTGGCTACCGCAAAAAATTTGGTATGAGTATGCCAACAATGGATATCGTAAAGCGTTATTACGATATGGGCGGTAGATTAATCACCCTTGGCTCGGATGCCCATGTGGCAGAGGATATACTGCACAGTTTTGATATGGTGATAGCCGAGATGAAAGAAATAGGATTTAGCGAGTACTGCTATTATTTAAACCGTGAGGCGAAATTTATTGAGATTTAACAGAGGTGCATTATGAATATAGCTTTAATACAAATGAAAGTCTCTGCTGAGAATGACGAAAATATCGACAGAGCACTATCTAAAATAAAAAAAGCCGCACAAAGCGGTGTGGATATGGCAGTGCTACCAGAAATGTTTTGCTGCCCATATGAAACTGCAAATTTCAAAGTCTACGCACAACCTCAGTCGGGAGAGAATGTTTTAAAGCTTTCAAAAGCTGCAAAGGAAAATAATATATATTTAGTAGCAGGCTCGATGCCCGAAATTGATGGCGGCAAAATATACAATACAAGCTATGTATTCGACCGCAGTGGCAATATGATTGCAAAGCATAGAAAATCACATTTATTTGATGTGGATATAGTAGGGGGGCAACGCTTCTTTGAAAGCGAAACTCTCACAGCAGGCGATCAAATAACCGTATTCGATACTGAATTTGGCAAATTCGGACTTGCAATCTGCTTTGATTTGAGATTTTCGGAAATTGCAAAAATAATGTCGCTTGAGGGTGCAAAGGGAATTATTGTCCCAGCCGCCTTTAATATGACTACGGGGCCTGCGCATTGGGAAGTGCTATTTAGGAGCAGGGCAATTGATAATCAGCTCTTTACGGTGGGAGTTGCTCCTGCAAGAGATTTGTCGGCAAGCTATCATTCATATGCTAATTCTATAATTGTTTCCCCATGGGGAGAAGTTCTTGCAAGGCTTGGCGAAGCTGAGGAAGAGCTTTATTATGAGCTAAACTTAAATCTTGTTGAGGAGATTAGAAAACAGCTCCCGATAATCAGTGCAAGACGCACTGATTTATATAAGATAGACAGATGCAGTGAGGATTAGAGATTAAGTCTAATGTAGAATAGTTATACGAACACATATAAAAAAGGGCTGACACTTAATCTATAAAGTGTTAGCCCTTTTTATGCAGATTATGCTCATTTTACTCGTTTAGACGCACCATAGTTGACTAAAGATGCACTTGCACAAATTGCTGCAGTTGAAGTAGCATCAGAATGTCCCATAAACACTGCAATACTAAAACCGATAGTCATAATTAACATCAACAAACTAAGTATCTTCAAATATTTTTGTTTCATCTAAATCTTCCCCCAAACTAATATAAATAAACCGTAGGATAAAGTTAACCACCAATCTGAAATAAAGCAATGGGTACGTCAAGCCATGCCACTACAATTTAAATCCGTTTCGCCAAAGGCGAAACTCCATAACTTTTCATTATTCATTTTTCACTTTTCACTTAAATAATCTCCACTTTGTTTTCGATTACTTATTCCCCACATCCCCATCTAAAATATACTCACGATATTTTTTAGCCGCAAGCTCGGTTTTATT
>CAYJIJ010000018.1:0-36193 GCA_964370185.1 uncultured Oscillospiraceae bacterium
AATCCTTAAACCTTTTGCTGCCGTCTTCTATGAGCATATACAAAATTAATGGCTTACATTTCCCACCAATCATTTTAAGTGTTATCTCAATTTCTGAATTTACAATAATTTTATCCATATTCATTAGTTACCTTTCCCTCCCTAAGCGAAAAAAATGTGCCTTATTGACTAATTTACTATTCACTTATATAATTAAAACAGCTATTGCAGTATTTTATACTATAATAATAAAAAAGTCAACGACAGAGGAGAATTAGTAATGAAAAAATTAGTTGTAATCACAGGCGCAAGCTCAGGTTTTGGTAAAGCTTTGGCTTTGGAATTTAATAAAGCAGGCTACCCACTTTTACTTCTTGCAAGAAGACTTGAAAAATTAGAAGAGCTTGGACTGGATAATACCATCTGCGAAAAAGTGGATGTAACGGACAAAAATGCTTTTGAAAAAGCGGTGAGAAAAGCCGAAGAGGTTTATGGTAAAACTGATTTAATGATAAACAATGCAGGCATCATGCTACTTGGCAACCTTGAAAATCAAGACCCTAAAGAGTGGCAGGATATGCTTGATGTCAATGTTATGGGTGTTATGAACGGCATGCAAATTGTTATGAACGATATGAAGGAAAGGCAATGCGGAACTATTATAAATCTATCTTCTATCGCAGGTGTTAAGCCTTTTGGAAATCATGCGGCTTATTGTGCTACAAAATACGGCGTGGTTGGTTTATCCGAAGTTGCAAGAGGTGAACTTTCACCATATAATGTAAGGGTTATGCGTATCTGCCCAGGCGCAGTTGCAACAGAGCTGCTCAGCCATACCACAAGCGAAGATATTAAAAATGGCTACAATCAGTGGAAAGAAGCGACAGGTGTAGGCGCTATCACAGTGGAGGATGTTGCGAAAACTATAAAATTTGCCTATGAACTTCCACAAGGCGTTAATTTAAGAGAAATCCAAATTGCAGACACAAGACAGGATGCGTAATTTGGGGTGAATGCACAGCACTTAAAGCTTGCAGAAACTAATCCCTCACTTTATAGCGATTAATTTTATAACATAAAACAGCGTGAATGAATTGCAGCTTAAGCGGACAAATTCATTCACGCTATTATTTTTAATAGGGTATCCATTGCATGCTTATTTTTCTACAAATTTTGGGATGGATAGTACCACAAAAAAGAAAATTCTCACTTCCACCATAAATGGCGCACAAGATACATATTGACATTTTCAAAACTTGAATATACAATTTAAATGTAATGCAAAATGTAGTATTTTACAAAATTTGATTAAAATTGGAGTGATATAATGCGACCACTGCTTAAAGCTAAACTGATGGGTATACCGGAAATTGTATTTAATAGCGAAGCAGTGTCGCTGCCTTATAAACAAGCGCAGGCTATTATATACTACCTATTAGTGCATAAAAAGACTGCCACGAGTACACTTGCAGATATTATATGGGGCGATAAGCTTGACCCTAAAAAAGTACAGGCTAATTTAACCAATGCACTATATATTATTAGAAAGCATTTGGGCAAGGATTTTATTTTAAAGGAAAAGCCATGCTTTATTTCTATTAACCCCAAAATAGATTGTGTATTGGATACCGAGGTTTCAGAAATAAGTATAAATTTAGAGGATATACACTACGAGGAATTCCTAAAAGACTTTTACCTAAAAGATAATGAGCTTTATAATGAGTGGATAGAGTCAAAAAGAATTTATTACAGAAATACATATATTGAGATGCTCTCGGACAGAATAAAGGCAACTTTTGAAAACTTTAAAATTGCAGAATGTAAAATACTTTGCAAAAAGCTAATTGCAGTAGATGAATTTAACGAGGGCGCTTATAGAACACTAATTACCATCTGCAAGAATGAACAAAAATACTCAGAAGCAATGGCGATATACAGAGACCTTGAAAACCTTTTAAAGAATGAGCTATTTGAAACTCCAAGTGAAGTAATGCGTGAGCTTGCTGTCGATGTTGAGAAAGAGTGGAATAAAACAGTGGTTTCACTTTTGAATGAGCGTGGTGAGGCGGAATCCGCCCAGAGCAGCTTTTTTTGTGCAAGGGTTTTTGAGATGGACTTCTTAAAGAGGAAGATAGATGAGCTAATGCTTGGAAAAGCAAAAAGAGGAGTAGTTATCACTGGCGAAGAGGGCATTGGCAAAACCAGTCTTGTAAATAAAGTGCTTGAAAAATTAGGCGATGATAAGGCGATAGTATTAAAAGCAAAATGCTATCAATTTGAACAAAATCACCCACTTAATATCTGGCAGGAAATAAGCAGGCAAATCCTCTCGCTTGTCGGTGAAAATAAAATTGCAAACAGCGAGGTTCTCACCACATCAATATATAATCTATTCCCATTTTTAAAGCAGAATAGGTTTGATATTTTGGATAATGATGAGGTGTCCGTAGGAAGATATGAGGCGATACTCACTTCTTTTATAAATGCACTGATAGCCTCCTCCCACACACAGCCCATTCTCATATTTATTGATGATTTACAATGGGCGGATGAGGCGAGTGTATCAGTAATACGAAAAATACTCTTGTCACATAATAAAGAAACACTTCTGTTTATGATGACACTGAGAAACAATTTAAAAGCTTCACTCAGCGAACTTATAACTTTAAAAGAACTCCCCGAGCTGCTCGAAGAACTAATACTCAATAGATTTACCTATGACGAAACCAAAGTGTTTGCCAAGGAATTTATAAAAGATTTGCAGATGGATGAAAAAACGAATAGGCTCCTCTACAATGAAACTCAGGGCATACCATTTTTCTTAACAGAGGCCGCCTATAACATAAAGCACAACCGCTCACTCGAGGAAATTTCTCCTAAACTCAGAAATATACTGCAAATCCGACTTGTAAATATTAATGATGAGTGCAAAAAAATACTTAGTTTAATTTCCTTTTTTATAAATGGGGTTAAAATAGGGACACTTGCAGAAATAAGTGGCAAAGAAGAGTATGAGCTCGCAGATATAATACAGGAGCTAATAGAGCTATCGCTGATAAGGGAAGAGATAAAGGAGGGGGACATATATCTGTATTTCCTCCACCAAAAGATGCAAGAATATGTTTATGATGAGATGTCCTATACAAAAAGGCGGATAATGCACAATAAAATCGGTGTGTGGTATGAAAAGTCGGCGGTGAAAAACGAAGATAGAATTTCACTCTACTCAAAGCTCATATATCATTTTGAGCGTGCAGGCAATCCTGAGAAATACTTAAGATATGCGGTTGATAATCTTGCATTCTACCTAAATATTGCCCATGAATACTTCCCAATACTTGAAAAATCCGATTCAGCCGAAAGAGCGGTGGAGCTTGATTTTAAACTCTACCCCTGCATAGCGGATTTAAGCTCAATGGAAAAAATGCTTGTCGATTTAGAAAAACAAATAGATAAACATTTTGCAGACACTCAAATAAGCAATGAGGAAGTAATCGAGATTATTTCAAATTTCTATCATATGATGGGCAGATATCACATAAGAAAGTCCAATTATGATAAAGGGGCACCATACATTGAAAAGGTAAAGGCGCTGAATATGAAATGTGAAAGCATCGCCGAACGCAGAAATTTCATAAAGGCAAACAGACAGCTTATTTGCGTATACATCAACTGCTACCAAATAGATAAAATGCAAAAAGTGATTGAGGAATCACTTGCAGTTGCAAAATTATTGAGTGCCGAGGACGAAGCGGTCTGGTGGCGACTTCAAGGAATGTGCGATATAATGTCTGCTAAGGTGGACAGCGGCATCACAAACACCACCAAAGCGATTAAAATTTTCGAAAGCTCTGAGGAAAAGGGTAAATGTCTCTACAGTTTAGCGGCAGGTTATGCGTGGATAGGTGAGGCATATAGGCAGGCTTATGAATATAAAAAGGCAAAAGAGCATTATATGAAAGCGATTGATATTTGTTCTTCAGTATATTCCGTTGGTGGCATATGTGCATTTTACGCCTATGCTGGAATTTGTGAGTTTGACAACGGCAACATAAAAGAGGCAGAAGAGTTTATAGAAAAATCAATAGAAGTATATACCATGACCAATCTAATGTGGGGGCGTGGACTTGCCAGTTGCTATCACTCCATGATACTCTTGCAAAAAAAGGAGTATTTAAAAGCTAAGGAAAGCCTGATAAATGCACTGGGGTATGCAAAAGAGCTTGGAAGCCCTTATGAGGAGGGTGTAATTTACCGAGTTTTCGCGCAGATCGCATATGGGATGCAAAGCGATAGTTCAGTGAGAGAAGTTTTTGCTGACTTAATTTTAAATGAGTGTGAATTTTATATTGAAAAATCAAAGGAATTATTAAAAAATGTATACTCTCCAATTGATTTTAAATATCTAAACGATTTAGAAGAAGCTATTAATAAAATGTCAAAAACTTAAGAAACCTCACTGCTAACACCTATGGCACCCACTACGGTAGCTAAATCAACTAAATTAAAATGTGAATATTTAGTGAACTATAACAATAAATTCTCAAAAAGTACAAAATGTGGTTTTTGAGAATTTATTTATTTTTTTATAGTAAAATGTGGGTGTAGAGTTGTGGCGGTGATATTAAAGAGATAGAAATCAAAACAACTTATGCAATAAATACAATGTCGATTTATCGACAGAATGGAGTATTCTTATGAGTGATGTAAAAGCTACGACGGAAACAAGAGAAATAGGCATGCCAAAAATTATTGCGGTATTCGCTTTTGTGTTTATTTCCCTTTTGGCAGGGATTAATATCTTTGGAACTTCCCCGCATATGCCACTTCTTTTTTCAGCAGTATTCGCTGCAATTATTGCAGTAACTTCAGGCTATAAATGGAGTGAACTCGAAGAAACAATAGCTGATAATATCAAAGCAGGTGCTCCTGCAATTATCGTAATGATGATAATCGGTATGGTAATAGGTACATGGATGATAGCTGGAATAGTGCCCACAATGATTTATTACGGCCTACAAATACTATCCCCTACTTTCTTTTTAGCGTCTGCATGTTTAATCTGTGCAGTGGTATCAGTTATGACTGGTAGCTCATGGTCTACAATAGGTACAATGGGCGTTGCATTTATGGGTATAGGCGCAGGTCTTGGCATAAGCGCTGGCATGACCGCAGGTGCAATCATCTCCGGTGCATACTTTGGCGATAAAATGTCCCCACTATCCGACACTACAAACTTAGCCCCAGCGATGGCGGGCACCGATGTATTTACACATATTAAGCACATGGTATTCACCACAGGTCCAAGCTTTTTAATAGCACTTATAGGCTACACAGCTTTAGGTATGGGAATGGGTGATAAAGCGATTGATGCAAGCACAGTTGAGCTATATGCTGGAACTTTAAGTGAACACTTTAATATATCCCCAATGCTACTAATTCCACCACTATGCGTACTTTTAATGCTCATGCTTAAAGTGCCTGCAATCCCAGGACTGCTCGGAGTAGCGGTGCTTGGATGCATTTTCGGTGCTATTTTCCAAGGTAACGACATCAGCATATTAATGGCAGCTTCTTTCAGCGGTGTTTCAATGGACACAGGCATCGATGTGGTTAATAGTCTTGTTAACCGTGGCGGTATCATGAGCATGATGGGCACAATCGCACTTATTTTAATTGCACTCTGCTTTGCAGGTATAGTTGAAAAAACAGGCATGGTTCGCTCGATTATCCTTAAAATACTCACAAATGTTAAGAGTGATAAAGGTCTACTTACAGCAACTATCTTCACTACATTATTCTCAAACTTTGCAACAGGTGTTCAGTATGTAGCACTAATACTTCCAGGTAGAATGTTTAAAGACATCTACGCAGAAAGAAAGCTACATCCTAAAAATCTATCCCGTATACTTGAAGATGTTGGTACACTGTGTGCACCTTTCTGCCCATGGAGTACGGATGCCGCATTCCTACTTGGTACCCTTGGTGTAACAGTTGGCGCATACGCTCCATTTATGTTCCTTGCAATACTCAATCCAATAGTTTCACTAATATGCGCATGGACTGGCTGGACAATTGAAAAATTAGATGAACCCCAAGCGGTGTCAGCTAAATAAAGAATAGTTTTAGTTATGGAATGTAGATGATACAAAACATTATCTACATTCCATATTTGATATAATCTGAAAGGAAATTTAGAGATGAAACACATAGGTAAAAACTATCCTATACATGACGCTCGTGCAAAAGCGGCTGGTAGAACAATATATGCAGGCGATATGGAAGTGCAAAATATGCTCCATGTTGCGGTAATATTCAGTGATATCCCCCACGGTAGGGTTAAAAGCATAAACACCGAAAAAGCGATGGCGGTAGAGGGCGTAGTGGATATCATACACTGCTTTAATACCGACTATAATAATTTCAGCAGGTACACCCAGCAATTTGGCGATAAGCTTATATATACTGAGCAAGTTTTCACAGAGTATGTCCGCTTTGAGGGGGACAGAATAGGTGCTGTAATAGCAAAAACAGAAGAAATTGCAAGAAAAGCTGTTAAGCTTGTAGAAATTGAATATGAAGAATACCCCTATGCTCTTAATATTCATGAGACAATGAGCGGTATTATTGATAAGATACACGAAAACGGCCCAGTATTTCCTTCCGATACCATCACCCGTGGCACGCCAAACACCGACAAAGATTTAATAGAAATCGAAACCGATGTAAAAATATCAAGAATAAACCATATGTGCATGGAGCCCCACGCATGTATAGCGAAGTACGACCCATATCAGGAAGAGCTTGAAGTATACTCGCCAAACCAATCAGTATTTGGGATAAGGGTGCTTTTAGGCAGAATATTTGATATTAGCTTTGAGAGAGTAAGGGTAGTAAAAGCTACAATGGGTGGTTCTTTTGGCGCGAAACAGGAATGGATGTTAGAGCCCATTGCGGCGGCGGCAGCTATAAGGACTGGAAGAGCGGTAAGGCTTGTATTTAACCGCAGTGAATGTATGACTTCCACAATGTGTCGTTCCTCCCTTGAGTCAAACATGAAAATAAGCTATAAACCCGATGGGCTTATAAAAAATATGAATTCTGATATAAATCTTGATTCGGGCGCATACCTTGGAAGCTCGGATGATTACGCCTACACAATAGGCTCGAAATTTTCCAAACTCTATAAATCCGAAAGCATGAACTGCACTGCAAGGGCAATTACCACGAATACTGCTGTTAGCGGTGGTTTTAGAGGATGGGCGGCACCTGAAGCGGCAATTATTTTGGAACACAATGTAAATACAGCCGCAAAAAAGCTTGGAATTGACCCACTCGAACTAAGGCTCAAAAATCTAATTCCACCACAGGGAATTGATATAAAAACAGGCCTTAGTGTTGGCGATTTAATGTCGAGAGAAACACTGCTCAAAGGCAGTGAAGTATTTGGCTGGTATGAGAGAAAAGAAGACGCTAAGAAATTTAATGCTGAGAATAGAAGATACAAAAGAGGTGTCGGCATAGGCGCATGCGGACATGTGAGCGGACGCTACCCAAATAACGAATTTGCAAGGGTTGATATGAGGCTCACAGAAGCAGGCACAGTAATTTGCCATGCGAGCCTTCACGACCACGGTTGCGGTACAATCACAGTATTTAAAATGATTGCCGCCGAAGCACTCGGACTTGAATATGACGATATTAAAATTAAAGAAGCGGACACCGATGTAACACCATACGATATCGGATGCTATTCAAGTAGAACAGTAGCGGTAATAGGCAGGGCTACATATGAATGTGCAATGGCGCTTAAAGAAAAGATGAAAGAGCATTTTGCAAGGCTTGAAAATGTGGATATAAACGATGTTGAAACAGATGGCAAATACATATATCAAAAGTCAAACAGGGATAATGGTTACAGCTTCACCGAGCTTGTAAATAAGGGGCAAAAAATTGGTGACGGCGAAATATTTGCAAATTATCATCACTCAACAGATAGAAACGACATCGTATGTGGTGCGCATTTTGCCTTGGTAGAGGTGGACACCTACACAGGTTTTAGCAAAATCCTTGACTATGTGGCAGTGCACGACATCGGAAAAGCACTCAACAGAGAGATGTGCATAGCACAAACACAGGGAGCAGTACTACAAGGCAGTGGTGCGGCACTTAGCGAATATGTAAAATACAGAAAAGACGGTAGAATGTTTGCGGGCTTAAAGGACTATCACCTAATTAACTCCGCAGATGCGCCAAATGTAAGGGTTGAGCTTATAGAAATGGGTGAAGCAGCTGGGCCATACAACGCAAAATCCATCGGCGAAGCCTGCCATGTGCCAGTTGCGGCATGTGTTATGGCGGCTGTAAATGATGCACTAAGTAGCGATATCGGCACAATCCCAATGACACCCGATGTAATAATGAATTATCTTAACGAAAGAGGTGACGCATAATGAAACTAAATTTCACCTTAAATAAAAAAGCAACTTCAATAGAAGTAGAAGATAGCAAAAGACTAATCGACCTTTTAAGAGAAGACCTCGGAATGACGGGAACAAAAGAGGGATGCGGCGAGGGCGAATGTGGAGCGTGCACAGTAATAATCAACGACGAAGCAGTGCACTCATGTTTAGTGCTTGCATGCCAACTTGAAGGCAAGGAAGTAACTACGGTAGAGGGGCTCGCACCCGACGGCGGACTATCCCCAATACAAAAAGCATTCGTGGAAGAAACCGCAATACAGTGTGGATACTGCACAACGGGGATGATAATGTCCGCAAAGGCATTGCTAATGCACAACCCCGACCCAAGCGAAGACGAGATAAGAAATGCACTTGCAGGGAATATCTGCCGTTGCTCGGGGTACACACAGATAATAAGAGCGGTAAAACGCTCTGCAGATTGCCAAAAAACCTGCAACCACTAAATTTTCTGCTGAAAATTTAGTTTGCTGTGTCACTTAAAATTTGCAAATCGCACTCATATACACTCGTATTATTCGCTTATTTGCAAATTTTGTTCCTTGCCTTGCAAATTTTTTGATTATCTGCAAGGAAGTGGCAATTTAAATAGAAAGGAATGGTCATAAATAATGAATTCACTAAGACCTACTTTAGTAACAGAAGTACAGGGAGCACTGTCACAGATGACTGAAAAGAGCAAATTCATCGGCGGAGGAACAGACTATATCATCCGCATAAAAGACGGAGTGGAGCATGATTTCCTCTGCTACCTTGGACATATAAAAGAATACAAAGGCATCACAGAAGATGATAGCACAATAACAATCGGTGCATACACCACAATGACCGAAATAGAACACAATGCAGTGGCAAGAAAATACTTAATGGCACTTGTGGACAGTGCATCGGATGTAGGCTCACTTCAGATAAGAAACAATGGCACAATAGGTGGCAACATAGGAAACGCCTCCCCAGCAGGTGATTTACTTCCCGTACTTACAATGTACGGTGCAGTAGTTAAAACAATATCACCGACAGGAGAAAGAGAAGTGCCAATGAGCGAGATAATAGCTCGCCCAGGTAAAACCACACTTGCCCACAACGAAGCTATTACCCATATAATCATACCAAAGCCCGACTATGTAAACGCATTTGTAAAACTCGGCTCGAGAAAGAAAGTAACAATCTCGAGAATAGGGGTGTCGGTCGGAGTGATTATGGCAGGCGATAAGGTGGACACAGTGAGCATCTATGCAGGTGCAATAGGCATAAAGCCTGTAAACCTCACCGAAGCGGAAGATTTCCTAAAAGGTAAGGAGCTAAGCGAAGATAATATCTTAGCAGTAGCTAAAATTCTATCCGATTACATCCACAAAAATGTAGCGGTAGAGTTTGACAGGGATTATAAAGTAAATGCATCCAAGGGCGTTGTTTCAGATGTATTTGCAAGAATTAAAGCACGTATATAAAATAGAGAGTTTTAAAGGTCGAAAATAAATTCAAACTCACTCCATTTTAAATTCGTTTTTCAGTTATCGGGCAAAGCAAACAACTGAAAAACATGGCACATTTATAACCATTTTTATGGTTTATTTGTGCTTTTTAAAGAAAGGAATAGTTATAAGTATGAATACAAATATTTTAGATGTAGTAATTGCAGACCCCGCAGGAAATATCACCGCTTTTGTGCTAAATGAAGATGTAAAAAGAGAAGATTATATAGAAATATCAAATAAAATAATGGCGATAGAAAAGTACAAGGTGGAGCAGGTGGGATTTATCCACACATCTGAAAAAACAGGTGAAGAGCGCATGGATATGATGGGTGGAGAATTTTGTGGAAATGCAAGCAGAAGCTTTGGGCTCTATCTTGCGAAAAAGAGGGGGCTTCATGGCAAAAACACTGTTTCAGTGGATGTGAGTGGCACAAAAGACCCACTGAGCGTTGAGGTGGACACCGATATAATGCATGCAAAAACCACAATGCCACTACCACAGAGAATAGACTATATTGAATTTGAGGGCAAGAGCATCCCAGCGGTAGTATTTGAGGGAATAGTGCATCTTATCACAATGGATATAGAGATTAATGAAGCGGTATTTGAAAGAATAAAAGCGGTTGTTACCGAAAAATATGCACCCGAAGCATTTGGTGTGATGATACTGAAAAAAGCGGAGGAGTACATAACCCCGATAGTATATGTAAAGGAAACAAACTCCACTATTTACGAGAGCAGTTGTGGTTCGGGAAGTATTGCAACAGCTATTTATCTATCTCACAAAAATACAGACGGCGATTACACTCACAAAATCTCACAACCGGGCGGCACAATAGAAGTGACAGTGCAAATCTCGGGCGGCAAATTCACAAGGACTACCATCGGCGGTGCTGTTTCAATTGATGAAGCTGTGCAGATTGAAGTTTAAGATTTTAGCATTTAAATTTAAATTACTACAAAACAAAAAATATACACATTATTCAAAAGGTGCTGTGACGATTTTTTCGTCACAGCACCTTTTGAAATTGAGAATAAACACTAATTCAGTCACTGCAAAACATGACAAGAGTTATACAGTGTCACTGCCTATAATATATGAGCAGTGCAAGAGATGCCAACCACTATATTACTAAGAATATACCCAGCTTAGTAATGTGCTTATGCTCATAACTCCACTGAATTTTAGTGAGCTTGAGAATGGATTGCGTGGGGATGAGCTTCTCTTTGTTTATGTAATTAGGCTTACTCTATTAAATAATGGTATCACGCAAAGTCTCAGCTTTTCTCATTCCAATCTTAGCATAATATATTATTTAAAAAGTACGAAAAATGTGGAAATTAGATTTATTTTGTGCTATATTGTAAGTAAGGAAATCTAAAGTACAAAATATGATTGGTGGGGTGAATTATGGGGGCAAGGCAAGTTGCAAATAGTAAAATATTTTTATTCATTTTAGTAGTCGCTTTTATTGTAGGAGCATTAGTTATTAGTATTTTGAATAATCAGGAAGTCGAAGAACCACCACAGCAAATAGTAGAGCGAGAAATAATTACCGATTCGTATTTAGAGGATATAACCAATATAAGCGAGCTTTCCACCTATGAAGTAATGTATAAAGGCGTTTCAAAGGTGATGAATGTAGAGAAACTTGACGAAGCTGATTTCTATGTCTATTATGAAGCGACAGTTAAATTCGGAATTGATTTTAGCGAAATTGATTTTTCGGTAGACAACACAGCAAACAAAATTTTTATAACACTGCCACCAGTTGAAATAACAAGCACTATTGTGGATGAAACTTCCTTTGACCATATGTTTATGGATGATGAGCATGACAATGAGTTTGTAATGGAAAGAACGGTTAAAGCTACCAATGAAGATGTCATCCAAAAAATTGACGGTGAAAAGGACTTTTGGGACATAGCGGAGCAACGAGCTAAAAACACAGTTGAGGCACTTGTCACACCATTTATCACTCAGCTTGACGAAACATACATAATTGTGATTAACTGAGGAGGGTAGTTTGAAATAAATTTCAAACTACCCCTCGCAGGGCGATGTACAGGATGATTCGTTCGCTTTGCTCACTACCGTCCTAATGCACTATAATGCTCTTATCATTCCTCTGCTCTGCGGATAAGAGTGAGCTAAATTATTTTAAGCCGAAGCAGAGCGGCGGAATGGAGCATTATTATGAAAGTGAAATATAATATTTTAATAATTTTTGTCTTGCTCAGCTTTATGGCTTTAGTGGCTTGTACACCTGAAGTAGAGGAAGTATCTGCTGAACCTGAAATAATTGAGGTTGACCCTGATTTTTCGTACATGAAGCCAGAAGTGATAGAGCTGAAAAACATCTGTGAGCTTGCAGTTATGGACTGCTATTATCATAATGTTGTAAAGTTTGAAGAAACGGTGGAAACTGGAGTTTGGATATTTAGCAGTACCGACATCACAAGATTTTGGTTTGAATATGATGCTATTGTAACTATTGGTTTGGATGCGGACTTAATTAAGGTAGCTGTTGACGGAAGCTCTGTCGAAATTACATTGCCGAAAGCACAAGTGCTCGACAGCCAAATTGACGCACAGACATTTACTTCTGACTCACTATATATTGATAAAGACTCCGAGGATATTACAAGCGAAGACTTTGACAAAGCATTTGCCGATGCTCGAAGTTCATTAGAGAGCGAAGTAGCCGCCGATGCTGGCCTCATGCAAGACGCTCAAGATCAGGCGGAGCTACTTTTGCGCCAATATATCAACAATATCGGAAATTTAACTGGCGTGGATTACCAAATTGAGTGGAGTTATGTAGACGCAGAGGGCAATCCGATTGTAGTGTAATAAAGAGTATATATTATTTTAAAGCTCTTATCCTGTGATATAATTAAATGTAATCCTAAATTAGCGCAAGAAATAAAAAGCCAACAACCAAATAGCAAATATTAAAGACTTGTACAGAAATGTGCAAGTTTTTTAATTTTTTCACAACAATCCCAACCTCTGTCCATCACGCTGATGACGGCACAACCAAGATTGATGTGTATATGGAAGATGAAACTGTATGGCTTACACAGGCTCAATTGGTGGAGCTTTTCCAAAGTAGTAAATCAAATATAAGTGAGCATATTAAAAACATATTCACTGAAGGCGAGCTTGATGAGGTTTTCAGCTGTCAAGGAATACTTGACAACTGCTTCGGATGGGAAAATCAGATAAGAAATAGATAGTTTAAAATGTAAAACAGCGTGACCCAAAATGTACTTAGCTACAATTTGGGTCACGCTATTATTTTGGCAAGGTCTTTATTACGGGATTATTCTTCCACAAACACTGCAATATCCGACAGCTTACACTCAAGGATGATACATAGTTTATTGAGTGTAGCAGTGGTCAGCCGTTAGATATTTTCTTTTGGCAGAAGATTGTTATATGCCTATGTATTACTACAAATCTTTGTTGTTAAAAAAAGCTTTGATTTGATTGATTTTTTCGGCATTTTGATTTAAATCATCACTGAGCTCTATCGTTAGCAGGGTGGAGATTATATTTACAAGGGAAACAGGTACTGTCATAGAATTATAAAAGACCGTGCTTAGAGTTTGGCAAAGGAGGACTAAGTCGGAGTGCTGGCATGGCGGGGCGGACATTTTATCCGTTATACATATTACTTTGCATCCTAAACTTTTAGCGGACTCCGCCAATTCTCCCAGCGACTTAGAGTAATTTGGAAAGGAAAAAATTATGAATAGGTCATCTTCTGAGCAGTTTAATATTCTTCGAGGAAGTATATTTATATTGTCCATTTTAATTATTGAAGAGTCGATACTCAAAAAATCAAACCTTATCTGAAACATCTGTGCAACGGGCAATGCTATACCTTTTGCGGCAAAAAATACCCGTTTTGAATTTTTAATGTAATTCACACTTTTAATTATATTATCGTAATTTCCTGCAAGTGAGAAAGAATCACTTATCAGTTTTTCTTCACTGGCTAAAATGGTGTGTAAATTCATTTCAGAATTTTTTAGCACCTCTAAATTTGCATCCTGCTTTATTACACTTCGGGGGAAAACCATATTTTGGACATAGGATTGCAGATGTTTCCTAAAATCACTGAAGGTATCATAGCCTATTGCTTTGCAGAATTTAACCATCGTCACAGGAGTCACATTTGCGAGGTCACTGAATTCGTTGAGGGTTAAATAGCTGCCGATATCCTCTCTGCCCAGTATTAAATCAGAAATTCTTTTATGCGCTTTTGTCATTGAATCATAATGGGTGGTTATACGCTTAATCGGGTCAAAGCTTTTTCCGTCCATCTTAATATACACCCCCTAAATAAAGTCATATACACATTTTAACACAAATAATGAAAAATTAAAATAAGCAGCAGAGGATATTTATTACCAATTTAAAATATTAAAGATTGTGTAAAATATATAAAATTATATATTATTGTGATAAAAATATATAAAACTATTTACTTTGCAAAATCACTCTGTTATAATCGTCTTAAAATATAGCATATGGAGGAAAAACAATGAAAAAGAGATTTTTAGCAGCATTTGTTTGTATGATGATGATTTTTACTACTGCCTGTTCAAGCGGTGGGGATGCAGGCGAAGCAGGATCTACTGGCCCCGACATCTTAAAGGTGGCAATCAGATCTGAGCCTTCCACCTTAGACCCACACAACAGCACTGCACTCGCAAACTTTGCTATACAAAGAGTGGTTTACGATACACTCGTAATGCTCGATAGCGAGGGAAATATAGTGCCATGTCTTGCAGAGAGTTGGGAAGTAATTGACGATTTAACAGTGAGATTTAAACTCAGAGATGAAGTTTATTTTAGCAACGGTGAAAAATTAACAGCCGAAGATGTAAGATATTCTCTTGAGAGAGCAACAATTGAGGCTGGAAGTGCTTCGATGTTCTCCGCATTTGATGGCACTAACACAGCTGTAGTTGACGACCTAACAGTTGATGTAAAAGTTAAATACCCATTTGCGCCTATATTTAACTATCTTGCTTCACCAAGGGGAGATATTATAAATAAAAAAGCAATGGAAGAAATGGGAGCAGAAGAATTTGCGAGAAATCCTGTGGGAACAGGCTCGTTCATACTAAAAGATTGGGTTACAGGGGACAGCCTATCACTTGAGAGAAACGAAGAATATTGGGGCGAAAAACCTGCATTTTCACAACTGCTTGTACGCGTTATCACAGAGCCAGCAAACCGTGCAATTGAACTGGAAACAGGCAATGTAGATATAATCTACGATGTGGCATCAAGCGATGTCGAGCGCCTTGAAGCAGCAGAAAGTACACAGGTAGTGAGTGGCCCTGGATATAAATTCTCCTATATTACCATGAATGCATCAATGGAGCCATTTAACGATATACGCGTTAGAGAGGCATTAGTGCTATCACTCAATATGGAGCAGATAGTGGAATCAGTTTACAAAGGTAGTGCACAGCTTGCCGATTCTCTGATGGCACCAACAGTATTCGGATATTCATCGGTGGGCCCATATGAATATAATCCAGAAAGAGCAAAAGAACTTCTTGCAGAAGCAGGATATGCTGATGGTCTAACAGTTAAACTCATGACCAATGAAGACAGAAGCTTTATGGATGTGTCTGAAATAGCACAAAACATGTGGAAAGAAGTTGGAATTGAAACAAGTATCGAAATAATGGATCAGGCGTCACTTCTTGCTAAGGCGAGGGAAGGCACTGTTAGCATGGGGATTACAAATTCCACCCCTACAACAGGAGACCCCGACCATGCGCTAATGATTTGGCCTTCAACATATGAAAGCTTTTTGAGAATGGATAACGCCACAATAGATGCATATCTTGAAGAGGGTAAGAGCACCTATGATCAGGTAGAGCGTGAAGCGGTATATGCCGAAGCACTTGAATATATGTGGTCGCAATACAATCTAATACCAATTTGCTTTACAGATGCAATATACGCAACAGGCAGCAATATTGAAAACTTTGAATGCCACCCAGGAAACACACCAAATCTTGCGGCAGTTACATTTAAATAGAACTTATTTTGCAAATGGCATTATAATGTCAACAGCTTAAGAAATTTATTCCGTATACCTCTTCCTGCCAGTGGCGGGGAGAGGTATACAAAAAATATTCGAGTGTTAAAGTGCTTTACAGCAAACGGCATCATGCCATATGCAAAAAATAATGACAGTGAGGGCGAAAAATGGGAAGATTAATAGTGGATGATATGACATGGGGAGAGCTTCGTGAACACATCAAAAATGTAAAAATTGCAGTAGTTCCGGTGGGTTCGTGCGAACAGCACAGCTTTAACACCACATTTGCTACTGACACAGTGCGTGCATATGAATTTTGTAAGCTGCTCGCCGATAGGGTTGGTGAAGACATACTTGTATATCCTCCCATTACATATGGGCTCAGTTTTCATCATATGGGCTTTGAGGGTACAGCAACACTAAGAGTAAAAACAATGATTGACTTACTCACAGATATTGCAATTTCTATAAACAAGCATGGGATAGAGAGAATACTCTTTGTCAATGGGCATGGTGGAAACAGAGTGGCACTTGATGCCACTATTCTCGAGCTAAAACAGCAATATGGAATAAAAGCTTATTGGACTGCCATGGGTACAAATCTTGTAAGGAAAAAATTAGAAGACGAATATGGAATACCAAAGGTTATTGGGCATGCCTGCGAAGTAGAGACCTCAAGCACTATGCATCTTGCACCATGGGCAGTGAGGGAAGAAAAGGTGGCAGGGGAGCTAAAGGAAGACAGCCCATATTTCAGAAAGGTATTTGTGGATGGAAATTCAGTGTGGGACTGGAGGGGCGATGTTTCAGCAAATGGCTCACTCGGCGATGCAAGGAAGTCATGCATAGAGATGGGCGAGCTTATAACCGAAACTGCACTAAATTATGTGGATGGACTTATAAAAGAAATATTGGATATGAATTAGTCTTAGGAGGACGGTATGCTTAAATATATAATTAGGCGAATAATTATGATGATACCAGTACTGCTTGGCGTTTCTCTTTTAATATTTACCATGACATATATATCACCTGGAGACCCAGCACAGATGATATTGGGGGATACCGCTTCAAATGAACAGATTGAGGCGTTAAGAGAAGAGATGGGATTAAATGATTCATTTTTTCAGCAGTACTTTTCCTATTTGGGGGATGTGGTGCTAAGAGGTGATTTAGGAACATCCTATGTAACAGGCAGAAGCGTAACCGATGAGATACTTGACAGATGGCCAACCACGATGCTCTTAGCTACACTCAGTGTAATAGTTGCTTCGGCAATCGGGATACCCACAGGAATTATATCGGCTACAAAACAATACTCAGTATTCGATAATTCAGCAATGGTAATAGCACTCATAGGTGTGTCCATGCCAAATTTCTGGCAGGGAATGATACTTATAATAATATTTGCAGTAAATTTAGCATGGCTTCCGCCATCGGGTTTTTACGGGCCTATTTACTGGATACTTCCCGTTATTACAATAGGAACAAGCACAGCAGCTACCGTAACAAGAATGACAAGATCAAGTATGCTTGAAGTGGTGAGGCAGGACTATATCACAACCGCAAGGGCTAAAGGTCACAAAGAAGGGGTTGTAATAAACAAACACGCACTAAAGAATGCCCTCATACCCATTATTACAGTAGTGGGATTGCAGCTGGGCAGGGGACTTGGAGGAGCGATATTAACAGAGTCCATTTTCTCAATCCCAGGACTTGGCAAACTGATGGTGGACGCAATTAAAGCAAGGAACTATCCAGTGGTTCAAGGCGGTGTTTTATTTATTGCGATAGCATTTAGTTTAATAAATTTACTTGTAGATATTCTTTATGCATATGCTGATCCGAGAATAAAATCACAATACAGTGTGAAGAAGAAAAAAGGGGGAGCGGTAGGTGCAACAAGCTAATAATAAGAAACAAAGCCAACTGGGCGAGGTTTGGAAAAGACTAAAGCAGAGTAAATCGGCAATGTTTGGACTCATAGTAATTACAATACTCATACTTTCTGCAATATTCGCCCCCTTTGTAGCACCGTATCATTATGATGAGCAGAAACTGGGAGCGGAAAATCTATTGCCATCGCTTGAACATATTATGGGTACCGACAATTTCGGGCGAGATATTTTCAGCAGATTAATTTACGGCTCGAGAATATCACTGCTTGTGGGGTTTGTGGCAGTGGGAATAGGTGTTATGATAGGTGGCACAATAGGCGCGATAGCGGCATACTACGGTGGTAGAGTGGATAATTTTCTCATGAGATTAATGGATATTCTACTCGCAGTTCCAAGCACCTTGCTCGCTATTTCAATAGCCGCCACACTCGGCCCAGGGCTTTTAAATGCAATGATAGCTGTCGGAGTGGGTACAGTGCCTACATATGCGAGAGTCGTAAGGGCTTCAGTTATGACGGTAAAAGAGCAGGAATATATTGAGGCGGCACGTTGTATAGGGGTTAAAGACCGCAAGATAATACTAAAACATATACTTCCAAACGCTATGGCACCACTTATTGTACAGGCAACACTCGGCGTTGCAAGTGCAATTTTATCGGCGGCGGCACTGAGCTTTATAGGGCTTGGAATTCAGCCACCAACTCCCGAATGGGGCGCAATGCTTTCGGCAGGAAGGTCATATATTAGAGATTACTGGCATTTGGTAACATTCCCTGGAGTAACAATAATGATAACAATCTTTGCGCTTAATCTATTTGGCGACGGACTGCGTGATGCGCTCGACCCAAGACTGAAAAGGTAGGACTTTGCAGAAAGGAATAGAATGTCAGCGGCTTAAGGTAAATTGTACCTTTTCACCCTCACACATTAGTAGGGGTAAATTATATGGGTAATATTTAAGCTTAAACTGCCTACAACGGAAAGGAATTGTCATATATGGAAAATGCATTACTTGATATAAAAAATCTGTCCGTTTCCTTTGCCACGGGTGGCTCGGTTGTGCGCGCAACAAATGGAATAGATATAGTAATAAATAAAGGACAAACCGTAGGTTTAGTCGGTGAAACAGGAGCAGGAAAAACTACCACAGCAAAAGCAATACTAAATTTAGTCCCAACTCCACAAGGCAGCATAGATGGAGGAGAGATTTTCTTTGAAGGGGAAGATTTACTCAAAAAATCCGCCACAGATCTAAGGAAAATTAGGGGAAACCAAATTTCGATGATATTTCAAGATCCAATGACAGCGCTAAATCCCGTAATTACTGTGGGAGAGCAGATTGCAGAAGTTATTAGGTTGCATCAGAAACTCAGCCGAGTAGAAGCCGATAAAAAGGCTGGGGACATGCTTGAGATGGTTGGAATACCGAGGGAGAGATTGGGGGAGTACCCCCACCAGTTTTCAGGCGGAATGAAGCAGAGAGTTGTAATTGCAATTGCTCTGGCATGCAATCCCAAACTACTCATTGCAGACGAGCCAACAACTGCACTTGATGTAACTATTCAAGCACAAATACTTGAGCTTATGATAAAGCTCAAAGAGGATATGGGCACTTCGATGCTTATGATAACACATGATTTGGGAATTGTGGCAGAAATTTGTGATAAAGTAGCAATAATTTATGCAGGGGAAATAGTGGAGTTTGGGAATGTTGCAGAAATATTTGAAAATCCCTCACATCCGTATACTAAAGGGCTTTTTGGATGTCTGCCGTCGATAAAAGCGGACAAAAACCAAAGGCTATACTACATCCCAGGGCTAATGCCCGATCCTACAAACCTTCCAAAGGGATGTCATTTTAATTTAAGATGTGAAAATGCAATGCCTATTTGCAGCGAAACCCCTCCAAACAGCATTAGGATAAGCGGAGAACACAGTGTGAAATGTCATTTATTCGCAAAGAGTGAGAGTGAGGAGGTATATGATGGCACTGCTTGAGGTTAAAGATTTAAAGAAGCATTTTAAAACACCCAAAGGTACTTTGCACGCAGTTGACGGAGTATCATTTGAAATAGAAAGCGGAAAAACTGTGGGCGTTGTGGGGGAATCGGGATGTGGAAAGTCCACCCTTGGAAGAACCGTTATAAATCTTCACCAAGCCACAAGCGGAGAAGTCTATTTTGAAGGGAAAAACATCACCGGCTTAAAAGGCAAAGAGCATGATAGAATTAGGCGTGAGATGCAGATGATATTTCAAGACCCATTTTCATCATTAAATCCAAGGATGACAGTGAGTGAGATAATAAGAGAACCGATTATCACCCATAAACTGATAAGTGGAAATAATGAGGTTGAAAAAAGAGTTGAGGAGCTTATGGAAACTGTGGGCCTCGCCCCCAGACTCTATAACACCTACCCTCACGAGCTC
The DNA here is from genome assembly GCA_964370185.1 of uncultured Oscillospiraceae bacterium. Taxonomy (GTDB): domain Bacteria; phylum Bacillota; class Clostridia; order Oscillospirales; family Ruminococcaceae; genus CAYJEQ01. Next base: position 20,338 of record CAYJIJ010000018.1, read on the forward strand.
GATGGCGGACGCAGACAGCGCATAGGTGTGGCAAGAGCCTTAGCACTAAATCCAAAATTTATAGTATGCGACGAGCCGGTATCCGCACTTGATATTTCGATACAAGCACAGGTGCTTAATCTCATGCAAGATTTGCAGGAAAAGCACAATATAGCCTATATGTTTATAACACATGACTTATCGGTGGTGCGCTATATTTCAGATGAAATAATTGTTATGTATTTAGGCACTGTAGTAGAGAAATGCGATGCGGAAAAGCTATTTGAAAAACAGCTCCATCCCTATACAATGGCACTATTATCTGCTATACCCATTCCTAAAGTAGGGGTGAAGAGGGAGAGAATAATCTTAAAAGGTGAGATAGTATCCCCGATAAACCCTGCGGATGGATGTAGGTTTGCTCCGCGCTGTAATTATGCTGTGAAGGAATGTTTTGAGAAAACTCCACCGCTTCGTGAAATAGAATCAGGGCATTTTTCAGCATGTCTGTTTGCAGAAAAATTTTGCTAAGTTTTAACTTGATTTTTTATTGATTTAATAGAGATAGCGTATAGGCGGCAAGTCGCAGTAAATAAGGGCGAAAAGTGAGAGGCACCACTATCATAGAGCATACATTTACAGCACAAAATGGCAAGGGTTACATAGTGCCACAGCCTATAATACACTGAAGGTGTGAGAGATACCGACCACTATACTACTGTGAATATACCCAGCTGAGCAATGTGTTTATGCTAATAACCCCCACTGCATTTTAGTGTGGTGGGGAATGGGTTATGTGGGGGTAGAATATGATGTAGAGCTCTTGATATAGTATGGGAAAAGCAAATTATATCTTACTATCCCAACAGCCTAATAATATCTCATAATACACAATCCCCAAACTATCCATCAGATAGTTTGGGGATTGTGTATTAGTTTGTATATGATCTAATCACATAATTGTTATAGATTAGTTTAGCATATTGTGTGAGGTGGGGCAAGTGTGGAGGCCATATATTTAGTGGGTGAGAATTAGCTGATAATAGGGATTTTTAGCGTGTTTTAGCGGTAATTTCACACTTGTCCGATGGTCATAAGTCCACTATATCCACTGAGATATATCCTATAATGGGTCAAAACATGGGTCAGGCTTAAGTGAATTTAAGATATACGATAAATTTTATACAAAATATGATATAGAAAAGAGGATAAGCTATGTCAAAGCACATAATGTTTATCATGACTATTTTACACTACACCGAAGATAACTGTTTTCTCTTCATGCTTCGCCAACTTACAAATCCATAGAGGTCATTTATGAAAAACATTAAAAAACAAATTACCTTTGTGTAACATGAGATGTCCTTTTATAATGCTTTTGTAGCTCATGCATTTTGTTATGTAGTATGTTACTAAAAAAAGCAAATCTTTTTTGTTGAATTAATGTATTGAAATAAAATTAATAAAATGTTAAAATTTTACTGAGATGTATACTTGATATATTTTAAATAAATATATCATTAATTTAACTAATAAGTAAGAAAATTGAAATGTTGGATAAGTTAATCTCATAATTATTTACAAATAGCATGAGAGGTTTATTGCTGTTTTTTAAGGGGGTATGCAATACTAAAAACAAACTGAAAACTTGCAAAATATCTTTAGAAAAGATGAGTAATGTGTGATTTTTTTGACTAGAAAGGATATGTGTATGAAAACAACATCAAAAACAAGTTTGGTTTTAAAGTTCGCGGTTTTTAGCATTATAGGTATTTTCATTTTCTTTATTAATATAACTGTTGGAGAAAAATCAGGTGTTCCATTAGTGCTAATCATTAACTATATAAAAGGGTTAGTACCAAATACATTTAACTTAGCTATGATTACTTTTTTCTGCCTTACCACTTTAGGCACATCTATTTGGGCAAAATTTTCTTCTGCTCCTAAATGGGTAAAAGAGGCCCATGGGAAAGATTCGCTTTTTTCATACTTCACATATACCACAGCTACAATATTTAGCATTATGGTATTATTTAATATAGGGCCTGCTTTTATCATCGACCCAGTAGTTGGATTAAGCTCTGTAAATGTAGCTCGTGATTCATTTTACACTTTGACAATAGCTGGCACATTAGTTGTATTTTTAGTAGAATTTGGCCTTCTTGAATTTTTGGGTGTTTTGATGGAGCCAATTATGAGAAAGCTATTTAAAGTACCAGGAAAAGCATCAATAGATGCGCTATCTTCATTTGTCTGTGCACCATCTTTCGGTGTAATGCTTACAAGTGATTTATACAAAAATAAAGTGTATACTGCTAAAGAATCCGTGGCAATTACAACCTGTTTTAGCATATGTAGCTTAGGCGCATTTGCTTTCTTAGCAGGTATGGCAAATGCGGGCGAATATTACTCCGAGTTGGTTTTATCTGCATTAGTGGTGACATTTGTTATGGCGGCCATTATGGTTAGAATACCACCGATTTCCGGCAAAAAAGATATATATGTTGATGGAGAAGTTCAGTCTGCTGAACAGCGTAAAACAAAGGGCTATGGTTCACACACTCTACCAGACGCAGTTGATGCAGCAGTTTTAAAAACAGAGGGCGCTTCTCTTATCTCAATGCCAAAGGCACTTATTGCAGCATTTGGGTTTGGTCGTAAAGTATGTACTTATGTAATTTCGCTGTCGGTTATCTTCTTGGCATTAGCTAATTACACATCATTAGTTGAATGGTTAGGTCTTCCGATTGCTCCAATACTAAACTTATTCGGGTTGCGCGATGTAGAACTTATTGCACCGGGTGTACTTTCGGGATTTTTTGCACTATCGCTTCCAAGTACACTTCTAAAAGGTACAGCAGTAGCAGCTTCAAGTGGTTTCTTTACAGTGCTTTTATCAACATCGCAAATAATATTTTTTACAGAAAGTGCCAATGTAATGCTTGATTCTGCAATTCCTGTAAAATTCAAAGATTTGCTTATCATATTTTTAATTCGAACTGCAATATTAATTCCAATTTGTTCTTTAGTGACTTATATTGTATTTGGATTTTCACTTTAGAAGTTTAGCCATAAATAAAGTTAAGGTCTGGTTAAATTAGTGCTATATATTAATTGTTTCACACTCTCCCATTCAAATTAAAAGTGGGAGAGTGTGAAAAATAATTTTTATATTTAGCGATTAGTAAAAGATAAGAGTGGAATTAAATTTCAAATATAAAAAAGCAGTCTTTTTATTTTGTTAAGTAAAGGAAAAAGATGGTGTAATTATAACTGTAATTAATAGTTATATTACATTTTAAGAAGAAAGGGATGGCTTTGATTATGCAAAAAGAAGAGAACTTTCTTGAAAGAGCATTGCTCATAGATGGAAAACTGCCTGAAAAAGAAATGTTTAAAGACGATATAAGAAGGGCGCCGAAGCGAATTTCTAATCTATCAGATGAGGATATAAACTTAGCCGTAAAAAATGCGCTTAGATATATACCAAAGCAGTTTCATGAAATTATGGCGGTGGAATTTTATCAGGAATTAGAGCAAAAAGGAAGAATTTATGGATATCGTTTTAGACCCAATGGAAGAATTTATGGGAGAGGAATAGATACCTATAAAGGCAAATGCTTATCAGGAAAAGCTATACAAGTTATGATTGATAATAATCTGGACTTTGATGTATCACTTTATCCCTATGAGTTAACTACTTATGGTGAAACGGGACAAGTGTGCCAAAACTGGATGCAGTATATGCTTATAAAGTATTACCTTGAAAATATGGAGGAAAATCAGACTTTAGTTGTAAGCTCAGGTCATCCACTTGGGCTTTTTCCCTCGCACAAAGAAGCGCCGAGGGTAATACTTACAAATGCGCTTATGGTTGGTGCATATAATGACAATGAACACTGGAATAGGGCGACCGCCATTGGCGTGAGTAACTATGGGCAATTTACTGCTGGGGGATGGTTTTATATAGGAAGCCAAGGGATAGTGCATGGTACCTATTCAACTCTTTTGCTTGCAGGAAGAATGATGAATAAGGAAAAGTCGAATGAAGAGATGCTCTCAGGAACGCTCTTTGTTTCTGCTGGACTTGGAGGAATGAGTGGGGCACAGGGCAAGGCGGTAGAGATGTGCAATGGAGTGGGAATAATTGCAGAGGTGGACGAATCTAAGATTGATTTAAGGCAAAAACTTGGATGGATAACCCTCAGAGCCAATACTGCAAAAGAAGCATTTGAAATGGCTGAAAAGCATTTGCAGGAGAAAAAATCTATATCAATTGCCTTTCATGGAAATATTGTAGACCTATTGCAATACGCGGTCGATAACGAAAAAAAGATTGATATACTAACCGACCAAACTTCTTGCCATGTAGCATTTGATGGTGGGTATTGTCCACAAGGCCTTGCTTTTAATGAGCGAACAAAGATGCTTGCAGAAGATAAAGTGAAATTTGAAGAGCTTGTAAAAAAGAGTATATATAAGCAGCATGAGTTGATAGAAATTCTGCGCCAAAAGGGAACATACTTCTTTGACTATGGCAATAGTCTAACTTCTACAATGTATCAAATAGGCATAAAAGATGTGTGTGTAAATGGGGAAAATCCGCTTGATGGATTTATATACAAATCATTTGTTGAAGAATTTTTAGGCCCTGATTTATTTGATTTGGGTTATGGGCCATTTAGATGGGTTTGTTTATCAGGAAAGGCTGAAGATCTTGAAAAGACGGATGCAGCCGCTATGCAATGCATTGACAAAGAGCGTTCAGGTCAAGACTATGATAATTACATCTGGATTAGAGATGCAAAGAAGAATAAGCTTGTAATAGGCACGCAAGCGCGAATACTATATCAAGATGCAAAATACAGGTGCAAAATAGCTCTGAAGCTCAATGAAATGGTTAGGGAAAAAGAAGTTGGACCTATAATGATAGGAAGGGATCATATGGATACAGGAGGAGCAGATGCGCCCTCGAGAGAAACATCAAATATAAGAGATGGCAGTAATATCACAGCAGACATGTCCGCTCTTGTATTTGGAGGAGATGCGGGAATGGGAATGACACTTGTTTCAATGCATAATGGTGGTGGAGTGGGAATTGGTAATTCTCAAAGCTGCGGTTATGGTTTATTGCTTGATGGAAGTGAAGAAACTGATAAAATAATTAAAAGAGCAGTAAGCTATGATGTTATGTGTGGAATATCAAGGCGTGCTTGGGCAAGGAATAAAAATGCAATATTGACGGCAAAAGATTATAAAGATGCACACACAAACATTACAATACCGTACATATGCGATGATGAATTAATAAATTCAGTTATAAATAAAATGAAAGATACAAAGTAGTGGAATTAGGAGGTGAATTGTTTGAAACAATCCGATGAACGCAATATAATCTTTGCAAGGCTGACATATAAAGATGGTAGTGAAAGAAATAAAGATTTTTACGGCAATTACCCAGAACGGAAAGAACTTGATGATTATTTTCGGTCAAGGCCGGTTCACGGTGAGGAAGGAATAAGATTTTTTCACAAGCAATACACAAATATTGTTGAAGCAAATTTTAAGCTCCTTGCCGATATTCGTCAGTTTTCTAATGGAGAGCCCGAAGGCGAAAAAATTCAGGGCAGTGCAGAAGATTTCACTAAGCATATAAAAGGGCTTATGGGATATTATGGAGCAAAGCTTGTTGGAATTGTTAAAATGACACCAGATCTCTATTATTCTCATCATGGTAGGCCGCCTGAAAAATATGGCAAGAAAGTTCAGGAGGACTATCCATATGCAGTAGTTTTTGCATACGAGATGATAGAGGAGATGATCTTTTGCGCCCCAAGGTTGCCAGCTGCAATAGCTGCAACACAAGGTTATATGGATGTGGCAGTAGGTGGACTTCAGCTTTGCTATTATTTAAGAAGTTTGGGTTATAGGGCGAAAAATAATATGGATGGATATTACATGATGCCGCTCGTACCCCTTGCAGTTAATGCGGGAATGGGCGAAATAGGCGCTAATGGATTGATGCTTACAGAAAAATATGGTTCACGACTAAGGCTTGGTGCAGTGCTAACGGATATTCCCCTGATACCGGATAAACCTTTAGAACCTAAGCTTAGTAAATTCTGTAAAGTATGTATGAGATGTGTAAAGTCTTGTCCTGGCAGAGCTATTCTCTCCGAAAAAGAGGGATATTTTAGCGACGATAAATGCTTTAGCACATGGCTTAAATTTGGCACTGACTGTGGAACATGTATTACAATTTGCCCTTTTTCAAATCATGTACCCGAGGAGATTATCAAGAAATTAGAAGACGAAAAAGGAATCTTAGATCTTTCGCAATATTGTGAAAGTAATATGAAGAAGGCTTATTTAAAAGAAGATCCCCAGTGGATGAGATGAGGTGTTATATGGGATATCAATATCTTAATTGGTGAATTTATTACAGATTATAGAAATGAGGATTAGTTATACTCCTGTAAATAATTATTCGCTAATCAGCAAATTAATTGAATAGCTTCTAATTTAAAGTTACTATTAAATGGGGCTGTCGAATTAAGAACTTTATTCCTATTTTATACAGATAAAATCAACAAAAAACGGTGTGTCATATGATGAGCACACCGTTTTTTTATTCAATTTGCACATGCTGTTCACAACTTGTTAATACTATACATCAACCCAATAAATATATGTGCTCTAAAGCAGATGAGGAAAAGATAACTACTTTTCTTTTCCTCACTTTATTTTAATTTAATTAGAGTATCTCAATTATTCCATTATCTGCATCAATCCTAATCTTATCACCATCTTTAACGATGTTATAAAATTCAGGGTCAACCTTATCCACCATTGGAATATCCATAATTATTGCACTTGAAACAAGCACAGCCTCAGGGTACTGTATTATCATTCCTTTTGGGGCACTGCCATGCTTATTTAGCTGAAACAGGCCATCTGCTTGCACTACCGAGCTACCTTTTCCACTTGGGAAAACAATTATTTTATTTGCCATTACTTTGCCCTCTAAATCATGTGCAGGCTCAATTACTGTACCTGTTTTAGGATCTATCAAATAGAACATGATATCGTCCTTTGATACTAATACTTCCGCTTCTGCCACACCCTCGGAAATTTTGTGGCAAGAAAAAATCTTCTTTTCCATCTATTTTACCTCCCCTGTTAGTGCCGCTTCAATACAGCTATCTAAATCTCTAATAACAAAGTCAATGCCGCGTCTTTTGGGATAATAAGCGCATTTAGGGGACTCGGTTACACCGATTTTACCCTTCAAATGCCCCCAACAAGGTTGGTCGGGGCAGCTGTCTGGCACGATGTGTCCACCGGCTTCCTCGATAATATCATGTATGCCCATGCGCTTAGCAAGCTCTGCTACATGGAAAGAAGTGAGTATCCACATTTCTTTTTTAAGCTTTTTGCCCTCAACTTTTTTAGCAATATGTGCCGCTTGTTCAAGGGTAAAGTGTGGACAGCCAAACATTGCAAAGTCTATCTCTCTATTGCCCTCAAGGGAAATTTCAGCAAGTATTTCCTGTAAATCCTCATTTGTAATCTGCACTACTCGCTCAGGCTTTTTGCCGCCAAATGCCTGCTCTACAGTTCTTGCTTCAGGTGTACATCCAACTATATGATACATTCCATATGCACCCGAGGTATTGAGCTGTGCGCCTAAATTTGTAAGCGCTTCTTTGCCGATTACTGGTGGTAAGCCTGTAAATACTGGTATGCCTTTGCCTATTTTTTTACCCATATATCCGAGTAGATGATACTCAAAGTCGGATTTCATATCAGCTTTAACTTCCACAAGTATATCGCCATATCTGTTTTCATTAAGCAATAGCCCATATTCGGGAACATAGCCTGTGATTGCTGCACATAGAGCACTGTTAGCACCCTCTCTGTTGCTTCGTGCACCCCAAACAGAGTTTACATAAGGAGTAGCACTCGATTCAGAAAACGCACATACTTCGCCGTAATTTGGGACATTTGTAGCTACATAAGGTGTGCAGTTGTATGTAAGTGTAGCACCGAGTGCTTTGTAAGCGTTATGTGTGCGTTGCATTAAATCTGCATACTCAGCGTCTACCATTTCTCTTTCTTTAAAATATGAGAGACAAAATCCAGGGTTAACTGTGGGAGATATTTTACATTTGGCTCCACCTGCGAGTAGTTTTTCCGCAAACCATAAGTCGGCGTCTTGGTTGCTGAGTGCTACATGCGCTCTTGTGATAGGCACAAGTCTCTCCGCATCAAACGATTCACCTAAAGCCACTTGAATTTTCATGGCATAGGCAACACCTTCGCCATATTTACCACTTAGCATATCTTTTTGCTCTTGGTTTAAAATCATAAATTGATAGCCTCCGTTTTAAGTATTTTTTTGTTATTAATGTTTAATTTATCATGAATACATCTTGCCTATATCATAGCACTGCAGGCTTATAAATGCAAGAGACATAGTTAACAAAAACTTCCTCCGAGTTTTAGTTATATTCACGATGAATTATAAATGTATGCACCATGCACTTGACTTAAGAGATGAAAAAATATATTATATAAACAAGGAATATAGCCTTTTTATCATGAATAACATCAATTAGGAGTGGATACAATGCGTGTTACAGTAAATCAAAAACAAACAATGACGGATATAGCTTATCAGGCTATAAAAAATTCAATACTTGATGGAAGTATTCCAGAGGGTGTAACAATAAGTGAAAAAGACTTTGCCGCACAGCTTAATATGAGTCGCACGCCTATTAGGGAAGCAATGCGAATTTTAGAAAGTCAGGACTTTGTTGAAATAAGGGATGGAGTGGGTACTTTTGTAAAAAACATTTCCCCCTCACAGGCAAGGGACTTGTTTGAGGCGAGAAAGCATCTTGAAGTTATCGCCGCCACTACTGCAATAAATCATATCAGTGCAAAAGATATTGCTATGCTCGAAGAAGAATTTCACGATTTGCTTGCACGAAAGAAAAATGGTGATGATATTGATTTCTTGGAGTTTATGAAGATAGATTCTAAACTGCATGAGCTGATAGTTGGTAAATGCACAAATGAATATATAAGAAAATTTATGATATCAATACTTGATAACACTAATAAATTCCAATTAATCTCCGCTAAATCACTTGGAAACTTAGAAGAAAGCACAATGCAACATCTCGATATTTTGCAAAAGATAAAGCAAAAAGATGTCGAGGCTTTAAAGGAAACTTTAGCTGAGCATATTGCATGGTCATATAACTGCTTGGGCTTTCTAATGTAAAAATTATTGAGGAGTTAAAAGATATGCCAATACTATTACAAGAGGATTTAAATAAAGAACTGCCTAAAATGTACAAGGTTAAACAAATATTTTCAGCAGAGCGTTTAGAAAATATTTCTGAGAATGTTTTGTCACAGCTTGATAAACCTGAGATTAAGGGAAAGATTAAATCAGGGCAAAAAGTTGCCGTGGCAGTGGGTAGCAGGGGAATAAAAAACCTCTTTGAGATTGTAAAGTGCACAATAGAGCAGATAAAACTAATGGGTGCAGAGCCTTTCATTGTTTCTGCGATGGGAAGCCATGGCGGTGCAACCGAAAAAGGTCAGGCTGAAGTGCTTGCAGGCTATGGAATAACTAAAGAGGCACTCGGAGTAGAGATAATTACAAGCCTTGATACAGTAAACCTTGGGACAACACCCAAAGGCATAGATGTACATTTTGACACTGCTGCGTATAATAGTGATGCGATAGTGATTATAAACCGTGTGAAGCTGCATACGGATTTCGTAGGAAAACTTCAGAGTGGGCTATGCAAAATGATGGTTATCGGACTTGGTAATCATAAGGGTTGTTCTGCAATACATGAAGAGGATCCAGAGGATTTCGCAGAGATAATTGAGCAAGCCTCCAATATAATAATGGAAAAAGCGCCGATAACCTTTGGCGTAGCAATAATGGAAAATGCCTATGATGATACAATGCTAATTGAAGCAATACCTGTAGAAAAAATAAATGAGAGAGAAAAAGAGCTTGTAAAATTAGTAGTGGAGAATATGCCTTTCATCAGGATAAGCGAAGCGGATGTGCTTGTGTGCAGTGAGATAGGTAAAGATATTTCTGGTGCAGGATTTGACCCTAATATTTTGGGAAGAAGCCCACTGCTAAAAGCAGAGCGACTTCACATACCGAAATTTCAAAAAATGGTACTTACAGACATAACAGAAGTCTCCCATGGAAATGGAATAGGAGTGGGCTTGTTTGATGTAATTACACAGAAAGTTGCTGACAACTTAAGCCACGAAGATATGTATGCAAATGCCATTGCTTGTAAATCAATTGACGACGTAAAAATACCCCTCACCGTGCCCGATGAAGAGTATGCTATAAGGGTTGCACTTAAAGTGTGCAAGAATATAAACAAGGATAATCCAAAAATAATTAAAATCCCCAATACACTGCACTTAGAGTATATAGAGGTATCCGAAGCACTTTTAGAGGAAGTTAGATTAAATGAAAACTTGATTTTGGTGTAAAATTTCGGTTGTGGTAACTTGGGTTTTGGCTGATATAAGTGTAAATTATAGATGTAATTAATAAAATAATGACGCAATGCTTGCAGTCGTTTTATGAAATCAGAAAGAGAAGTGAACAACCACTTCTCTTTTTCTTTTTAAATCTAAAAAATATCAAAAATCACAAAATGCTATTTACAAAAATAAAATTGTAAGTTATATTAAAACAAATGTTCTTTTGATTGTTGGCAAACAAAAGAATTTCAAAATCAAAACCTAACGAAAAATAAATAATATCTACATCACCCATAAATTTTCCTTATGTAATAAACCACACCGCAAACCCAACTCAAAACGAAATATAAAATTTACAGCCGAATTAGGATTTATGTAAATGACAAGTTTCGCCTCCCAGTTATGGCGGGCTTTTGCCCACCGCCACTTCGGCAGTAAGCGGGCTAAGCCCGCACCTCTAATGGTGCATAGCATTTCTGCGGAAATGCAAAAGTTGCCTATGGCAAAAGAGTTTTCCAATCAGCTTTGCATGACGGAAGGACTGAGCATAACCGAGGCTAAAGCTAATAGATACGACCAGCCACAGTGGAAGAAAAAGCTGAAAGCACAGATTAAAAAAGCCTTAGAATTTAGCTATGATAAGGCAGAGTTTATTAAAATTATGGAGATACATGGCTATAAAGTGAAGTGGGAAGATGAGCATAAATATATAACTTTCACCACACCCGAGGGTTATGTGTGCAGGGATAATAAGCTCTTTGACAACACGCTTCTGAGAAAAAATTTAGAGTTGTATTTTGAAATGGGCGGTATGGAGTATTACCAAAATCGCGAAAATTTGCTCGGTGGTAGTGGTGTAGTTGCAATGGAGTTAGAACAAATATCTGAGCAAGAAGCAAAAATAGAGCAAAAAAACCAGAAAACCCCCAAAATCACAAAAAAATGCCCGAGATTAACGAATTAACCTCGAACACATTTGGCGGAAAAAATAATTTCACAAGCCACAGCAAAGGGATTCTACCCGCGCCACTCGGAACAGTCCACCGGACTGTTCCTCTGTCGTGGATTCACTCGCAAGCGAGCAACCCACTCCGTGGCTGTTCGAACCCCTCTCTAATAAAATCTGCGGTAATACGAAAAATCGAGGTAGATATTACATCTACCTCGAACACAGTTGGCGGAAAGAGGGCGTATCGCCAACAAGTTGAGATTACAAGGGGTGAAAACACCCTAAATCCATACCCTACAGAGCACACATTCACAGCAGAAAACGGCAAAAGCTACACAGTGCCTCAGCCTATAAAATATGAGCAATGTGAGAGGTATAAACCTAAGAGAGGTCGAGAGCATACCTATAATAGCAATGTGTTTATGCTCATAACTCCACTGCATTTCTGGTGTGGTTGGGAGTGGGTTATGTGGGGGTGAGTATCGGTTGACATAAGCTGTAAAAAGTTATATTATAATATTAACAGAACCCAGCACGCCTCTTAACAATGCGTACCACGCTGGGTCATTTAATTATCCTAATTAGAATATTGATATATACGAAGTTAGTGTTACGGTATCTTTATCCCCTTAAGGTAAACCAGAGGATAAAGTAACACTTCATGATGAGGTAAAAGAAAATGAATAATGAAATTATAATATATCAAACCGATGACGGCACAACCAAGATAGATGTACATATGGAAGATGAAACTGTATGGCTTACACAGGCTCAGATGGCAGAATTATTCCAGACAAGTAAACAGAATATAAGCTTGCACATCAATAATGCTTTTAAAGAGGGTGAGCTTTTTGACATTTCAGTTGTCAAGGAATACTTGACAACTGCTTCGGACGGGAAAATCAGATAAGAAATAGATAGTTTAAAATGTAAAACAGCGTGACCAAAATGTACTTAGCTACAATTTTGGTCATGCTGTTGTTCTTGGTAGGGTCTTTATCACAGGATTATTCTTCCACAAACTCTGCAATATCCGACAGCTTACACTCAAGGATAATACATAGTTTATTGAGTGTGGCAGTGGTCACATTTCCGTTAGCTCTAAGCTTTGCAATAGTCTTTGTATTAAAGCCGTGGTCTTCACGCAGACGGTATGTTGACACACCTTTTTGTTTCATCGTTTCCCAAAGTTTATTATATATAATCATGACTTACACCTCCATACTTGACTATACCTATTATGAGCTATATAATATTCATATATAAGTAGGCGATAGTGTTCATATTGGAGGCGGATATATTATGTTAGATAAAGAGATTGTAAAAATCTTCCCTATATTAGAAAATTTATTTTCATATGATGATTTTATAGAATTTAAAAATTGCAAATCAGAAGAATTATGGCAATATCATTTTGGACTTGGCACATGGATACGAAATAATATTATACATAAAGATAGTATTTTGTATAAATTGTTTTTAGAGAGTGGAGTGGTTGATATGGACGATATGTCAAGTGTGATTACCCATAAGTTTCATAATCGTGTGTGGGGGTTTGAAGATAGAGCTTAAGCAATTAAAATGAAAGAAATTTAGACTATTCAAAAAATCCAAATAGTCTAATAGCTGATAGAATAAAACAAACCCAACAATCTACTTGAAAGTAGTAAAGTTGGGTTTTATCTTTTATAAATACTAATTAACTCATTACTAAAACAACGAAAACAAAGCTTTACATCTGCCCTCAAACTGTTCCATAACAAAAGAAATTCTCTCCTCATCAAGATAGGGATTGCTTTTTAGCACCTCTAAAATTTCTTTAGACGATGACATAATAGCAGATTTATTCACAGAGCCTAATCCCCTAATTAGCTTAATCTGCTCTATATGAGTTTTGGCAAAAGGTTTGCTTTCGATATTGTTACTAAGTAGTTTAGGCGTGGACATAAGCATTGACGTGCCACTATCATATGTGGGTGCTATGCTAATGGTTTTAAGGGTTGTACTATCCCGTACTATGCCAAAATTATTCATATGCCTATCGGTATTAGCTAATAGATAATCGAGTATTAACATTTTTTCAAGCTGAGTTCGAGCATCACTAATGCCTATATTTTCATAGCAGCTTATAAGATGCTCGTAGGCTGAAATGTGATTTGCCTTTTTAAAATGACTATAAACACTCCATGCGGATATTAGCTCCTTATCAGAGGAAAGAAAGTTCTCACATATGCTATAAGGCATTTTATCAATAAACTGAACACTATATTTCACATATGGAATATCTAACTTCTCACATAATATATTTGCTATTACCTCATTAAAAGGCTCTTGACGATATACTCCACTGCAACCTTTTACAAGATAACGCTTACCTTCTTTGATAATCCACTTCTTTTTTAACCATCCATCCGATGTGTTATCGGGGGACATTAAGCTAAAGCTATCAAGCTTATTTCCAAACAACATCTCTCCCATATCTTTAGAAAACTCATTGTCAAAAAAGTTGATTTTATCAAAATTTAGCTCTTTATCATCAGGACAAATCCAATAGCAATCAGATAGGCTTAGCCCATAGCATTTTGTAATTAGCCCCAGTGAATCACTTTCGCCGATTGCTGATAATACCTCTGCGATGTTCTCACGGCTTGCAGGAATACTGCGTCCTTTTAACCACTGGTTGAGGGATTTTTTATCGATGATATTGTTATTGTAGCCTACACCAATAGGAATGTGGGGAGGGTTATTTATGTGCCCTACTGATAGTATTATTCCAGTTTCATCATCAAGCTCCATATTTAGTACAATTATATTTTTGTGCATTAGGTTGTATATCATCTAATCACCTGCCTTTTTATAGGTTAAGTTTAGCATATTTTATGGGTTGTGGCAAGGGTGGAGGCCATATATTTAGTGGATGAGAATCAGTCTATATATAAATTATTTACTAATTTATATGCAATCATAAAACTACTATTAATTATCGAGATCTAAAATTTGAGCATATTATTAAAGTGCCTTCTGTCATCATCTAAATTATAATAAGTATTTTGATTAAGCATACTCTTAGAAGTAATCATTTGATAAATCTCAATTATTCTTTCGTTTTTATCAATATGTGTTTTGGAGTTATCGTTTATATCGAGAGTTTCGTTTGTATTTATTATTACATGGCTTAATATGTCATTAGCGAAGTAATCTGACCTCAATAAATCTATTAACGGTTGGGGATTGCTTCCTTTTATAAAGCTATTATATTCATCTAAGTTATACATATTTAAAGCATAAGATAATGGTAACATAAAGTAATTAATAAACAAAAGGCTTTCTTGATAATAATATTTCTCAACAAATCTTCGATTCCTTAGCTCTGTTAATTTTTCTTGTCTGCTATCAATTGCATTGATAAACTTAAGAACTTCTCTTGTTTCCATAGGATGCAGAGCTAATATCCTATTGATGACTCTGGAAAATAATCCTCCTTCTAATTTTATTCCACAATAATCAATAACTAATTTAGTATCCACGCTGTTAAGTGGTATCTTAATATCGAAAAACCTATCTAAGTATCTATCTGCAGCAAACTTCTCGCCATAAAATTTACTAATCGTATGCTGTAATTCTTTTAAATTTACAGAAAACACAAAGACAATATTCTCATTGGTAAAATAATGTTTAATACGCTCTAATAGTTTCACAGCATAGTCTGGTTTACATCGGTCTAACTCATCGATAAATATTACTAATTTATTTCCTCTTTCTTCCATTACCTTAGAGAGGAACTCGCCTATTAGCTTGTGTTTTTCTTTTTGTGATTTTATCTCAGCTAAAAAATCAGTTGTTTCAGCACTAAGCCCAAAATCGTTCGCATCTACTTTGGTAAATGCCTTTATGACCTGCTTTAGCATAGCGTTAATATCTACTTTTATGCTATGTTCTATAGTATCTATATTTAACTGGCTGACTATTTGAAATATTATGGATATCATAGGGTCTTCATCATTATCATTCCCCCAAGCGTCGTATATAATAGGTAATGCTATCGTTTGGATTAGTTTATCTCTAATGTCTTTAGGTGTTTTATTTTCAATCTCTGATCGCCACTCTTTATAATCATTATCAACAATATTATTCATAGTAGCCATAATCATATGGGCGTGGTTTATAAAAAATGTTTTCCCACTTCCCCAATATCCATTTAAAGCTATTGAATAGTTCGACTGGCTATTTAAAATCAATTCTACAAACCTATACACATCCTCATTTCGTCTAAATCCATCAGCAATAAATGTTTTATATATATTCTCTGGTGTTGGTGATAACTCAAATTTATTCATTTTATACTTCCTTTCTACGAAATGGTTAATTATGTAAATTAATGGTATCATAAAA
>CAYJIJ010000019.1:0-35345 GCA_964370185.1 uncultured Oscillospiraceae bacterium
CAATAAAATTTTTATTATATATTCTCCTACATAATTTAAAAAGGGGGCATAAACTTGGCTCAAAAAATCAATGATGTATTTAACATGATGCGTAGGGCTTTAAATACGCTTGACTACCAGCTTATGGATCACGGTGAGCGTGTGGCCTATCTTCTGCTGAATATGTACGAAGCGGACGGAGATTACACCGATGAACAACTTGTCAAAATAGCATATCTCGGTATTTTTCACGACATAGGTGCTTATCAAACCGAAATGCTTGATTCCCTCGTTAAATCCATCAATGCTTTCAATTTTGAAGTGGCAAATACTCTATCACACTCGGTGTATAGCTATATGTTTTTAAAGCGTCAGTCTTTTTTTGATGAATTTTCTCATGCTGTCTTATTCCACCATTTCCCCTATGACAAATTAATGCAAAGTGATTGTGAGAATAAAAAGCTTGCGGCGAGGATGTTTATTGCAGATAGACTTGATATTATGGTTATTAAGGGCTATGCGAAGACACCCGATGATATCATGCAAATGCTTAAAAACCCTGTCTTTTCCCCCACCGACTCAGCTCAGCTCATTGAGCTTGAAAAAAGCAAAGGGGTAATTTCTGAAATGCTAAGCGGCAGATATGTGGAAAAGGTGCATGGCTTTTTAAATGCTTCCCACCTACATGAAGAAAGCTTGAGAACGCTTTTGCTAATGCTTCCACGAGCCATTGACTTTAGAAGTGAGCACACTGTAACGCACACTGCCGCCACAGTTGAAATATCGGTTATGCTTGCAAAGCTTTTAAAGCTAAGCGAGGATGAAGTTAATTCGATAAGTCTTGGCGCAATGCTCCATGATATCGGCAAAATTTCAGTTTCACCCATGATACTTGAAAAGACCTCTTCGCTAACAGCAAACGAATTTAAAATTATGAAAGACCATGTACTGCTCTCAGAGCATATACTAAGAGGTTGTATAAGCGATGAAGTTTTAAAGATA
Source organism: uncultured Oscillospiraceae bacterium (assembly GCA_964370185.1). Taxonomy (GTDB): domain Bacteria; phylum Bacillota; class Clostridia; order Oscillospirales; family Ruminococcaceae; genus CAYJEQ01. Next base: position 982 of record CAYJIJ010000019.1, read on the forward strand.
GCTATTAGGCATCATGAAAAACTCGACGGCACGGGATATCCAAACGGGCTAAAAGATGAGGATTTAACACTTTCTGAGAGAATTGTCGCAGTAGCCGATATTCTCAGTGCGTTAATGGGTAGGAGAAGCTATAAAGCGCCTTTCCCTAAAGAAAAAGTCATTTCAATTTTAAACGACATGGTAGAAGGTAATAAGATTTGCAGATTGGTTGCGGAGGTCGCAGTCGAAAATTATGATACCATTGCAGAAAAGATTGATTATATTAGTGATGAAATGGAAGACGAATATAAAGTTTTTAAGCAAACAGCTTCTGAACTATATTTTAAATACAGTAATTAAGGAGATAATATGGATATAAAGGGTAGTAAAACATTAAATAATATTGAAGAATCATTTGTAAACGAAGCCAAGGCGATAATTAGTTATCTCATATTTGCAGATACCGCAACAGCGGAGGGCAATCTTGAAGCGGCGGAGCTTTTTAAAAGAATGGCTAAAAATGAGACAGAGCATGCAAAAGCTTGGTTTAAATACCTATATGATATGTCGGGCAGTACTGCCGAAAATTTAAGTCGTTCGGCGGATAGTGAGAACTGCGAATGGAAAACATACTACCCCGAGGCGGCTAAAACCGCCAAAGAGGAAGGCCTTGATGAAGTGGCGGCAATGTTTGAGAGGATATCCTCGATAGAATGCGACCATGAAAGAAGATTTGTTGAGATGATACTCTCCGAAAAAAACAGCGAAGAACACCTGCCAACACAGAATGAACATGTGGAAAACTCGCTTTTCTGCCTTTTCTGTGGATATCCCTCCGTCTCCCCCATCGAAGTATGTCCTGTTTGCGGTGCTATGCATTCATTTGTTGGTGACAATAAGTAACAAAATCAGATGATGATTACCTAAACTTCAACTTATTCTATTGTTTTTTTCTGCTTATTTATAGGAATTAATCAAGGGTAACACCTGTAATCCGAACTCGTTTTATGAAAATTCAGTGGAACTTATAGCTGTGTCAAAGCCTTTTGTAAGGCGGTGAGCATTACTGCAAGGCTTTTCCTTTCTCTAATCCCCACTGAGCTTTCATAAAATCTTCGACCTAAAACCCATGAATTAGTAGATAGAACTCCGATGAGGACGAGGGCATACTCAGCGTCTGCTTAGGACGAAGACGACATTGTATCTGCTAATTCATAAGTTTTAGGCGTGTTCGGATTATAGGGGTTACCCAAGCTTATATTTTTTATTTTTTGAAAGAAAGGGTGCAAAATATGAATTCCATTTTTACAAGAAGAAGCGTGAGACAATTTACCGAGCAAGTAGTTGAAAGCGAAAAAATCGAAAAACTCATGCGTGCCGCTATGCAGGCACCGTCTGCTGGCAATCAGCAACCATGGGAATTTTTAATTGTGAGTGGAAAAGATAATTTAGCAAAACTCTCAGAGTATAATCCATACGCCTCCTGCCTTAAGGGTGCAAATATTGGTATAATTGTGCTTGGCAATACCGAGCGCATGAGGATACCGGAGCTCGCAGTGCAAGATTTAGGCGCAGCAACACAAAATATCTTACTCGAAGCCACCGAGCTTGGGCTTGGTTCTGTTTGGTTTGGCACGGCTCCCGACGAGGGACGAATGGGCTTTATTCGCAAGCTATATTCTTTGCCTACAAATTTGATGCCATATAGTGTAATTGCCATTGGCTATCCAAGGGATGAGAATGCCAATCATTTTACCGATAGATATGACGAAAGCCGTGTTAAATATATAAAATAACATCGACCTTTAAATCACTAAAATATATTCTAATGCCACCGCCTATGGCGGTGGCATTAGTTTTTAATGGTAATTATTATAAATTTTATGTCATAAAAATTTGAGTTTACTCATCATTCGAGCTACTTGGCATATTCTCTATTGCAAATTCGATGCATCTATTTATAAATTCACTTCTATTTGTACCATACTGGGCACAGCGCAAATCTATCTCTTTTAATCTATCCACATCAATTCTAATTGTGATGGGCTCTTTTTTATAAGGCTTTGGAATAAAATTATTCATATAGTCACACCCCTCCTTGACATTATTGTATGCTATAATGTATAATTTATATATAATACAATATGTCATACAATATGCAATTTATTCGAGAGCTGATTATTATGGATTATAAAAAAATGTATTTGAAATTATTTAGCGCTATTACAGATGCTTTAGAGGAGATTGGGCAGAGCAAAGTTATTTCTACTGAGATCAAAAATGCTGAAAGCATACTTAAATCTGCTCAAATTAAAACCGAAGAGATGTATACAGAGCAGAATTAGAACATCATCCTAATGAAATTTTCATCAAATCAGAATGATAAATTGAGTGTTTTGTCCAGATGACTTTTTAGCTAATATTTCCCTTTCAAATTCTTAAAGCCAGAAAAAGCAAAGCTTATAACACATTAAGGGTATTTCTCCGCTTATAGCAGAGAAATACCCTTAAAATTTTTATTATTTTTAATTATAGTGTGTTGCGAAACGCTTCAAGCTCGCTTAATGTAGTTTCGTTCATGGTTGGTTCTACATATGACTCCACACGCTTTTTCCATATTTCACGTGCCGCTTGTTCGGTAGTGCGTGCACCACGCTCTTTCCATGTGTCGTATATTAGTCTGTCAGCCAGTGTTGGGTCGAAGAAGGCTTCTCTGAAATCGGTCATTGTGCTTTCTTCATATAGGTAGTTGCCGCCGTAGCCAATATCGAGAAGAATATCGAATACATCCTCTTTAAGCTCACCGATTTGCTTGCTAAACATATACCCTGTCCAGTTGATAATCTCTTCATCGAGTATCCATTTTTCAAAGCTCATTGAGTTAAAGGATTCAAGCATACCAAGTCCGTGAAGTGTAAAGCTTACATCATTGAGTCTTGCAGTCATCATAGATAGCGCCGCTTCCATTCCGCACTGTGAGTCAAGCATTTTAGAATCTACAAGTGGGCCTGCTGTTCTTACAGGCATATTGTAGAATTTAGCCATCTGTGCCGCGCATGTGGAAATTAGCAGTGTATCGGGTGAAGCCATTGATAAATTCATTGTTTTAAGGTCTGCCGCACCGGTTACATTACCATATATGCAAGGTAGTCCTGGTTTTATCATCTGCCCTAAAATAACGCCGAATACGATTTCAATATTGTTTATAAGCAACGTTTCTGCAATGTGCACATGGGAGGTAAACCCAGCCATTGAGCAACAAGTAGCCGCATATGGCTGTCCTGCCATCGCGTGCTGATAAATAGCACCAGCCATATTATCATCCCACATCAGTGGTGAGTTGCTGTTTAGTACGCCCATGCAATAGTAGTCTTCGCCTTCCTGTGGCTGTACTGCAATTCTTGCCATTTCAATGGTGTTTTTAGTAATGTCTTCTGTTACAGTTACATTTATTACAGGCTTATCACACATCTGGAGTGCTCTTGAGAATTCGCTGTATATGCGCTCATTTATGTCTCCAGGTACATTTGGCTCAAGCACACGGGGGAATAAAAATCCGCAAACATCCGAGGTCTGTGTGAGTTTAATTGAATTATCCCAGTCTTCAGCGGTTGAAAGTCTTTTAGTGTCGCCCTCTGTTACAAAGACACTGCTTGAAGTAGTAGCCGCCACATATGGAAGCCCCACACCAATTTCTACCGATTTAGCTCTGTCCCTACCCACAATTTTAAAGCGTTGAGGTACAGTTTTTAAGAATTTTTCAGTAATTTCCTTTGGTACACGCACCATTTCACCATCTACAGTAGCGCCATTTTTCTGCATAATTTCTGCGCAAACAGGGTGCTTTAGCATTACGCCATGTGTTTCAATAAACTCAAGAGTTTTTTCGTGAATATTTTTTACTTGTTCGTCGGTAAACGCCTTAAATGATACTTGCATTTTAAAAATTCTCCTCTATTATTTAATTTTTGCTAATGTGCCAAATTCAACTTTAAGTCCACCAAATACTTCTTTTGTTTCGATTATGCTAACCGCAGGTGGGTTGCCACCGAATTCTTTTTCTACCATTTCTTTAACTAAATCGTATTTGTCAATCTCTGTGATGTATATATCAAGTGTGGTAACGCTTGCAAGGCTCTGTCCTAAATCGTCCATTACAGCCTTAAGGTTATCAAAGCAAACTTTTGTCTCAGTAATAACATCTCCACAAATTAATTCACCTGTCTGCATGTCGTTGCTGATAATGCCTGAGCAGAAGATTGTGTTTTTATAAAGGTTTGCTGTGGGGTAGCTTTTTGTGGAAAGCGCTTTATATTTTTCACTTCTGTATACTTTTTTGTCCTCAGCGTTCATAGCCGCTGTTACAGAAAGTTCTAAATCAAGCCCATCCCAAATATAAGCAGTGGAAGCAACCCTTGCAGGATGCTTATCCATTTCACCAAAGAACTCATGGTATACATCTATATACTCGCCGAAATACTTGTCGCAAGAAATCTTTGTATTTACATGAACTACATTATCCATTGAAGTTCCTGCTTCTTCGAGAAAAGATTTGATATTATTTAAAATTGTTCTTGCCTGTGATTTAAAGCTATCCCTTACAAGCTCACCTGTCTGTGGATTTGTGCTTATAATGCCGTTTAGCCTGATTAAACCATTGTGTATTGTAGCTGTGGGAGATATGGAAGAAGCGAAAGTTTTATTATTTGTCTCCCATGTTTTTCTGCCAGTATCATTCTTTGCAATTAGTGAGGTAACCGCAATTTTAGCTCCTGCTGGGAGTGCAGTTGTTTCTACTGTAATTCTTGCAGGCATGCCCTCGCCTTTATAAAACTCTGTATACACTTCATTCATTTCGCCAAGCAATGACATGTCGGTGATGTGAATGTAGTTCATAAGGGTGTTTTCAATGCTTCCGCCGTTTGTATGTGCCTTTTGTGCAAGTGCTGAGAATACTGCACGAGCTTGGTCTTTAAAAGAAAGCTCTGAGATGTTTTCTGCTTGGTCGGGTAATTGTCCGCCTATGTGCAGTACATTGTCCACCTCTGTAACATATGTCTTCATTAGATTGTTTTTAATAATTTCCACTTCTCCTGTATCTCCATTCAAATAAATATAGTCGCCATTTTCGATAATTTTACAAGGATCATTTTCATCGGTAAATCCTACAACCGTGGGTATTCTCACCCCAGCCGCCGCAACCGCAGAAGAGGAATCAATTTCGTTGAAAATCCATCCTGCAGGGTTTGCGCCGCTCATTCTACTTGCGGAAAAATAGCATGACCATCCATTGGAGCCCTTGCTACTTGGAAGCACAAGTATAGTATTTTTTATAGAGCGCCCTCTATTGGGACTTTGATAATCCTTGATTACACCTGTAATAGTATTTATACCGTTCCAGCCTGTAATGCTATTTGGGCATACTAATGCATATCCTTCAGCTTTGCCCTTAAATGCACCCCTTCCCTTTAGTACTATCTTTTCCATTTGTTTTCCTCCTTGATTGTACCCGTGATTGCAATTTCCATGCAGTTGTACATATCGGTGTAAAATACAGGGCCATCAAACTCTGAGCGCACCGAGCCTGCTTGCTTATTGCTGTCGTATACATGTGCCTTATGCTTTGAGAGGAATACATCTCCTATCGTAGTTGGGCAGGTGCTTGTAAATATGTGTCCGCCTGCTTCTTCGATTATTTTAGTAAATCCGTTTATATCCGCCATATGCTTAATTGGATATTCAGTCCAAACCATGAAAAGTAGTCCGTCCTTAACCTTTTTACCCTTCATATATTCAGCCACTTTTTTAATTTGGTCTATGTCATAATGTGGGCAGCCAAGGCTTACAAGCTCGATTTCATCACTTTCACCCGGATATGTACATGAATCATATGCCGCCTGCATTTCCTCGTCGGTAATTACATATGTGTCCTTAGCCTCATTTCCACCAAAAGCCATTTCAACTGTTGCAGCTTCGGGAGTCACGCCCACTATATGCACCATTCTGCAGTTGCTTGCAATGCTAAGTGCAACAAGGAAGCAACGAATTTTATTAAAGTCTACATTTTTAAATTCACCCACTAACACGGGGTTTGCATTTGGAGGTAGCTTTTTGCCTATTGCAGTGCCAAGCACTTCCCAGTCAATTATAGTGTGAAGTTCTGTTTTCACCTCTACTAAATGTGTGCCCTTGCGGTATTCGTCGGTGTGATATCCCCATTTTGGAGTTCTTCCACATATTGCGGACCAGAATGCCGCTTCAATGCCATCGGAATTACAGCACGCTCCCCAAAGTGAGTTGCCAAGGGTGGTCATGCTTGATTCAGTGGTCACAAAATGCTCCCCTTTAACAGGAATCCAACCATTTAGATATGGTGAGCATGTGCCTGCAATTATAACGCCAGCCTTACTACATTCTTCCACAAAATAATTATTTCTGTTAAAGAATTCTTCGCTCTGATTAAAAGTCTTATAATCATACATATCACATGGCGCTACGCAGGTCTGTGCATGGCACTCGGGTGCTATTTCGTCAAAGACAATTTTTTCACTGCGGCATAAATTCATTTCAGTGAATACTGTTTCAAAATCGGGCGCATTACAAGCGCTTTGGTATGCGTGGTTACCGCAGAAAACCGTAGCTTTGGTAACTGTGCAAAGCTCATCTGCACCAAGTATTTCGGCATAGCTCACGATATTTTCCAGTGCTACTTGTTTGAGCCTGCCATGGGTGCCATCAAGCATCTCTTGCTCATAAGGTGTAAGCTTCATAATTCCTCCTAAGTTGTAGTTAATTTTAGATTTAAAGATAGGATTTAACGCTTTAATTCTTTAGTGATTTATCATTGTAAATTCAAGGTGTATACACCATAACAAGTAAAATTATACCATAAAAAGCACACCTTGAAAATAGACAATTTCGACTATTATACCATGCTTTTTTTGTTGCATATTCATGATAAAGTGAAGCCTACAAATTTAAATTGCAATAGTTCTTGCATAAATTTCGTTTTTAGTGTAATATCATATACGGAATATTGTCAAAAAAGTGTCAATATATATGTGAAAAAATCATAAAAAATTATATAAAGCGAGGAACATTTCCAGTGAAGATAAATCCAAAACCAAAACAAACCCTCACTATGCAAGCTTATGAGATAATTAAAAACTCTATATTTAGTGGAAGTATCACTCCAGGAACCTCACTTAGTGAAAATGAGCTTGCATCCCAGCTCGGCATGAGTCGCACCCCGATAAGGGAAGCTCTTCGCATACTTGAAAGTCAGGACTATGTGGAGATTAGGGATGGTCTCGGCACATTTGTAAAGTCGATAAGTTTATCGGATATTCTTGAGCTTTTTGAAGCAAGAAAGTATCTTGAGGTTATTGCAGCCGCCTCAGCACATCAGTATATATCAATGGAGCAGATTGATGCACTAAATTCCGAATTTGAAGAGGTTGCGGTAAGATGGAGGAGTGGAAAAAAAGTTGAATACAATGAATTTTCCATGCTTGATATTAAACTCCATGGGTTAATAATAGATAATTGCAAAAATAAGTATATTAGAAAATCTTTGATTTCTATAATGGATAATATTAAGAGAATTCAGCACCTGACCGCTAAGAGTGGGCAAACATTTGATGAGAGCTTATCACAGCATCTTGAGCTTTTACGAATAATGCGCACGAACGACACTGCACTGCTTCAAAAAAAGCTTGAAGAGCATATAATTTGGTCGTGTAATTGCATGTATATGAAATGAATTTAAAATCCTTAAAGGCTATCCCATCCGCTTGTGTAGCGGATGGGATAGCTTTTATAAATTATATAAAACTCTTTATATATGCTGTGTTTCTTTGCTATTTATGGCATCTAATTCGCCTTTAATCTTTGTGTTGTCAAAATTGGGTTGCGGTATAGGGCGTGATATATAATAACCTTGCAGATAATCAATTCCTATGCGAGTGAGATATTCCATTTGCGCATGTGTTTCAACACCTTCGGCAAGGACATATATCCCCTGCTCCCTGCAAAATCCCATTATTTTGTTCACAATTCCTTGACGGGTTTGGTCGCTTTCTACATTAGCAATTAGTGTTCTGTCGAGTTTTACGATATTTGGTCGCAAGCTCAGCAAACCTAAATCATTATTATAACCTGCACCGTAATCATCGAGTGCCACCATTGCATTCCATGATTTAATTCTGTCGAGTTTATATTTAAGGCTGCTCTCATCCATCTGCTCTGTTTCAATAATTTCCACTACGATATTGCTTAAATGCTCACCGTAGAGTCGCTCAAATTCTGTGAATTCACTTTCTCTGAGTGCTCTGTTTGGCACAGAGTTTATAAACATTTTAGCATCTGCAAACATATCTCGGTATTTGGCATAGAGTGAAAGGGTTTTAAAGAATGTTATCTTCTCCACCTTCCAAAGCTGCGATTGTGCTGTTGATATCTGAAGCAGTTTTAATGGTGTATCGAGTATTTCGCTCTGCGGACGCATCAGTGATTCATAAGCGTAAATAGAGGCCGTTTTAGCATCAATAATCGGCTGGAATACAAAGTCTATAAACTGATTGTCGAGTATTCGGTTGAGCTCTTCCTTTCCACTGAGCATGAACGACTCAGCAGAATACGCCTCTTTATTAAACTCTCTCAATTCGCCTTTTAAGGTGTGTTTACCCTCGTACATGGCAAAATCGGCAAATCTAATCAAATCTTCAAGGTCGGTGGAGTCATCGCCATACCAGCTTATTCCGCCCGACATCCTTATTTTAAATTCCCCAGCATCCGGCAAAATTATAGGATTTTCTTCAAATTCTCTATACACCCTACTAAGTGCCGAGTGTATTTGTTGCTTGGAATCATACCCATATATAAATACATAAAATTCGTCTCCCGACATTCGTCCAACAAGGGCACTTTTACTCAAAGTAGTGCTCAGTACCGCCGCGGCAGATTTGATATAATTATCCCCCATATTGTGGCCAAAGGTGTCGTTGACATATTTAAGATTATCAAGGTCAAACATTACAAATGCTGCAACTTTTAAATCTTCTCTATCAATTATAACTCTCGCCTTTCGGTGGAATGCTGCACGATTATATATGCCTGTGAGCATGTCATAATCTCGCTGATAGTTGAGTTTTTTAGTTTCAAGCACCTCTTTTGTGACATCCATTATAACACCTAAATTAGTATCTTTGCGCCTCATTTCAGTTATTCTGAACCAGCGTTCGGGAAGTTGTGATACAAGATATGTTGACTCCATATCTTCTTCAGGTATCGCCTTCAATTTCTTAAATCTTTGATTAAAGAGCTCTTTTTCTACCGTTGTATCATAAACATCGGTAAGCGGTAGACCCATAAGCCTTCTGAGCTGTCCCGAAATCATAACCCTATCAGAAGAGTCGGTATATTCAAAAGAGCCAACTTTGATATTTAGCATATCAAGGACATTATCCGTTTTATATGCGGAATTTAATATATTTCTGTTTAGATGTACTATGGCAGCCGATAGTTCATCTATTTCGCTAATTTTAGTTTTATCAAATATTACGAGCTGTCCCGATTCATGTTTTACCACTGCTTTGCTGAGGTTTGTTATCGGTTTTGAAAATCTATCCCCTATCAAATAAGCTATTACCACAGCAAATATCAAAGAGGCAACAAACAGATAGGCAAATAGGCTAACCACATCATCCGCAAATCCCGTTATATTCTCAACAGAGGTCATTCCGAGCAGATAAATGGTATCATCTTCAAACGGGGTATTTGGCGCATAAATTTCCATCATTTCGCAATGTATTGCTACATTTACAATATCGGATACAATAACTTGTGGTGAGTAATACTCATTATATAATTGCATGTTCATGTCTTCAAGCACAAGCGGAGTATCAACTTCAAGTATCGACTTTTGCGCCGTGCCCTGTGTCATCAGGGGTATAATCGCACCTGTTTGAGCATCTTTAGAAACAAGTGTATATCCATAGGAGCCTTCGTCGCTAAATTCACCAAATGGTAAGAATTTATAAATATAGTCCTGAGAAATTTCTATTCCCATCACTCCAAAAGCATCCCCATTTCTATCTATGAGTGGAATGCTATATGTGAGCATGCGGTTTTGCGGATTTGCTATTTCAGGTGTTACTGCCCAATATCCCCAAAAACTGTCATCATCGGTAATTTCTACTGCTTCAAGGGGCTTTTGCAGTATCTCTTTATTTGCTTCCTCAAGCTTTAATCCATAACTCCATGAGTTGGCAAGTGATATGCTATATTTTTTAGAAATTTCACTGGGCCCAACCACCATCTGAAGCACGCTATTTTCATCTATGCTTGACGCATAATTGCTGTTTGATATATATATTGCGGAATTTGAAACCTCGGAAGAGGCGGCATCGTCAATTATTATAAAGCCACCCGTACTGCCTGTTTCCCTCATCATCGAGATAAGCCCCGGCACTGCTTCATCAAAAAATGTTATATTAAACTGATTTCCTGTATATGAAGATAATATTGCCGTATCATAGCTTTCAAGGATTACCTCGTTAAATTCTTCTATATTTGACCAGCGATTTAGCATTTCGCTAGTGATATAGTTTTTTCTATTATTGACAGTTCCAGTGAAAAGGGTATATGAAAAATTCTCCATAATCCCAGGAATGTTTGTAACTCCGACAGCAAACAGAACAAATAAGCTTTGCAGAATAACCGCAAAGAATATCAGTATTCCAACCTTAAATTTCAAAGTGTTTTTATAGGATGCTATTTTTTTCATTTTTAATCACCTTATCTAAGCCTGCCACCTATAATCTCCATTGAGATTTAATAAAATGTGTTCGGATTACAGATGTCGGGCAAGGATTTGCATTATAAATAAATTTGCCGTTTGCCACCTTGTGTTACAAGTGTCATCCTTACATTAAACCAAATTCACCCATAACTGCTTTTAGTCCATCATACCACCGAGCAAATTCGTCCTCTGATATGAGCTCAGCAATTACATCTTCTCTGCTCTCACCAGCTAAAACTCTTTGATTTAAAAGTTCAGTGTTGGTGCTAATTAGTCCACTCATGCTTTCACCAAGTGCAAGTCTTGCTGAATAACTGTTTTCAAAGGGTTTGTTTGTATATAGTGTGTAATTAGTAAGCAATTCGGTATATATGGTTTCAGCCGCCGACACAACAGCGCTCGCAGGTGATTCTCCTGCAGTTATAAGCGCAGATATATCCTCGTAATTTAGCGCTTCCACCTGCACTGGCATATATCCAGTGGAAACAGCAAATTCCATATTATTTTCAGGAAGAGTAAACCATTTTAAAAATTCAACTGCGGCATCTTCACGAGTCTCGTCACTCTTTGAGACAAGCATGCCAGCACCTTGCTGAACCACTATTTTCTCTCCACCTTCAAAATATGGATATGGCATTGTTATGCACTCTATATCATATGCTGAATCTTTATCTTTCTCAACCTGTTTTGGAAAATAAAATGTGCTCGCAGTCGAGCCTACATAGCTTATTAAGTCGCCCGATTTAATATCATCCGACCTAAATCTGCCATATGCTGCATAGTGACCTTTTAGATATGGTGTATATAGATAATCCCAGATTTTTTTAGCATACTCTTCGCTAACATTAAATCCGAGCTCTCCGCTATCGGTCATATAGATGTCTTCACCCAATTGTTTGGAGGTGATAATAAAGTAATTTTCCGTTGAATCAACTCCAAAAAGTGCTTTTCCATCATTTGGTGCAGTGGTTTTGTCGTCAGTATAGTTATAGTATTGTTCGGCAATTGCTGATAAGCCTTCCCAAGTACTCATCATGTTTATATCCGCAGAAGTATCCTGTAAAAATGGGAGCAAATCAGTGTGGTTTATGTATAAAATTTCTGAAGATTTTGCCACAGGTATAATTTTTAGATTTCCCTCACTGTCAAACCTGCCCTCTTCTAAAAATTCACTTCTATATAATGATAGTTCCTCTTCTGTGAAATAAGGTGTGAGATTTGCTATCACTCCTAAGCTATCGAGTTGATATGCATTATCCGAATAGGAGGCGAAAATATCGGGCAACTCAGGTGCACCCACTTCACCCTGACCCGAGGCTAAGACTGCCTCGGCAAGCTCGGGCACACTGCTGTATGCATAAGCGTCAACTATTATGCCAAGTTCATTTCCCTTTGTTTCATTAAAATCGAGCACGAGGGCATCAAAATTATCTTTGGTGCTTCCGTTGTAATAATGCCATAATGTAATTACAATCGGCTCATCTGAAACAGGCTCAGTGGTGGAACAGGATGCGAAAAGTAGTGATGTCAATAAAATTGTTATAGCTAAAAACACTGAAATTTGCCTTTTCATACTATTTATTCCTCCAATTTTGCAAAAAATTTGATGTATATTATTTTTCAATTCATAATTATATCATAATTTTTTATTTTTTTCAATTATTTGTTACATATTTACAAATAATTGAACCGTGATATTTGAGGAGTAAAATTAAATCTTTATTTTTAATTTTTTTGCTGTATAATTAATTATATAATGTAGTTATAATCATAATGGTGCGCTTAGATTTAATTTGCCATGTATATTATTGAGGGATATTGGGTGTGTGATAAGTGTTTTTTACTATTGCACCCATGTATTACACTGACAGGAGGTGGAACTATGAAAGCTAAATTATTTTCATTTATTGTATTTTTCTTTATTATGATTAATTTTATCGGTTGTGAGGAAAATCAAAATATTGCTAACAAAGAAGTTCAGAGCCAAGTTTTTACACTTGCTATTGAGGTTACGGACGAGGAATACATCTCAGAAGCCGCCCTCGCAGCTGCTGAGCATTTTAAATCTCTTTCTAATTCTGATTTTGAGCTAAAATATGAATTTGTTGAAAGCCCCTTTGATGCTCTTTTAGATGGAAGTGCGGATTTTGCCTACCTAAGCAATAGCTCACTCTCAGACAAGATTAATCTCTACTCCCTATTTACATCTCCATTTTATTTTGCAAGCCCTGAAGAGGGTGTAGCAACTCTAAACAGCGAAGATTTTCACAAGCTTATCTCTCCCATTAACACTACATTCGGAATTCAGCTAATTTGCTCGGTGTATACCGACAGTGCACTTGCCGTGAGCAATTTTTCCGAGATGGAAAATTTAGAGCAGATAGAGCAAAGTAAAATAGTATTAAATAATTGTGATGAATTTTTAAACCTTATATCAGTAACGGACATAGATTATACCATTTCGACCCAATCCATACCTGAGGAGATGTACACCGAAGACCCCACCGTGCTTATAATAAATGATATGACGATTAGTGCTCTCGATGAATCTGCTTTTGATGAAAGCTTGTATCTTTTAGAGCATCCGGTTATAAATCGTTATTCATGGGTAATTGCAGATGAGGCATTGTTAAGCGAAATGAGCGAAGATGAATTGGCGATAATAAATGAGGCTTTTTCGCATTTTTCAGGTTATATAAACAGTTATACAGCTTTAAGGCATAGCGAAAATATCTACCGCCTCACTGCAGAAAGTCTCTCACTTGCGTCTTGCGATTTTGAAAATTTATCCGAAGAAGTGACTGATATTTTCAGTGAAAAATTAGAGGAAAATTCCATCCTATGGTTTAATACCTACCGTGATGTAAATCAAATTATTGATTAACTCGTTTCACGATTTTGTTACTGAATTGTAATAAAATTTCTTTTTATTTTTTGCTATAATTATGTATGTAAGGTAAACAAAAAACTAACTAATTATTTTAAAACTATTTAGGAGAATGGCAATGATTAAACTTAGTATGAAAAACACACTTGTAAAATGTATTGTTGTGGGAATTTTGACCACATGCTTATCACTTACAGCTTACGCACAGCTCACAGGAGAGTTTTCGGCGGACAGCATGGGGGACTCAGGACAGGATAATATATCCGAATGGGCGGCTATAAATAAGGATGTTAAAGCATGGCTAAAAATACCTGGAACAAATATCGACTTGCCAGTTGTAATTGGCGATGACAACGACGAATATCTGGAGCTTGACTATTACAGAAGAGCAAGTGTAGACGGCGTACTTTGGGCGGATAGCTACACTGAGTTTGGTGAAGCCGATGAAATAAGCAAAAACACTGTAATATACGGACACAACTGGACAAATGTTTCCTCCACTCCTAAAGTAAGAGATGCAAGCGATGTGATGTTTGCACAGCTTCCAGCATACCAATATATAGACTTTGCAAAAGAAACTCCATACATCTACTACTCCACAGATGATGAAGAGATGGTTTGGCAAGTATTTGCAACATTCTACACCGATACCGACTTCTACTACATTAGAAGTAATCCAAATAAAGAGCAGTTTGTAGAGATTGTTAAGGGTGCGCTTGCAAGAAGCCTGCACAATTTCGACACAGAAGTTACCACCTCTGATAACATCCTCACTCTCTCCACCTGCACCCGTGCTTATGGAGCAAGCGCAGACCAGAGATTTGTGGTAATGGCTAAGCTTTTGACTGAAGAAGAAGCGAAGGTACTCGAAGCAGTTGAAGTAACTCCAAACACTGATTTTATCGCACCAAAGCTATAATAATTACAATATAATCCTTGCCTGTTTTCACCATTTTTAGTGGCGAAAACAGGCATTTTTTTATTTTATACCAAATTCGGATAAAATTACAAATTTATTAAATTTAGATTAAATCTGTGAAAAAATATTGAAAAAAAATTCAAAGTGTATTATAGTAGTAATTGAAAATATTGTATTTCACAATAAAAAATAGTATATGCGGCAAAAAAGAAATTTATGTCCATATAAGCACACATTTCGGTATTGTTTTTATTTACACATGGTATCGAATGATTTTTTGTGTATTAACCAAGAATTTGAAATAAGAGATATAACTCTTATCATTTAAATTTTTAGAGGTTGATATAAATTTAAAAAACATAAAAATTATGGGAGGTTTTTCCAATGAGAAAAATTCTTAGTGCACTACTTGCAGCTACAATGGTATTTTCCCTTGCAGCATGCTCATCACCAGCTTCTTCCGAGGAGCCAGCAAGCGAAACTCCATCAAGTGAAGCTCCTGCTTCCGAAGAAGCATCTTCTGAAGAGCCAGCTGAAGAACCCGCTGCCGATTTCAGCGCAGCAATGATCACCGATGTTGGTGGTGTAAATGACCAGTCATTCAACCAATCCGCTTGGGAAGGTCTACAATCTGCACAAGCAAATCTTGGCATTGAAGTTTCCTACATCGAGTCAAGACAAGAATCCGATTACAGCCCAAACCTTGACATCCTTGCTGATGAAGGCCATGATGTAATCTGGGCAGTTGGCTTTATGCTACAATCCGCTCTTGCAGATGCAGCAATGAAAAACCCAAATCAGATGTACGCTCTAATTGATGAAGTAGTTACAGACACTCCTTCAAACACAGTAAGTGTTCTTTTCAGAGCTCAAGAACCATCTTTCTTAGTTGGTTACATCGCTGGTAAAATGACTGAAACAAACACAGTTGGTTTCATCGGTGGTATGAAAACTCCTGTTATCGACCAATTCGAATTTGGTTACAGAGCAGGTGTTGCTCATGCAGCTAAAGAAATGGGCAAAGAAATCACAGTAATTATCGACTATGCTGAAAGCTTCTCCGATGCTGCTAAAGGTAAATCCTTAGCGCTAAAACAATACACAACTGACGGCGTAGACATCATATTCCACGCTGCTGGTAATGTTGGTACAGGTGCTATCACAGCTGCTCAAGAGCAGGATAAATGGATCATCGGCGTTGACCGTGACCAAAACTACCTCGCTCCTGAACACGTACTTACATCCGCTATGAAGCTTGTTGGTACAGCTATGGAGCTTGTAACTACTGACCTTTACAACGGTGTTGACCTATCCGGCCAAACTGTAAGCTACGGTATTGCTGAAGGTTGTGCGGGTATCGCTCCTACATCTGCAGACAATGTTCCTGCTGATGTACTTGAAGCAACAATGGCTGTTGAAGCTCTAATCGTTGATGGTACTATTGTACCTCCTACAACACAAGAAGGCTTAGACGCATTCATTGCTCAGTAATATTTAATAGAATAATTTAAGTGGGTGTTTAATCTGTCTATGGCGGATTAAACACCTTTCTTGCTTTTAAGGCATTTTGATGATAGTATAATAATATCCATTCTATGCTTGGAGGGGTATTATGAATAAGAAATATTATCTTAGAGAATTATCATTGCTTCAAAAGAAAGAAGCGGCATTTTTAAAGAAATATTCTGATAAAAAGCAGAGCAAATTTGATGATTTTTTATCGGAGAAAATTCCGCATAAGTTTCAGACAAGCCTCTCAAACGCTTTTTCAAAGGCATTTGAGAGTGTATTCATACATGGCACCGATACTATTGAAAAACTATATAATAAAGAGGAAAAAGAGCTAAAATACCAAGTGAATAGCTATGCACTTTCTCAAAAAATGGACAAAAAAAGATTTCGCGCTTTTGAGAAGAGCTCATCCACTGCCACAAGGGGTAATCTGATTTTGAGTGGTGCAAAGGGAATAGGAATGGGTGTGCTCGGCATAGGGCTGCCCGATATACCTATTTTTGCCACTCTTCTTTTAAAAAGCTGCTACGAAATTTCACTCTCCTACGGATTTGATTACAAGGATATATCCGAGCGCTATTTGATACTCAGCTTAATTGAAGCTTCACTCAGCTATGGTGAGGAGCTTGCAAACTGCGATCTTCAGGTGAATAAATTTATAAAAAGCAATAATTTGCCCCAAAACTACAGTCATTTAGAGCATATAAAAGTAGTTTCCGATAAACTTTGCGACACTATGCTATATATGAAATTTGTACAAGGCATTGCTCTTGTGGGGCTTGTTGGAGGACTTTTTGATACTGCTATAACAAATCGAGTGCTCTATTATGTGGAGCTCAAACAAAAGCGCCGCCATCTACTCACTGCATATTTAGAAAACTCTGCTCAGTAGGCTGAGAGCTTCCCCTACAAACTACTAATTCCAAATGGATAAAATCTAAATACTAAGAAGCTTGTTTATCAGCAAATAACTATTACGGATTTACTAAGGTTGTCAATAACCTTATCCTCTTAAGGCGATGAGTAAGGGCGAAAAAATGCCAAAAAGATGCTTTTATCGGCTGTGTGTGCTCGAGTATTGCCACACTGAGATAAAGTTTTACTTGATTTTTTTATGATTAAGTGGTATTATTAAAATGTAACATCAGCGTAACATTGTTCACCACATTTTTTAGAATAAATTGGAGGTCTGTCTTATGGATATTTCTACATATATGTCTTCAACTCATTTAGCTCTTCAGCACACCCTTTCAATGGCAGTTGCAGATATGGCTATGAATTCAACGGCTGCTAATATGGCAACCCTTGTTTCAGACATGACCGAAATGCTTCCACCTCAAGGCGTGGATGGCTTAGGTGTGCATCTCGATGTTATGGCGTAATTTTTTTCTTAAATAGTTATCCCCATTCTTAGAGAATGGGGATTTTCTTTTGCTTTTTTGCTGTTTAAAGATAAGCGGTTGGCAAAATATTTGAGATAGCGGTGGCGAGCCCCGATGCCCTCAAGGCATCTAACGCCTACGGCGTTAGCCCCATAGAACCTTTCCTATTAATAGGAAAGGTTCTATGGGTCGGGGCTCGTATCGCAGACGCTGTGTGGGGCGAAAATCCGTCTTCTTAGGGTGACCTACAAAACACCATAAAGAAAACTACCAAAACCAGAAACACAAATCCGATTTCGGTAGTTTTTATACCTGCTCCACGCTATTCTCAACAATTGCAAAATAAGCTCTATTATAATTTTATGTATCCTATTTTGTCGGCTTAATTCTAAAAATCATCCTTAAAACCCCTGAAAATAATTTCGGACTTTTCATCACTACGATTTTCATCAAAACACCACCTTAATAAGTTATTGAATACAGTCCAAGTGCTATTAGACATATACAGAAAATTGTAAATATAAATTCATATGAGCCTACAAAAGCTAAAAACACCCCTGTGCCAAAACAGATTACCACAAGTGGCGTAAAACATATACAACCTCCGCCACGCCTGAAACGCCTTTTCATAGCACAGCCCCCTTACCATTAACCAAAGGATATAAAAATCCCTTTTACACATATAACAATCCTCTTGGTTTATTATATGTGTAAAAGGGATTACTGTTACTATTTTATAAGCTTACTAAGCCTGACCCCTATACTCCTCTAAAATGGCATTATATCATTGCGCTTTGCCATCTTTAAGAGTGGGAGTGATACCGCCGTCGCAATAATGGTGGCAACAATGGCTTCTATTACACCGTTTACCGAGATAATTCCAATGATAAGGGTGAGTAGTTCGTCCACCGAGCTCCCCCTTGCCTCTGCATAGCTTTCGCCAAAAAATATGTAGATACCGCCCATTACGAGCACGGTGTTTGTTATCGAACCTAAAAATCCTGCAACCGCTGTGCCAAGCGCCGCTTTTGCGCCTATTTTCCTCAGCGCACTGTATGTATACGCTGCCACTACACCTATCAGTATGCGGGGCACAAAACAGATTACTACACTTAAAAAGCCACCGCTGAATTCACCCAAATTATAAAATGGAGTAAATACAAATGAAGTGATTGTGGGGTTTACAGTGTTGTTTATAAAGCTTGTAAGCCCGAAAACACCGCCCAAAAATCCGCCAGCACGGGGACCCAGTACTATTCCACCTATTATAACGGGGATATGTATCGTGGTGGCTCTTATTGCTCCCACTGGTATATAACCGAGCATAGGTATTGCTGCAAGCACTCCTATAATCGCTGTAAAGAGTGCCAGTTGCACCATTTGCTTTGTTTTTTGCCTGTTTATCATGTCGGTTTCTCCCTCCCGATATGTTGTTTTGCCCATGTTTTTCATCACACTAAATAATTTATTAGCTCCTCTTAAATCTTCTTACATCATGGGGTTTCGTTTGCTTCAGTAAGCCTTTCAAAGGCTCTACTCTTGGCATTATTCGTCCTAAATTATATTAATATAGTATGTTTTAATCAATTGTATACCAAAAATACACTTTTGTAAATAGTAGTATCTTTTATTCTTTCGGGGTAATCATTATGAGTAATTTACCCTTTTTAACAGATATCTCGGCAGGCTCTGAGAGAAATTCATTGCTCACGCCTATTGGAAATTCACTTTGTATGGTATGACCACTGAGCTCATATTTACTATTTTTTATATCCACACCCACCGACTGCTCGGATAGCGAAAAAACGGACAAATAGCTTTTTGTGCTCGGTGGGATTGTTATTTTAGAATTAATTAGTAAAAAAGCAGTGGTAAAATTATCAAATATAATCGCCTTAGCTCCTAAGCTGTGCACAAACATCAATGTTTGTATGGATGCAAAGCTATGGTCCGGTCTGCCTCCCATAACACCTAAAAAAGCCATGCTTTTATAGCCTTTCCCCACTGCGTAGCGCACCGCATATATTGTATCGGTGTCGTCCTTTATGGGGTTTAGGTGGAGAGTTTCCACTGTTTTCTCAACTTCGCCCTTGTTTAACGAGTCGAAATCTCCGAGTACAATATCTGGTTTAATGCCATATTTTTTGCAGTGTTTATATCCACCGTCACAGCAGATTATAAAATCATTTTCGCTAATATTTACAGATTTTATAACCTTTTTATTCACCCTTGAAGCGCCTATTATTACTGCTCTTTTTTGTTTTTCTCCCACTGTTTTATCCCCTTTGCCTCTTCATACATAGCGAGATAACTATTATGCCTTGAGGAGGACACACTCCCCTCTTGCACTGCTTTTAGCACTGCACATCCCTGCTCTTTGGTGTGTGAACAGTCGCTGAATTTGCAGTTATCACTGTGCTTTTCAAATTCTCTAAAGCACCCTGCAAGCTCTTCTTTTAAGATTATATCGAATTTATCAGCTTCTATTGCTGAAAACCCTGGGGTATCCGCTATGTAGCCACCGTTTTCCATGCTAAAAAGCTCAACATGGCGTGTGGTGTGCTTGCCCCTACCAAGTTTTTTGCTTATTTCGGCGGTTTTAAGTGACAAATTTTCATCAATGGCATTTAGTAGGCTGGACTTTCCTGCACCTGTGTTGCCACAAAATGCTGATATGCCATTATTTAGTGCATGCTTTAGCTCTTGCACACCTTCCCCCGTCTCTGAGCTGACCAAAAAGCTCTCAAAACCTGCTTTTTGATACATCACTTTGATGGGTTCACCGTTTAGAATGTCGTTTTTAGTGACCACAATCACTGGCTCAATTTCTCGATATTCGGCTATTGCAATGAGCTTATCGAGTATCATGAAATTAGGTGATGGCTCGGCGGTGGACACCACCATTACAAGCCTCCCTATATTGGCAAGCGGTGGGCGAATTAAAAAATTCTCCCTATCCAGTATCGAGATGATATATCCCTTTTCGTCATCGGTGTGGGATATCATCACCATATCGCCCACATACGGGGTTAGGGAGTCCTTTCTAAAGACTCCCCTTGCCCTGCATTCTACGACGCGGCTCGCTGTTTTCACATAGTAAAAACCGCCCGTAGCCTTTACTATCAATCCCTTTTCTTCATTCATCACTCGTCAAACTCCGCAGAATTATCCTGCTCTATTCTAAATGTTTTGTTGTCAAAGTCGAGAGTTATTTCTTGGTAGAGGTCATTGCTTAAAATAATCTGTATATTTACAACTCCCTCGCCCTCGAATATCGGCTTCCACTCGACAACTTCGGATGGGTTAAACACCTCTTCAACAGCTATCACACCATTCACCATAGCCTGCACCCTTACATCTCTGTCGATATCGGGCATTGGTATTGTAAGCCTTAGTCTTGGCAGATTTCCATCGCCCTCGCTGAGAACTACATTGATATATGCACCCTCATCCACTACTGAGCCCTGTGGTGGGTCTTGTTCTATAATTGTACCCCTTGGCAAATCACTTTCGGCATAACTTTGTCCGCCAATGCCAAGCTTAAAGTTTTCAAGGAGTGTTTCTGCATCGCCTATCTTCATCCCCACGAGTGCTGGAACCATTACAGTTTTGCTCTCTTCACCAATGCTCACCTGCACTTCAATGACTGTGCCCGAGCTTACCGCAGTGGTGGGTGGTGGATTGAGTGATACTACCGTACCCACTGGCATGGTGTCGTGGAAAACTTCTTGTATTGCGTATTTAAGCCCAACTTGGTCGAGCTCTTCATAGGCTGTGGCGGCATCTGCGCCCACCACATTTGGGACTACCACTTCTTTTTGCCCACTGCTCACCTTTATCCTGATGGTTGAGCCAACCTTAACGGTACGCCCTGGGTCGGGGCTTTGTGAGTAGATTACCCCTGCACCATATGTTGGGTGGTAATCAGTGGTTTCTACCTCTATGTCAAAGTTTTCAGTAACACTTTGTGAATTTTCTAAGGCGTCGTATTTCATGCCTATTAGCTCGGGGACATTTGTATCCTCAACCGTCTGAAAGGGGTTGTTTAGATAGAACATTGTAAGCACGAAGGTAAGTGAAACAAGTGCAAATGCCGCAGTTATACCAGCCATCACGGGAACCATCGGTATCACTGTTTCTCTGACTGATTTTTCACTTTTTTCCTCTTCTAAATTATCGGTGTTTTTAGACGCTTTTTTTCTATTTTGCGCCGATTTAACCCCATTTGAGAGTTTATCTTTCATTTTTTCACTCCAAGGTATTTGTTCATCAGTGGGTTTTACTATCACTTTTTTTTCTGGCGTTGGTGCTTTAACTGCGGATTTATCCACTGCGTCCGATTTTGTGCGAGCTGGTACTGCCGCTTGTGGATTTTTCTTAAATGCATCAAAATCATTTATCATCTCCGCCGCCGACTGATATCTCCTGCCCATATCCTTTTGCATTGCATGTATTACAATCTCTTCAAGTGGCTTTGGAATATCAGCATTTATCTGGGTGGGTTTTAATGGCACTGCCTGAATTTGCTGAAGCGCCACCGATATTGGTGTATCGGCATCAAAGGGGAGCTTGCCTGTGAGCATTTCAAAGAGCATTACCCCCACTGAGTAGATATCTGTGCGTTGGTCGGTTGCCGCTCCACTCGCCTGCTCGGGGCTTATATAGTGGACTGAGCCTATTGCTCTATCTGTAATTGTGTGTGCGCCACTCCTTGCAAACCTTGCAATACCGAAATCGGTTATCTTTATTGTACCGTCGGGTAGTAGCATCATATTTTGCGGCTTTATGTCCCTGTGGACAATTCCCTTATCGTGGGCATGTTGTAATCCCTTTAGTATCTGCACCGAAAAGTGCACTGCTTGTTTCCAGTCGATTACCCCTTGTTGCTCGATATATTCCTTTAGGGTAATACCGTCTATATATTCCATGATGATGAAATGCACCCTCTCGGTGAAGCTCACATCATATACCTTAACTATATTGTCATGCGAAAGCATAGCTACTGCCTTGCTTTCATTTTTAAACCTGCGTAAAAACTCTTCATTTTCAGCAAATTCACTTCTGAGTATCTTTATTGCAACGGGTTTTTCATCGGTTACATCCCTGCCTAAATAGACATATGACATACCGCCTATTCCCACAAGTTCAATCACTTCATATCTGCCGTCTAAGCGTCTTCCGATATATTTATCCATCAGCTTCTCCCTTCCTTAAATTCGGGTGCAATAATGACTGTGGTTATATTATCCCCACCGCCGTTTTTATTTGCAATATCTATGAGTGGACGCACCGTGCCAAGCTCGACGCTATCCTTTATCTTTTTAATCATATCTTCGGGTGAAATATAGTTGTAAAGCCCGTCTGTGCATAGTAAGAATACATCTCCCTGCAAAATCTCACATTCAAAGTAATCTGCATCCACAACCTCTTCCACCCCAAGCGCTCTGGTTATGTAATGTTTTTGTGGATGGTTTTTTGCCTGTTCGGGTGTAATACCACCCTTTTTAAGTAAGAACTGCACCACGGTATGATCCTGTGTGAGTTGAGTTATTTCTGAATTTTCTTCGTTGTATTTGTAAAGCCTACTGTCTCCTGCATATATGCAGTATAGCGTATTTTCTTTTAAAAGTGCCACCACCGCTGTGGTGCCCATGCCTGCAAGCCCATCTTCTTTGGACTTATTATAAACCGCCGCATTTGCGTTATTTATAGCTGAAACAAGCAGTTGTTTCGGAATAAAGTCTTTTTCCGAAACGCCTATATCAAGCGTGCTCTCTATATATTCTGTGGCGAGTTTGCTCGCAATGCTTCCGCCCACAGCGCCACCCATTCCGTCACAGACAATTGAATATAGCAAATCGGAAGCGAGCACTTTATTTGTAAAATAATCTTGATTGTCCTCTCTTACCGCGCCTGCATCGGTGTTTCCAAAAACCGCCATCGGCTACCCCTCCTCTTTGCTGTTAATTAGATATTTAAAGCTTAAACTGCTAAATATTTTTTCTATCCCTCCACTCACTTCGCTGAGAAGTATCGAAGAGAATTTTCTAAGCTACTAATTACTACTTAGCATTAGTTTTTTTGCTATTTAGTCTGAGCTGTCCGCATGCAGCATCTATATCGCTACCGAGCTCTCTGCGCACCGTAGCATTGATATTATGCTCAAGTAAAGTTTTTTTAAACCTCTCTACCGAGCTGTTTGCACTTCTTATGTAATTAGTTTCTTTTACACTATTTATCGGTATTAAATTCACATGGCATACCATGCCTTTTAGCAGTGAAATTAACTCCTTTGCTTTTTCAGGAGTGTCGTTTACTCCCTCTATAAGTGCATATTCAAAGGATATTCTCCTGCCTGTGGCATTAAAATAATCCTTACAAGCCTTTAATAGCTTTTCTATATTATAGCTATTATTTACGGGCATTATACCGCTTCTATCCTTATCATTTGTGGCATGTAGGGAAATGGAGAGAGTTATGCCGAGTTTTAGCTCCATTAAATCGTAGATTTTATCCACCAAGCCACAGGTTGAGAGTGAAACATGCCTTAAGCTCAAATTTTTCCCCTCGGGGGAAGAGAGTATATTTAAAAAATCAACTACATTATTAAAATTGTCAAGTGGCTCACCAATTCCCATTAGTACTAAGCTTCCCACTTTCACGCCTGCGTCCTGCTCTATCAGATATATCTGCTCAAGCATTTCCGAGGCGGTTAAGTTGCGCTTAAAGCCTGCAAGTGTGCTCGCACAAAATTTGCAACCCATTTTGCACCCCACCTGTGTGGAAATGCAAAGGCTATATGCGTGCTTATACTGCATAAGTACCGCTTCAACACAATCGCCATCGTCGAGTGCAAGCAAGTATTTTTTAGTGCCATCAAGCTTTGAAGCAAGCACGCGCTCAACTTTAAGGGTTTTTATCTCACAGTTTTCACTGAGCTTTTCCCTTAGTGCAGAGGATAGATTTGTCATCCCGCTAAAGCTATCCACTCTCTGCTTGTGAAGCCATGAGTAAATCTGCCCCGCCCTAAAATTTTGCTCGCCTAAGTCTTTTAGCATCTCTTTTAGCTTTGGCAGAGTTAGCGATTTTATATCAATATTTTCTTTTTCGGAAATATTATTCATATATTATTTTATTCTCCGCAATTTAAAAATAAAAAATCCATCGCCGCCATTTTTAGTTGGCAAATATGTGGTATGTGGATTTTCTTCATCAAAGGGTGCAAATTCTTTGTGTTTATCAAGGAATTTATTTACCACATCTTCATTTTCTACTCTGAGCAATGTGCAAGTGGAATAAATAAGCACCCCGTCTACTTTAACATATTTCGAGGAATTTTCCAATATGTCATACTGAATATTTGGCAAATTTATTAAATCTTCCTGCTTTTTATACCTTATTTCGGGTTTTCTGCGTATAATGCCAAAGCCAGAGCATGGCACATCGCATAGCACAGAGTCAAAGAGCATGAATTTTTCGTTGTAAAGTGAAGCGTCCCATTTAACCGCCTTGATATTTTCAAGCTTTAGCCTTTTGGCACCGTCGTCTATTAGCTTTACTCTGTTTTCATGGAGGTCGCAAGCATATATCTCGCCCTTACCAGCCATAATTTCAGCCATTGTAAAGCTCTTGCCACCAGGTGCGGCACAGACATCGAGCACTCTTTTTGCACCCTCTGACACCGCCATATCCGAGCATATCTGGCTTGAAACATCCTGCGCATGGAAAAGTCCCTCTTTAAAGCTTTTAAGCTGTGTAATATCTGAAGACTTTATCTTTAGGCAGTCCTTTATTTCGGTAGTTTCCACCGTAGCGCCCTCATTTTGAAGCTTTTCTGCGAGCTTTTCCGTGCTTGTGAGGGTGGTATTAACCCTTATGTAATTTGGCGGTGCGCCAAGTGAAGCTGAGAGTATCTCCCTCACTTTTTCCTCACCATGGTAATTATAAAGCTTGTCCACAAGCCAAAGCGGGCAGGAACACTCCACCGAAATCTGCTCTTTAACCCCACCTTTTACAGGTGGAATTTTCATATCATCCCTTATAAAGTTTCTAAGCAGTCCGTTTACAAAGCCAGAGGCAAAGCTCACCTTATTTTTCTTAGCAAGTGTTACCCCCTCGTTTACAGCGGCACTCTCGGGCACGCTGTCCATATAGAGGAGCTGATATAGGCTAAGCCTTATAATCGCCGCCACAGTTGGATTGAGCTTGTGGGGCGGTGATTTTGAATAGCTTTTTATTATGTGGTCAAGGGTTATTCTGCGCTCTACCACTCCATAAATAAGTGCCGTGGCAAATGCTCTGTCCCTTGCCTCAAGCTCTTTTAGGATGTTGTCCACCACTATATTTGAATATCCACCTTCACGCTCAATTTTCATTATGGCAGAGAGTGCACTTTGTCTGACTGTTGGCATATAAGCCTCCTTTTAGTCCCTGTTTCTGTTTCCATATAAGAGGAATAATCTTAGTAGCTGTGCGAGTGACATTATCAGCGCCGCCACATAGGTGAGTGCCGCCGCCGAGAGCACTTTTTTTGCTCCATTTAGCTCTTCTCCCTCGAGGTAGCCATCATTTTCAAGTGTTTTAATCGCCCTACTGCTCGCATTAAATTCTACGGGTAGCGTGATTGTTTGAAACACTGCCACTGCGGAAAATGTAATTAGTCCTATTGTAGTTAGCCCCGATATATCTATTAGCACACCGAGTATAATTAGTGGTATGCCAAGTGTTGAGCCAAGATTTGCCACGGGCACAAATAGATTTCTCACCTTTATTGGGAGATAGCCTCTGTCGTGCTGTATTGCATGCCCCACTTCATGTGCGGCAACCCCTATTGAAGCGATGGAACTGCTTAAATAAACCTCGTCCGAAAGACGAATTGTATTGCTTCTTGGATCGAAGTGGTCACTGAGTCTTCCACTCACTCGTTCAACACGCACATGGTTTAGCCCATTGCTGTCGAGTATTCTTCTCGCTACATCCGCCCCAGTATATCCACGTGAACTTCTTACATTTTTGTATTTGTTAAATGCGGAGGTAACTCTTGCCTGTGCAAGCATACCAAGTATCATAGCTGGTATTATAAGTATGAAATAATAGCTGTCAAAATAAAAATATGGCATAATAATCTCCTGTTTTATTAGTTCTTTTAATCTTTGTCTTAGCCTAAATAATCACCTTTTTTAATAGATTTCCCCATTAAAAACTGTGATGCGGGCATCCTTTTTGCGCCCTCGCTTTGAATTTCTGTAAGCCTTAGAGCACCCTCACCGCAACCTATAATGAAATTCTTTTCATCGAGTATTTCTCCTGCATTTCCACTGTATCCCTCAGCTACTTCTGCCCTGTACACTTTTAGGAGCTTGCCCTCAAATGTAGTATGTGCCACCGGCCACGGGTTTACTCCCCTTATGAGGTTGTGCAGGGTAATGGCATCTTTACTAAAATCGAGCTTCGCCATCGCTTTATTTAGCATCGGCGCATAGCTTGAATGCTCCTCAATTTGTGGCTGTGGGGTAATTTCGCCTTTTTCCAGTGATATTATCGTATCGGTGATTAGCTTTGAGCCGAGTATTGATAATCTGTCGTGCAGTTCACCAGCTGTTTCTTCCGGCATTAGCTCGGTGCTTACCTTTGTGAGCATATCGCCTGTGTCGAGCCCCTCCGCCATCAGCATTGCGGTCACGCCCACTTCTTTACATCCATCAATAACCGACCACTGTATTGGCCCAGCTCCACGATATTTTGGGAGCAGTGAGGCGTGCAAGTTTACACAGCCGTATTTTGGGTAACTCAGTATTTCCTTTGGCAGTATCTTTCCATATGCTACCACTATAATTAAATCGGGTGCATAGCTCTCTATTATTTTTAAGGCTTCGCCGTCTTTCAGTGCCGTGTTTTGATACACTGGTATATTATGCACTAAGGCGAGCTCTTTTACTGGGGGAGGTGCAAGTTTATACCCTCTGCCCTTGGGCTTGTCTGGCTGGGTAAACACTGCCGAAACCCTATGCCCTGCGGCGATGATTTCCTTTAGTGGCGGCACAGCAAATTCGGGAGTGCCCATATATATTATATTCATCTAATTCTCCGTATCTGAAAATTCATTTATAATTGCTTATAAAAATTAATCTGCCAATAATCACAGGCTTAATAATTTGTAAAGCTTTTTGGACATTGCAAGCTTCATGACACAGCTAAATCTGCGAAATATTTTTTGCATCCTTCTTAAGACACCTACACCGATATAAGGCTATATCACTATATTTATTAATCTTTTGCCTAAGGGTAGTAAATATTAGTCGGTTTCAACTTCCGAGGGGTCGAGCATATAGTCGGCAATATCTTTAAAAAGCACGCCGTTTAGATGGTCTATTTCATGGCAGAGTGCTCTTGCTAAGAGCTCTTCGCCCTCCACTTCTATTTCTCTTCCATCCCTGTCAAGCGCTCTGACAATTACCATATATGGTCTTTTAACCATGCCATATTCGCCAGGGGAAGAAAGGCAACCCTCACTGCCCTCCTGCTCGCTTTCGCTTAGTATTATTTTGGGATTAATTAGCTCTATTATGCCGTCCCCCACATCAATTACTACCACCTGACGCAGTACACCCACCTGCGGTGCGGCAAGGCCTACGCCGTTTGCTTCGTACATTGTGTCCGCCATATCGTCAAGGAGTGTAAAGAGCCTGTCGTCAAATTTTTCCACTATTCTGCTCTTTTTTCTAAGCAGTTCATCTTCATCGGTCAGTATTTTTCTAATTGCCATTTGTTTTCCATTCCCCTCTTTTTATCCATCATAATTTGTATCTATTATCATATTCACCACTTTAAATTCACTGAGCGCAGAAAATTCTTCCGCTGTCTTCAGTAGTAAATCATATGCATTTTTATCCTGCTTGTGCTTTATAAGTATTCTGTATCTGTATTTTCCGCCTGCTTTGTATAGTGTGTCCGGTACTGGGGGAAGCATTTTTATTGCGAGGGTTTCACTTCCCTTTGCAAGCTTAGTAATTATCTTCGCCGCCTCATTTGCTGCATTTGCCACTGCTTTTTCATTCTCTGATAATAATCCTACACAGGTAATTTTACAAAATGGTGGATAAAGATTTAATTTTCTGAATATTATCTCCTCATTGTAAAAGCTTTCATAGTCCTGCATGGTGGCATAGCCTATCACGCTGTGGTCGTTATTTGCCGTTTGGATAAACGCTCTACCCTTTTTCTCGCCCCTGCCGCTCCTGCCCACCACCTGCGTGATGAGTGAAAACGCCTTTTCATAGCCCCTGAAATTAGAGCTGTATAGAAGCTGGTCTGGGTTTAGCACTCCAACGAATGTTACATTTGGGAAATTAAGCCCCTTTGCCACCATTTGAGTGCCGAGCATGATTTGGTATTCACCCCTTAAAAACGCACCAAATTTATCTTCGTATGCACTGCGTGACATTGTGGTGTCCATATCCATTCTGAGTATTTTCGCCTCGGGGAAAAGTTTGTTAAGCTCTTCCTCCACAAGCTGTGTGCCCATGCCAGTGTATCTCACAAGCTCGCTTCCGCATGCCCCACAAGTGGAAAGTTGTGACACACTGTATCCACAATAATGGCACATCAATTTTCGGTTTTTTATATGATATGTGAGTGGCAAATCGCAGGAAACGCATTTTACTGCTTCTCCGCATGAAGAGCATTTTACGGCGGTGTTGTACCCTCTTCGGTTTAAAAGCAATATGCTCTGCTCACCTGCCTGTAAATTCGTGTATAGCTCCTCTATTACCGACTCACTTATTCCCATGCCCATTTTTTCCATTCCCTTGGTGTCCACTACATACACATCGGGGAGGAGGGCACCTCCATACCTTTCGGTGAGATGCACTAAAGTGTATTTGCCCGTTTTGGCTCTGTGATAGCTTTCTATGCTCGGGGTTGCCGAGGCTAAAAGAAGAAGCGCTTTGTGGTGCCTACTTCTGAAAAGTGCTATGTCCCTTGCGTGAAATCTCGGGGATTTTTCTGATTTGTATGTATGCTCCTGCTCTTCATCCATTACGATTATGCCTATGTTTTTAAGTGGCGCAAAGACCGCCGAGCGTGTGCCCACAACCACATCCGCCCTGCCCTCGTTTATCCTCTTCCATTCGTCCATTCTCTGCGACATTGTTAGGCTGCTGTGCAGTACCGCCACTCTGTCGCCAAAGAGCTTGTGGAATTTTTCTACTGTTTGAGGTGTGAGGGATATTTCAGGCACCATTACTATCGCTGTTTTGCCATTTTTCACAGTTTGCTCAACAAGCTTTAAAAATACACTCGTCTTGCCACTGCCTGTTACTCCATATAGGAGTGCGGTTTGCTCGCTTTTTTCATTGAGTAGGGAGAGCAGTGTCCCATATGCTTTATTTTGCTCCTCCGAGAGCTTTATTTCGCTGTTTTGCTCCGATTTAACCCCTGCGTGAGGATTGCGATATACTGGCTGTTCGTAAAGGGTAATATACCCTTTTTTAACCATGTTATCCACCACATTCTTGGTAATTGGCAGATAGTATACTATCTCTTTTACCGAGGCATCCTGCTGTGATAGCATTTCCCATACAAGCTTTTGTTTTGGGGTGAGCTTTGGTGGCATCTCATCATATGAAAGCTTTGCCATCACCGATTTTTCGTCCTGTATCTTCTGCTTGTGATCGAAAATCTGCGCTATTTCTTTGCTGTGCAAAAGCTCGTCTATTATTTTTTGCAGTTTTTTATCTTTTATCAGCTCCATGAGCTTTGCCTGCGAAATTTTGCCACCGTTTTCATTTATGCAGTCGATTATTTGGCTTTTTACTGTGTCTTCACCGTCGTATTTTTCGGTGAGTAAAGTGTATGAAATGTCGGGCGTTATGTTCATGCCGCTCGGCAGTAGTATTTTTACTGCGTCGTAATATCTGCAAAATGTGTAATTCTTTAAAAAATGAATTAGCAATATGAACTCTTCGCTTAATATGGGGAATTCGTCTATTTGGCTCTGCACCGATTTAAGCCCCTGTGCATCTTCACGGCTAATAATCTCGGTGACAAGCGCTACCCTGCGCCTATTGCCACTGCCAAACGGCACCAAAACTCTGCATCCTGCCCTTAACTGCGCCGCTAAGCTTTGGGGTATTATATAGTCAAATTCTTTATCAAAGCTTATTGTGGCATTTTCCACCACTACTTTGGCAATTAAGCTCATAGACGCTCCTTTAAATTTCGGTGAGAGTGTAAAAACAAAGCCCAATATGTCTTTCGCCACCGTAAGCGGTGGAAGACATACAAAAGAGAATTAGTCCACACAAATTTAGTTAATTACAGCTTTAAAAGCTCATCAAGTATTGTATGTGCCGCTTTTTGCTTGCTCATCAGCTCATATTCTTTTGCAGATTCTTTTGTGATAATTGTTATTATATTGCTGTCCACCCCAAAGCCTGCGCCCTCGGTTTTTAGGCTATTCGCCACCACCATGTCGAGGCATTTGTCGGTGAGCTTTTTTGTGGAATTTTCCACTAAATTTTCGGTTTCCATAGAAAAGCCGCATACTATCTTGCTCTTATCATTTTGTTCTTTAAGGGATTTTAATATATCGACGGTTCGCATTAGCTCAATGCTCATGCCGTCCTCCGCCTTTTTCTTAATCTTCTCTTCTGCCACCTCTTTAGGGGTGTAGTCCGCCACTGCCGCCGCTTTTATTAGCATATCGCAGTGTGGGAAGTGTTTTGTTACGGCGTCATGCATATCCTTTGCAGAGGTTATTTCAATAAAATTTACATCCATCGGTTTTTGCAGTGCAGTTTTGCCACTTATTAGGGTGACATCCCCTCCCCTTGCCACTGCCGCCTTTGCTATTTCATATCCCATTTTACCGCTCGAGTGATTTGTAATATATCTCACAGGGTCAAGCGCTTCCCTTGTTGCCCCTGCTGTTACAATTATATTTTTGCCTGCTAAGTCTTTTTCATATGCCACTATATTTATGAGCTTTTCTAAAATCTCCGCTGGCTCCGCCATTCTACCCTTGCCCACATCATTGCAGGCGAGTATTCCCTCGGCACCGTGAATTAGCTTTATATCCATATCCTCAAGGCATTTCATATTGCGCTGTGTAGCAGTATTTAAAAACATTCCCGTGTTCATCGCAGTTGCAACTAATTTAGGGCAGGTGCAGGCTAAAAGCGTGGTTGAGAGCATATCGTCTGCAATGCCGTTTGCCATTTTAGCAATAATATTCGCCGTTGCAGGTGCCACCACCGCAGCATCAGCTTTTTTAGCAAGCGATATATGCTGAACATTCCACTCGAAATTCCTATCGAATGTTTCTACCGATACTCTATTGCTACTCAGTGTTTCAAAGGTGAGCGGAGCTATAAATTCACAGGCATTTTTAGTCATGATAACATGCACCTGCGCCCCCGATTTAACCAAAAGTGAGCAAAGCATAGCGGATTTATACGCCGCTATCCCACCTGTTACTCCAAGTATTATCGTCTTTCCCTTTAAAGGCATTATATTCATCCTCTTTCTCAGTTCATACAAAATGCGGTGACTATTGTTTTATTGTGTGTAATGGCGAGTGTCTATTTGCTTTTAATCTGCAAACAGGCTCTATTTTACCACTACCATTTTATTTCTTTTATCTTTTTACTACATCCGAATATGGTCTTATAACTCGGGAGTTGGAAAAGAGCCCCTAATTATTTTTGTGTATGTCTCCCCCCGCCTGCGGCGGGGGGAGACATACACGGATAATTTCACCTCAAAATTAGCTCTACTTTCCCACATCCTATAACTCTCACCGCCATAGGCGGTGAGAGTTATAGGAGAAAGTTATTTAAAATTTTAGTTTTGTGAATAGTCCGCCTTGCATTTGCCCTCAGCAAATTCTTCCACGGCAAGCTTTACCGGTTTTTCCACAGGAGCATCTTTGTTGTCTTCATTATCTATTGCTATATCCCTTGCTCTCTTTGCTACCGCCACCACGAATTTGTAGTAACTATCATTCTTCTTAATTATCTGCGACATTGCTGGTCTTAACATATTTTCTACCTCACTTAAATTAAATTAATCTGCCAATAATATATTCTCAACGAGTTTCTTCATTCTACTGCCTGCACATTTTGCCGAAAGCAGTATTCTTTCGGTGCGAAGAACCGCATCATTTAGGTCGTCGTTTACTATTACATAGTCATATCTAATTGCTTTTGCTATTTCTTCTTTTGCGGCGTCAAGCCTGCATTTTATCTCTTGCTCGGTTTCGGTGCCCCTGCCCGCAAGACGATTTTTTAGCTCTTCATAGGAGGGCGGCATCACAAATAAGAGCACAGCTTCTTTTAGCTTTTCTTTTACCTGCATAGCACCCTGTACCTCTATTTCAAGTACCACATCATGCCCTTTTGCAAGCTCTTCTTCCACTGTGGATTTTGGGGTGCCATAGAAGTTTCCGCTGTACATGGCGTATTCGAGCATATCGCCATTTTCCACCATGCTTCTAAAATTATCTTTGGTGAGAAAGTGATAGTTAACACCGTCTATTTCGCCATCTCTGGGCTTCCTTGTTGTAGCAGAAACCGAAACAAATATGTTTTCATTCCTATTCATTATTTCCTTTAAAAGTGTACCTTTCCCCACACCCGACGGGCCTGAGAGCACTATTAAAAGTCCTCTGTCATTCATCTGCATTTAGATCCTCACCCTCGTCGTCAATTAAGCGATTTGCCACTGTTTCCGGCTGTATTGCCGAGAGTATAACATGGTCGGAATCAGTTATTATTACCGCTCTCGTCCGTCTGCCATATGTAGCATCCACAAGTGTTCCCCTATCTTTTGCGTCCTGTATAATCCTTTTAATAGGCGCAGATTCTGGGCTGACTATTGCCACTAAGCGGTTGGCGGAAACCATATTGCCAAACCCTATATTAATCAGTTTCATCCCTATTCCCCTTTAATAAAGCCTTTGCTATTCTATGTTTTGCACCTGTTCTCTTATCTTTTCAAGCTCGGATTTAATCTCCACCACTATTTTAGACACTTCAATGTCCTGCGCCTTTGAGCCTATGGTGTTTGCTTCACGATTAAATTCCTGCATTAGAAAATCGAGTTTCCTGCCTATTGCCTCGGTGCTTTCTAAGAAATTTTGGCACTGGGCTATATGGCTTTTTAGCCTAACGGTTTCTTCATCCACCGCTATTTTTTCGGAGAATATCGCCGCTTCTGTGAGTATGCGCTGTTCTTCTATTTTTTTATCTGCGAGTATTTCACTCATTTTATCATAGAGTTTTTGGCGGTATTTTGCGAGTGTTTCGGGGGATTTTTCCTCCACCGCTTTAACATGCTCTGTTATCACTAAAAGCCTTGAGAGTATGTCCGCTTTAAGCCCCTCGCCCTCAGTTTCCCTCATGCGAATAAATTGTGCTAACGCATCGTCGCAAACAGTTTTAACATCCTGCCAAACCTCGTCTTCGCTATCCACTGTTTTGCGTAGTGTGAATATATCGCCAAACCTACTTATTGTAGAAAGACTTAAATCATCACTTAGTCCCTGTTCACTTCCTAAATCTCTGAGTGCGGATATATACGCCGCCGCAAGCGGTTTATTTATCTCCACCTGTGTGGTGGTGCCCTCTAAATTTATTACAGTGATATTTACATCAACCTTGCCTCTAAACACCGATTTTTGAATATGGCTTTTCAGCTTTTCTTCTAAATATGCATAGCTTCTTGGCACTCGTGAATTAAACTCAAAATAGCGGTGATTTACCGCCTTAATCTCAACTGTAATATCCCTGCCACCGAGAAGTTTTTGCGACCTGCCGTAGCCCGTCATACTCTTTATCATTTCACTCTGCCCCACTCTTAAATATTTTTAGATTTTCGCAGATTAAC
>CAYJIJ010000020.1:0-1345 GCA_964370185.1 uncultured Oscillospiraceae bacterium
T
The DNA here is from genome assembly GCA_964370185.1 of uncultured Oscillospiraceae bacterium. Classification (GTDB taxonomy): domain Bacteria; phylum Bacillota; class Clostridia; order Oscillospirales; family Ruminococcaceae; genus CAYJEQ01. The sequence continues at coordinate 2 of CAYJIJ010000020.1, forward strand.
TGGTGGAGGCGAGGGGAATTGAACCCCTGTCCGAAAACAATTCCATACAAGCATCTCCGAGCGCAGTCCGAAATTTAACATTCCCTTACCATGTCGCCAACGGACGGGCTACACAGCTTAGTATCCTTTAATACAATTTACCTTACAAGGATAATAGGATAAATCGTTCACCACTAATCGACGCCCGATCTGAATCCGTGGTACTACTCAGTCAGACGGCAGCTTAATTAAGCTGCGTAAGCTAAATTATCTTCAGCGTTTAATTTAAAAAGTTGTGTTTTATAGAGGGCACACTCCTCTGCTCGCTTCTCATATTTCTTCATCCCCGTCGAAACCTTTACGCCCCCATGTATAATGCGCATTTGGTATGCGGTTTTATCTATTTCTATCTTTCAGTGCTCTGTCCATCTCACGCTTTGCATCTCTTTTGGCTGAATCCTCACGCTTGTCATGTAGTTTTTTACCTTTGCAAACGCCTAACTGCACTTTGACAAGTGAACCCTTAAAATAAAGTGATAATGGTATCAAGGTCAAACCATCCTGCTTAACTAATCCAAGTAACCTATTAATTTCTCTTTTATGCAATAATAGTTTTCTTACTCTAAGTGGGTCTTTATTAAATATATTTCCCTTTTCATATGGGCTTATATGCATCTGCTTTATAAAAACTTCTGCATTTTTTATATCGCACCAGCTCTCTTTAAGATTGACTCCACCTTGCCTGATGGATTTAACCTCCGTCCCATAAAGCTCAATTCCAGCTTCAAAGCTTTCCATCACAAAATATTCATGCCTTGCTTGGCGGTTTTGTGATATTGTTTTTATATTTGTTTCTGCCATCAAGACACCTCCTTTGTGAATTTTATACTTCGCTTTGCAATTGAGTACACGATGTATCCATTGTATCATATCAAAATGTTAATTAAAAGAGAAATTTCTGTTTTTTTATTATTTATGTAGTAAAAACAATAGTTAAAATTTAATTTCGTAAACAAAACTGAGTTTTTTGTGATAATCAAGCTCAACTAAATCGGTTGGTTTAATATTATTTCTGTCTTTAGTAAAATAAGTTGCATCTGCATACTCAAGTAATGTATATACAAACTGTGAGCAATACATTATATTTGGCTTGTAGGATTTTTTAAGAATCAAACCTAAGAGATTGTATGCGCTCCCATTTTCATTTATTTCTTTAATTTTGTTAATCATTTTTAGTTTCTGCTCTTTGCTCACACTTAATTTATATACATAAATCACAGCATTTTTCTTTTTAGCGAGAAATTTAAGCATTTCACTATTTAGTCCCGGCGGATTTACTCTTTCCCCTCCATTATAGCTAACAAG
>CAYJIJ010000020.1:1355-26988 GCA_964370185.1 uncultured Oscillospiraceae bacterium
AAAGATATTGAAACATGATTATGTGATTTTTCAGTAAAAAGGGATATTATCTGGCTGGGTACACTGCCCGTATCAGAAAGGACTATGTAAACTGATTCATCATCCAATGTATCATCTAAAATCTTAAAATACTCTTCTGTGAGTGTACCGTTGTTAATATATGAAAATGAATTACTTCTTTTTATTTCATCAGCAATTTCAACAATATTCTTGCGCGTTAACATTCCACTTGCTTTATCTAATAGCTCTTTTTTTTCTCTTAAAGCTTCTGTAAATTTATTTAGTTCACTAAATGGCAATACATTAGTATTGCCCCCATTGTGGAAAAAATAGTGGTTGTAATTTCTCATTTCTAAAAAATTAACCAACGAAAAAGAAAAAATCAACATTAAATAAAGTAAAATCATTATCATTGTATGACTCACAGTTGATGATTCTCTTCCATTTACCGCAAATACAATGTATGAAAGTTGTATTGGCAGTAGTAGTGTGTAGCAAATAATTGATGCTATTCTCTGTTTATTACTTTCTGTGGTAAGTATGGCTAAGACTGCTAAAATTGTATCAAGCACAATAAATGTGAGAAGGGATGTTAGCATGTGATTAAAAGCCAAAAAGGCTGCTGAAAAAATAAAGAGATATAGCTTTAAAATTCTGAACTGTTGCAAAGGATAACCTCTCTCCACTAAACTAAAACCAAAATGCAGTACTATGGTTATTTAAATGGTATAGCTTGTGTTTCTTATTAAATCAAAACATTTATATCTATGGTAATAGAGTTTTGAATATCTTATTTATTTTACACTATTTGATATATATTTGCAAGAAAATATAAAATTTTGCAAGTATATACAACAAATTTGCACTAATTTTCCTGTATTTTTATAAATATATATAGTAATTAAATATGTATCATTCCTTGCTGAAAATCTCTTACACCGCGATTATATTCGCTTCATTTTAATGTGATAACAAGCTTATTGACGGTATATTTATTATATGTTAGTATTAATTTAATCTGCATACATTTCTTTTTACAATTGCGACTCAAATCTACTATTATGTATTTTTCACCCACAAATTAGGGAAGCATACAAAATAAATAATACTAAATTATATAGAAAATTAAATTGTAATGCGTAGTTTCGATTATCTAATTTTAATTTTATTGAAAGGATATAATTCTTATGAGTATTGGCATTGGCATTGATACAGGTGGCACATATACTGATTGCGTTATCTACGATTTTAAAAACAAGAGCATCCTTGCGTCAGCTAAGTCGCTAACCACCAGAGATGACTTAAGCATTGGGATATGCAATGTATTAAATTTACTTCCGCATGATTTATTATCTGAAGCGGATTTACTCTGCCTTTCTACTACACTTGCAACAAATGCATGTGTGGAAAACACCGGAAGTAGAGCTAAATTAGTACTTATAGGATATGATTTAGAAAATTATAAATCCTTGGATATAAGCAAAAAATATAGACTTGCATTATCGGATTTACTATTTGTGGAAAACGATTGTAGCTATGATGGATTAGTTGTTAATCACCCTGATTGGAAGTCCATATTAAAGGATGAGTCACCGTGGTTTAATGATGCACAGTCAATTGCACTTTCGGCTACTTATGCTACTCGCAATGGTGCGATTTGTGAAAAAGTAGCAAAAAAAGAAATTCAGAATAGGTATAATCTTCCCGTTGTAATTGCTACCGAAGTTGCTGATAATTTAAATGTGATTGAGAGAGGTGTTACCGCTCAGTTAAATGCCAAACTCATTTCAACAATCGAGAAATTCATTTATTCCACTGAAAAATCTCTCTCATCACAAAATTTGAATCTCAAAACTATGATTGTAAGAAGTGATGGAAGCTTAATGAATTTGTCCAGCGCAGCTTCATATCCTGTCTGCACTATTTTGAGTGGCCCTGCTGCGAGTGTTGTGGGCGCACGTGGTCTTACTAATTGCAGTGACAGCATTATTGTAGACATTGGAGGTACGACCACGGATATTGCACTGGTTAAGAATAATTCCCCTATTATGACTGAGCATATTTGCATTGGTGGATTTAAGACACAAATAAAAGGTGTGGATGTAACCACATTTGCACTTGGTGGTGACAGTAGAATATTTTTAAATGCTGGTAAATTGCAGCTTGATACTCGACGTGCCGTACCATTGTGTGTTGCGGCAAATAAACACCCTCATATTTTAGATGCACTTAAGAAACTTGTAAAATCGGAGACATTTAGTTTGTCTGCACTCCATGAATTTTATATGCTGGTAAATAAGCCAAGCGATATAAGGCGTTACAATTTTAATGAAGTCGACTTTATAAATCGTCTTAAAAAAAATGATAACATCCTCGGCTTAACCGAGGTGGATAATTACGGTAAAAAATATGAAAGACTGGAAGCTGAGGGAATTATTATCCGCTGTGGTCTTACTCCAACCGATATCATGCATATAAAAGGTGATTTCACTGCACATAATGCAGAAGCTTCCCTATTAGGTGTAAGATTTTTGCTTCAGAGAATGGCTGAGTATGAAGACACCCCCTCCGATGTCGAAAAATTTTGTGATGAAATCTATAATTTGATATGCAAAAAATTATACTCGAATATTGTGAGAGTATTGTTAAGTCAAAAACATCCTCAGCAGTTTGCCGAGGGGATGCCACCCGCTTTTGAAATGCTAATTGAACAGAGTTGGCATGATAAAAATCATTCAGACAATTTGTTTTTCTCTCAGGGCTTTTCTACAAGTGCAACATTAATTGGTATTGGTGCACCAACACATATTTTTCTAAAAAAAGTTTCTAAAGCACTCAGTACCGATTGTATTATCCCAGAATACGCTTCCGTGGCTAATGCAGTAGGTGCAGTAATTGCTGATATTTCTGCGAATGCGGTAATAATGATAGAAAAAAATTGCAACACTGCTGCTTCCAAAAGCTACATTATTAATTCAGCGAATGAATGTATTGAATTTGATGATATTGAAACTGCTATAATAGAAGCTACAAAACTTGCCACAAGCCAAGCTGTTTTAAGTGCAAAAGCAAGGGGGGCGATTGGTGAACTTACGATAGAAATAGAGCAAATAAATAACCAATCCGTTTCAGCACTGGGAACGCAGGTATATCTTAGCACTGTAATTAAAGCTACTGCAAGTGGTAGAATTTAGCAATTGAAGAATTAGCTTATATACATCTTCTAATGTCAATCATAGCTTTGTTTTCTATGTATATCTGATTGTATCTATAAATAATTCTCTTTTATTTTTAAAGTGTGTGGGTTATAGGTATTATACTGAATATTATTGTTTAATATAAATTCGGGCATTCCCTTACCTCTGTAATGGAATGCCCGAATAATTAGTTACTTAATATGGTTCTATACTAATTGTTGTGGTGAAATTCTATGGGGTGCATTCCCTCGCCTTCGGCGAAGGAATGCACCCCATACTTTTCTTATAGTGCCTTTAATTTTTTAGTATTTTGAGTCGTTATATGTATTAAAATTCTCATCACTTGTGTGAGTGCTATTAGTATTATTATGATACGAATGGTTGCCATTTAAGGTAAATTCATTCATCAAGTCTTTAAGTATCTGTGATTGGCTTGATAATTGTTCACTTGCAGCGGCACTTTGCTCTGCAGTAGCTGAGTTGGTATGTACAACTGCGGCAATTTGGTCAATTCCATCACTAACCTGTGACGCTCCTTCTGCCTGAGTTGTGGAAGCTGTTGCAATGCCATCTACAAGTAAACTTAACTCTTTAGCATTTTGTAGGGCTACATTGATAGAATTTGAAGTGCTGCTTACGATTTTATTTCCTACATTAACTGCGGATACTGTTTCTTCTATTAAGCTCGCCGTATCTTTGGCAGATTGTGCAGATTTTGTTGCAAGGCTACGAACTTCATCGGCAACAACTGCAAATCCTTTACCCGCCGCTCCTGCTCTTGCAGCTTCTACTGCCGCATTTAGAGATAGGATATTTGTTTGGAATGCAATGTCATCAATTGTTTTAATGATATTGCTGATTTCACGAGATTTTTCGCTGATATTTTCCATCGCTTTAATCATCTCATCCATCTGTCCACTGCTTTGCTCAAGTGCTATTTGTGATTTTTCATTTGCAGTTTTTGCTGTTTGTGAATCGCTTGCAGTTTCAGCAATTTTAGCACTGATTTCTTCAATAGTTGTGGAAAGTAGCTGTATTGAAGATGCCTGCTCAATTGCGCCCTGTGCCAGTGATTGTGCTCCAAGTGCAACCTGATTATTTCCTGAGCTTACCTGCTCTGAAACTTCACTTATCTTTTGCATAGTAGCCGAAAGTTTTTTTACTATCGCCTCGGTGCTGTCTTTGAGTGAGCTAAAGTCACCGATGTAGTATTCTTTCGCTCTGCTTTCAACTGCGAAATTACCCGATGCTATTTCTGAGAGTATGTAGTTTAAATCATTAATCATAGCTGTTACGGCATTTACGATGGAAGCTGTGGAGTTTGCAAGGACACCAGTTTCATCCTTTGCATTAATTTCAGGCATAGGTGATTTTAAATCACCTTCTGCAACTTTATTAAGCCTGTCTGCACAAAGTTTTATAGGTTTTGAAATTTTCCTCGCTACCAAAATTATAATAAACGCTGACACCACAAGTATTACTGCACTAATAATTATTACCATAATTATCGAAGTATTCATCTGGGCTAAGAAGTTTTCTTGTGCAGTCATGACATAAATGCCCCAACCATTGGAATCGTCTATTGGCGTGTACGCCGCAAAACTATCGACTCCGTCCCATGCAACATTTTCAAAGCCTTCCTCGCCTGCCATCAATTTTTGCTCAAGGTCTGCAAGAGCTTGAATAGATGGGTCGCTTTTGGCTTCTTCTGTTGCGTTATATGCATCAAAGACATATTTTACTTCATTATAAGCAATTGTTATCCCTTGACTATTAATGATTGTAGTGGTGCTACCCTCACCCACGCTTATTTTTGAAACAATTGTACTGAATACTTCGGGATTAATCGCAAAAAGCACAACTCCCTCAAATTCTCCATCCCTTATAATTGGTGCTGTTATAGGCATGGTTAACATCCCTGTATCTGGGCTGAGTGTTGGGTCAGCAATATATGCTTCACCTGTATCTCTTGGAACTTTGAAAAAATCTGTCTGGGAATAGTCAATTCCAAAATTTATTGATACACCATCTTTGGAAAAAATGTCAATTGATTCAATGCCATGTAAGGCTTTAAGCTCTTCTGCATAAACATGTATTTCATCAACTACCTCTTGGCGTGTTCGTACATTTGGATTTTCTTCGCTTGGCAATACATTTTCATCCGGTATTTCTTGAGAGAATATTGGGTCTACCGCAAATTGATTTGCAATCTGCCTATAACGCTGAAGCTGTACCTCTACCATATCTGCCGCCGCATCAATAGTTGCAACCATCGACTCTTCAAGTGCCGACATTGTACTGTTGTATGTGGCTAAGATGGAAATAACGCTAATAACCGAAATGCTTACAAGCAACAAAGACATCGCGAGAGCTAAGATTTTCATTTTAATAGATTTCATTTCATACCCTCCAGAATTCTTTACAACTATATTCAAATACCTTTTTATAAATTATATCACTTTACTAATTAATTAGCAAATTATAAATAGTTTTTTCCCCAAAATAATACAAATTTATTCATTTTTAAGTGAACAAATTGGAATTGCTTGTAAGAATATCCATAATATTGGTGAGATATTGCATTTCCTCTTTGAATTTTTCGCGCAATTGGTCAAACTCCGATTCATTTATCGATTTGCCTTGCACTTCAAATAAATCCCTTCCATTATCTATGGCTATATGCATACAGTTTTCGTCAAAATATAGCAAGAGCTTTGCTTGAAGAGTATCATTGATTTCGACTATTTTTTCAATAAACTCAGAAGTAAGAATTTTTTCTGCCACAGCTTTATCCGCAGTTTGGATATTATATCTCATATTAAATGCTAAATTTTCTGTGGAATAATTGCTTTGCTGATAATTCCCTCTTCTAATCTCTCTTATCATCAGTCCGGCAGTATTTGGAATATGGAAATCACAAATTAGCCACTGCCCTTTAAAAACTCTATGTTCTTGTGTTTTTACTGAATCTCCAACATAATCTTTTGTTTCATAAAATAAATAAATATCACTAAACTGAAAATTAATATTTTTATATTTCCCCTTTATGTAGTCATTGCCCCTAACTTTTCTCCAGCCATCTATCAAATGTGTGTTTTCTATATCACTTTTATTGATGTGCTCAAATTTTTCCATTTTTTCCACTGTAAAAAAGTCACCAATTTCACTCATAACAAAATTTTCATTAATTAATGCATCAAGATTTTTCTTAATATTTTTACTCGAAACAAAACATACAGCACTAATGCCAAACAACCCTACCCCTACTAATAACCATGGGTTAAATTCGCTTGTACTCTCTTGTGTAAATGCTACTGTAAAAACCACAACAAAAATTGCAACGAATGATAGCCAACCAATTGCAGTTATTGGTTTGATTTTTCTGCTTAATTGCTTAATTTCTTTTGCTACTTCTGGGGTGATATTTTTATTACTCATAGCAAACTCCTCCGTTTCAATAATAAATTATAAATATAGGGCATCCTGACCCCATAGTAACTAAGTCCGCATGTCCTGTTTCATAGGACGGATGGATGGGCAAAATATATTGTTTTTTCACTCGCCCTGCAACACAGTGACAAGAGCAAGGCAAGCTAAATTGCCCTTTCAGGTGATATAAATAAGCCTTTTAATTACTTATTTTGATGCCGACCAAAGAACATAAATATAACAAATCTTATCATAGGCTTTAATTAAAATTGGGGGCTGTACGCAGTTATTCACTGTGCACAGCCCCTAAATTAACTGTTAATCTTCATCGTCGTCGAATACTCCCGGTTCAATAAGTCCGTATTGGCCCATTTTCCTCGAGTAAACAACATTTATTTCATCTGTTAGAGCATTGCTAAACATATAGAACTGATGTCCTAAGAGATTCATTTGTAGTACTGCTTCTTCTGGGGACATTGGTTTAATGGGGAATTTCTTGTTTTTAACTATTTTTATCTCATCCTGCTCAAAATCATCGTAACTTTCTTCAAAAGCTTCTGTAAAAGCATTTTCACGAAGTTTCTTTTCGAGCCTTTCTTTGTTTTTTACAATTTGCTTAAACAATAAATCTACTACACCGTCAAGTGAATCCGCTCTGTCATCAGTTGTTTTTTCAGCTCTGTAAAGGAGTCCCCTTGATTTAATAGTGATTTCAACCGTTTCTCTACCTTGCTCATTCGTAACGGTCACTGAGGCATCCGCTGAGTGGTCAAAAAACCTATCGAATCTCGAGAGTTTTTTTTCGACTTTCTCCTTAAATGAGTCCTTAACGATTGTTTTTCTTGCAGTGATGTTAATATTCATCACTTCAGCCCCTTTCCGTGTATATATTATAACTCGGTGTAACTGCCCAATTTAAAGTATGGCAGATAGTAAATACACTGCCATTTAGATTTACTTTTAATTAATCATTAATTTTTCAATTTAGTTAATTTAGGGCAATTAAAGCCGTGTTTAGCATAAATAAAGCCTTAAAAGCTTATGTTATTAACAAAAAACAGGTGATAATTTGTGTCAATTATAGCATATTTAGTAAAATTATACAAGTGAATTCGAGCAATAATTAACTGTAATTTTATCTAAAATATTTTGCAAAACTAAATTTAAAAATTGCAAATAAAAAAAGATGTAGTATAATGTGTTTTAAAATAAACTTAAGGATTAAATAAATGAAAAAAATATTAACAGCTGCCACCTTAGCAATCTGCTTACTCACTCTTACTTCCTGTAGCCAAAACGAAGAACCTGCACTATATATTGAGAAATATCAACTCACTGATAGTGAAGAGGCTTTGCTTAATTTTATCGGTGCAGAGGAAGCTCCATATATTGCCGAATTTAAGCTTGATGAAAATGTAAAAGCCTATCAAATAAACACTTATCAGATTATTGATGGTGAATGGTCGCTAATTTCCGGTGGGGGCGGCAATGCTTTTACCGATACAAGCGGAAAATTAGCACTTACATTTACCGACATCGGAATGGGTATCAGGCAAGCCGTGCAAAGTGAAAATAATAGTGGCTCAAGCTCTTACAAAACCGAGCTCGATGAATACAATGAAGATTTAAGTGTTGCAACTTCCTACCTCACTGATAGAACAATTGTAGAATATGAAAAAGAAATCCCACTTGTGATACAAATTCACACCTCAAAAGACACTATACAGTCATATTCACCCGATTACGGTTTTTTAGAAGCTGAAAGATATGAAGAGCTTGGATATGAGCAAGTATATGCAATTACTGTGATGTTTAGTGAAAAGAGTGTTGGAGAGCTGAGTCAGTAGTCTAAATCGAAGATCAAATTAACAATGTCAACTAATGTTTAAAATTAGTTGACATTGGTTTTTTATATATAGATATTAATTATTTATCATCTTTTCTTCACAGGTAAATGGAGCAGTATCCGGTCTTACATAAAATCCTTGAGGATGTTTGCATACTGGGCATAGAAGTGGTGCTTCGCTTCCATCATGCACATATCCGCAATGCAAACAAAACCATTTACCACTCTCGGAATGTGTGAAAAGCTTATTTTCCTCCATTAGTTTTGCAAAAACTTCAAAGCGCTTTCCATGGATTTTCTCTATCTTAGCAATCCTATTAAAAGAATCTGCAATTTTAGTAAAACCTTCTTCTGCGGCTTTCTCAGCAAATGCTTTATAGACTATGTCATGCTCTTCAAATTCGTTGTGTACAGCATAATTTAAGAGATCTAATACATTATCCGATAAATCCACAGGATATGCAGCATCAAATTCTACATTATCGCATCCACCTTCTTTTAGGTGGTCAAAGAAAATTTTAGCATGTGCCTCTTCTTGATCGGCAGTAAATTTAAACACCTGCTCAAGTAGATATAAATTATTTTTTTTAGCTTGCTCAGCGGCGAATATATATCTATTCCTCGCTTGACTCTCTCCGGCAAAGGCCCTCATTAAATTTAATTTTGTTTCACTGTCTTTTAGTTGCATAGCCATTTCTAATTACCTCCAAATAATTTATTTGAAGTAATTATTGGCAGCTAAATGTGAAGATATACACAGGGTTTTGAGCTTCCATCAAATGATAGGAGCCAAGTTTCCTGCTTTTAGCTGTATTTACACAGACAATCTCACTATTACTAAAGCCAAATTCTTTTATACAGTTTGTGGCTTCGGCTATGGTCTCCGCTGTTACTGCATTTAAAACTATTTTTACATTTGGATTTTTAGCTAATAGAAGTGTGAGTATTTCATTTAGATTACCTGCTGAGCCACCAATAAAGGCGTGTGTTGGGGCGGGTAATGCATTTAAGGCATCGGGTGCTATTCCATGTACTGGTACTACATTTGCAGTTTTATGCTTAATCATATTCTCTTTTATAAGCCCCACTGCTTCCGATTTGCGCTCTATGGCATAAACAGTTCCCCTGTAAGCTACATTTGCAGCTTCTATTGAAACAGAGCCACTCCCAGCTCCAATATCATAGACAACCGAATTGCTGCATAAGGTTAACTTTGATATGCTGAGTGTCCTAACTTCGCTTTTTGTCATTGGTATTCCCTGTTCTCTGATAAATTCGCTGTCGGGAATAGCTTGGACTATTTTATTCTCGGCTAAAGGATTTTCTATAATAATTGCTGATATAGAATGGTAATCTGTATTTATTAGTTCCTTGGCAGTTCCTTTAGTAATGCGCTCTTGATCGGTCGAAAGCATTTCTCCAATATATATGTTAACCTCATTTAAATTATAGTTTACAAGTTCATCAAGTACTGCTTTAACCGTCATTTCACCACCTGTGAGTGCAAATACTCTCGGGTGAGTGCTTACATAATGGACTATATTGTCTTTTCTGCCGTGAAGGCTTAGCATGGGCATATCCTGCCATGGTATACCTAATTTGCTTGCAAAATATATCGGTGTGCTTATTCCACAGATAAAATCTACATCAAAGTCCGACAGTGCTGATTTTAAGCTGTTTGCCGCACTGTAAAACCCAACATCACCCGAAACGGCAATAACTATATTTTCATATCCTATATTTTCTTCTAAGTAAGCCTTTATTTCGTCAGATTTATATGCAATGTGTATGTTTGGATTAATTAAAGCGCAGTTTTCCGCTATTCTTTTAGCCCCTATTACAATTTCTGCATCTTTAACCGCTTGTTTAGCTTCAGCCGTCATCACTTGCATCCCACCTGTGCCAGTGCCCACTATATGCACTTTGCGTCTGTACTCAAGCGAAAAATCTGTAATAAGCTTTGCTTTTAACCTATGTAGTGACACACCTTTTTCCTCTATAGCCTGCCCTATGACAAGTGCAGTAGCTTTACAGGTATCTGCGGCTTCAATTTTTTCTACAAATCCGCTTCCCCCACCGCTTTCTTTTGTGACAATATACTTTATATCCAGACTCTTGATGAGTGCACAATTTAGCTCATAGCTAAAAGGACCTTGCATAGCAATAATTTTTTGAGGGCTTATCCCTTCTTTTTCACATATTGCAAAAGAGTCTTTCATAGGCAGAATGCGTGTGTAAACCCTTTCTTTAAATTGATTTACTATGCTATATTTAGCTAAATCCTTGCTACCAATGGTAAGTAATACATTCCCCTGAGTAGTATTTAAGTAATTTGCGGCTTCCTCATGGCTTTTAAAATAAATTGCATTACCACCCTCTTCTTTATTGCGAATTATGCGTATGTATTCTATACCCGTAGCTTCTGCGGCTTTGCGTATATTTGCAGTTACCTCAGTAGCAAAGGGATGAGTGGCATCTATTATTAAATTAAATTTTTCGGATTTAAAAAGCAGTTCCATCTCTTCGGCATTTAGTCTGCCCCTTAAAAGCTTTCCACTAAAGTCCTCCATAACTCCCTGCCCATAGCTTGTAGCCACACATGCAGTTACCTCGAGTGTAGCCGAAAACTGCTCTAATCCCTTTATTAAACTTCTTGCCTGTGAAGTGCCTGCAAATACACATATTTTTTTCATTGTATCCTCCGATTTTGCTGTTTAGAATTCTATTTTTAGCCTATCACTATATATTGCAACCGTGACTGCATTCTTTGCTTTTTTGTTAAGCAGTGGACTTCCTGATTTTGAAGAAACACTTGCTGCCCTCTCACAAACATTATCAACACCTGTAATGCCTTTTACAAAATCTGAATGAGTAAATTCCCCTTCGGCTTTTTTTAGCTCGTCCGCTGAATAAAATTTTAGTGGGATAGAGTATTTTTCGCTCAGAATGTGCAGTGCTTCTTCATCTTTTTTTAGGTCAATTGAGCTTATGCTTGCCACTGATTTTATATCAATCCCAGCCTCACTAAGCCCCTCTAAAAATAGCTCTTCTACCGCAGAAAATTCCACCCCACGCCTGCACCCCATTCCTATATGCACTATTTTGGGGATTATTCGCAGGGTCCGATTAAATGGTTTACTTGTTGAGTATGTTACATATATACCGTAATCTGCATTACTTTGTGTGAGGCCTGAGGGCAGTTTTGATATAATTTCAAAATCACTTTTTATCCCTACATCGTTTCTTAGTATCTCTGCGGAAATTTTTTTTGCATCATCCAATGAGTCTATCACAAATCCCATTCTGCTCGCCCATTCATCCACCGAGAATTTGCCGTTAATGTCGGTTGCGGTGGTTATTACCGCTGTTGCAGAAAGTTTTTGAGACAGCTCATTCGCAAGGCGATTTGCCCCTCCAATATGCCCCGAGAGTATCGGGATTATGAAATTTACATTGTCGTCAATCACTATTACTGCGGGGTCGCTCTCTTTGCTCACAATATATGGTGCAATTGCCCTCACTGCAATCCCCACTGCACCAACATAAATTAGTGCATCGCTTTTATAAAAAAAGTCTTTTGTAGCCTGTGAAAGCGTTTGGTAGGGTATCAGCCCATGCTTCTCAGCATTTTTTTCGGACGCATAACAATTTGCATCTTCTAATAGCTGCGAAATTTTTACCGCTAATTCACAGCCTTTATCCGAATAGGAAAAGATATTTATCATCCTTTTCCCTACCTCTCTATTTGATATATCATGGCGTTACAAATTGCCGCTGCAACATTGCTTCCGCCCTTTCTACCCCTTGCCACTATGTAGTTTACATCCTCTTTAATGAGCATTTCTTTTGACTCAACAACATTAACAAATCCAACAGGTACACCCACCACAAGTGAAGGGTTTGCTTTTCCCTCTTTTATAAGCTCTATCAGTCTTATGAGTGCTGTTGGGGCATTGCCCATTACAAAAATGCCGTTTGGATATAGTTTTACCGCTTTTTCCATTGCGACTATCGAGCGTGTTACGCCCCTCTCTTTTGCCTCTTTACTAACCTCTTCATCTGCTACAAAGCACTCCACTTTGCCACCTAATTTCGCTATTACAGTTTTATTTACACCTGATTTTGCCATGTTTGTGTCGGTTATTATAACTGCACCTTTTTTTAGTGCCTCAATCCCTGCTTTTACAGCACCATCCGAAAAAATAAGGTTTTCCATATAGTCAAAATCTGCACTTGTGTGTATTACTCTTTTTACCACGAGTTCATTTTCGGGTAGAATTTTGTGCACACCCATTTCCTCGGTAATTATCTGAAAGCTTTTATTTTCGATTTCCATCGGCCCTAAATTATTTAGCATCGTTTTTCTCCTTTTATTTTTTAGATAAAATATCTTCTATAAAGTATTTGGGTCGCCCCTTTACTTCTTTGTAAATTTTTCCGATATACTCCCCTATTATGCCTGTGCAGAGTAGCTGTACTCCCCCTATCATCCATATTGATATAACTGTACTTGTCCAGCCTGTAACAGTATATCCAAAGAGTCTTTGAAATAGAAAATACGCAAGCATAAATAAGCTCACTATAAATATCAGAAAACCTATACCCATAATTAATCTGATTGGTTTTACGCTGAAGGATGTTATCGCATCGAGTGCAAAGGATATCATTTTTTTGAGTGGATATTTGCTCTCTCCTGCAAATCGCTCGCCACGCTCATACTCAACCACAGCAAATTTATACCCAATAAGGGGCACTATTCCACGCAAAAACAAATTCACTTCTTTAAACTCTGTTAGTCCCTCGAGGGCACGCTTGCTCATCAGCCTATAATCTGCATGGTTATAAACTATATCTACGCCAAGCAGCTTCATCAGTTTGTAAAAACCCTGTGCGGTATTTCGCTTAAAGAAGCTATCCTTTTTGCGGTCGCTTCGTACACCATACACCACATCACAGCCATCTATATACATATCCATGAATTTTTCTACGGCATTAACATCATCCTGCAAGTCCGCATCCATTGATACTGACACATCAGCATTCTCCTTTGCATAGGAAAGTCCTGCGAGGAGTGCATTTTGATGGCCTTTATTTGCCGATAATTTTAGCCCTACAAATATATCATCATCTGTAAAAAGCTCTTTTATTATCTGCCATGTTTTGTCCTTGCTTCCATCGTCGACAAATACAATTTTGCTGTCCGCACCTGCTTTATTCTTTTTAATCAGTGAATTTAGCACTTCTTTTACTCGTGAGGCAGCTTCATGAAGGACTTCCTCTTCATTATAGCAAGGTATTACGATGTATAGCGTATCTTTCATGAAATTCACTCCGCTTCTTTATAAATTTCTTTAGTTTGGCTTTGTTTTTTAAAATATAGCAGGTATCCTGTGAGGGTGAATATCGCAAAAACTGTTACAGCCGCACCCACTTTAATTCCAGGTGGTGTAAACTCAAATCTAATTTCGTTTTCCCCTGCTGGTACGGGCACTGCCATAAACCCGATATTTGCTTTTTCAATCATCACCGCTTCGCCATTTAATGTAGCCGACCATCCCTCTTCATAGGGCACACTGAAAAACATCATTACATTTTCATCTAAATTTGATTTAGCGGTAAAGCCTTTATTGTCCACTGTAAATTCATAGCAACTAAGTGCTAAATGCTCTTGATGGCTCAGTGTAAAGCCTGCTGGTGTTGTGTTTACATAGGGTATTTCTTCCATCGGTGTGGCAAAGTCCTTATTACGCTCTGCTGCTTCTAAATCGCTTAGCAGTAAAGTGTCGTACATTTCGTTCATTGATAATTTTTCGTCGGGATTTTCTGCATAAATAGACCTCGTATAACCAAAACCCATTGGTAGGTAATACTGATTTTCATATATATTATATCCATTTTGAGAGCCCCATAACTTAAATCCGTATATGTCCGAATCGGTTTCTTCATCTTTGCCCTCGGGTACATATTGCCATTTAACAGAGGTTAGTGAGCGCAGTGCGTAATGTTCTGTTTCAGGCTTTGAGGATACATCCCTTTTCACCCCGATATATGGGTAGAACTCCATGATGGAATTTGGCACTACCGAGTGAAATGCCTGAATATTTGGTATTCCCCAGTACATCCCTAAATTGTTCATTGAATCATATATATCTGTTCTAACAAATTCTTCACTGTCCTTGTGTGTAATGAGCTCGTCCCTCATGCCCATCGCCGTATCCCTGATAAAGTTTCCATCATCACCATAAAATTTACCGAGTGTTATATATCCCCATGAGAAGAGTATAGCCATTGCAGTTACCAAAGATATGAGTATTTCTTTAAATCTTTGGTGTTTTCGTAGCTTGTAAAATATCAGATAGGTAGCAATCATTCCGATAATCGCCACAAGGCAGTATACCCAAAAACGCAATGGATATGCGGATAGTCCTATCTGCCATATTTCTCCGTCTTCAGTGGGCGTAAGCCCTATTGCAAGGGTAAATATTAATATTATAACTGTGTTGATTGTAGTGGCGCGTAGAATTGTCTTTGTGGATGAATTTTCATATGCTAAAACTGACGCAAGCGACATAAATAAAATAGGCATGTAAAACCATCTTGCATAGTATGAATGGTTAAACAACACAAAAAGGGAATTTAGTCCTGGAATCATTGCCATTACAAAAGAAACTATTAATAGCCTTTTAAGCCAGCTTTTTTTGACCGAGATAAAATAAGCTATAACACCACTCAGCGAAATCATCGGAAGCCATGCATTCATGGATGACCATTTTGCTTGATGTTCGGGGAAGAAATTTGGCTGAGAGGGTAAGTCGGGTGGGAAAAATAGGCTTTGTAGTATCGCTCCCTGCCTTTGGTCCGCCCAGTATATCCAAAAATTCCAGCCGTTTAGTAGGTTATCCGCATCGGTGCGGGGGTTTCCTATTATGGTGAGTACCGATGGCAAAAGCACAACCATCACAAGCATCACACCTAAAATTGATTCAAAAGCTATATTTAAGAATTTTTTTATGTTAAACTGCCATTCCTTTGATGGCATACGGATGAATACATATATAATTACAAATACTACCTCGCCGATGAAGAACCAGTAGTTTACCATGCAGTTGAGTGCAACTGCTGCTGCAAAAAATCCTTTGCGGTTATTTATCACAAGCTCTTCCACTGCAATTAACATCAGTGGGAAAAAGACTACTACTTCATGGAAATGGTTAAAAAATATATTGTATGTTAAAAACCCAGAAAATGCATAGAGTATGCCACCTAAGACTGCATAGAATTTATCTTTTACAAACCTTGATATGTAAAAGTAGGCAGTGAGTGCCGCACAGGCAGTTTTCAGTGCTAACAAAGGTGCAATAAGGTATGGCACCGCACTGCTTGGGAATGGCAGTGTAAGCCAAAAAAATGGACTAAAGAGTAGATAGAAGCTATATGATCCCAAAAAATTTGCACCTAAGTCGGTATGCCAATTCCAAAATATATCACCACTTTTTACAGCCTCATGTGCAAGAGTGTAAAAAGGTATTTGCTGTACATTAAAATCGCCTAAAAAGAAAAAATATCCCTGCTCATATATTATAAAGGGTAGAAATACAAATACTGAGGCAAAAAGTGCAAGTAAGAAGCATTTTTTTGCTGAGTCATACTTTATTATTTTGATGGGAAGCGACCCCCTTTCACTTGTTTGGACACTATATTAAATAAATATTGTAATTTTTTGTTTTTTTGGTATAATGATACTGTGTTTTTTAACGCATATAATTATACCAATATTTTGCTCTTATTACAATAAAAAATGAATAATTAATATTTTTAGGCAATGAGTAACACCATATATGCAGATGGTAAACTAAAGCCAAATATAAAATTTTGATTATTTAAACTACTTTAAGAAAGGTTATAGATAATGAAAAGCCATTTTTACGCACTTCTTTCAAGGATGAAATATATAAATCGTTGGGGCTTAATGCATAGTTCCCGACCTGAAAATTTAAGCGAACACACCATGGATACCGCATTTATCATCCATGCACTTATAGCAATTCACAATAATCACTTCGGTGGAAATCTCTCCGAGGGTGAGGCAGTGCTATATGCCCTCTACCACGATTGCAGTGAAATTATCACAGGTGATATGCCCACCCCTGTGAAGTATCACAATAAAGAGATGCGGGCGGTCTATCATAAGGTGGAAGAAACAGCGAACCAAACTTTGCTTAAAATGTTGCCGCCGTCTGTAAAGAGTTCATATCTGCCCTATCTCACCGCCGAAGCAGATAATAGATACTACAAATTCATTAAAGCCGCCGATAAGCTTTCGGCTCTTATTAAATGTATTGAAGAAGAAAAGCTTGGCAATCAAGAATTTTCAGATGCATATGCTTCAACGCTTAGCTCGATTAAGTCGCTATGTATGCCCGAGGCGGATTATTTTTTGGAAAACTGTATCCCGTCGTATAGGCTCACACTCGACAAGCTCCAAATAAAAAGCGAATGAAGATGTATTTGCTTATCTACTACCTGTAACTCGAACATATTTTGTGAAATGCTGTGTATTAGTGCTTAAAATTCTGATGTATTTGCTTTCATATTCAGCTTTTGATTAATACGAAAACAATATTATAAGAGTGTTTGTATTAGAGGTGTTATAATTAGTTTTAAATCTTACAACTTCGCATATTTCTTGCTGTATTCCGAAATAGTTTCAAGATAGATATAGATTAATAAGGAGATTGAGATAAATGAAAGGCATATTGCTCGCCGCAGGAAAGGGCACAAGGCTCTACCCTGCCACCACACATATACCGAAACCACTACTACCCATATATGATAAACCACTTATTTACTACCCACTTTCACTTCTCATCCAAAGTGGTATAAAAGATATTTTAATAATTACTCCACCGGATGACACCGAGCCTTTTTATAAATTACTCGGTGATGGCAGTGCATTTGGTGTAAATATTTCATTTAAGGAGCAACCTGTTCAAAAGGGAATTGCTGATGCTTTTATTATAGGTGAAGAGTTTATCGGGGATAGCTCAGTTTGCTTAATGCTGGGCGATAATATTTTTTTAAATGGCTCTTTAAAGGAAAATATTGCAGAGGCGTCCAATCTCACCGAGGGTGGGACAGTATTTGGTTATTATGTTGATGACCCAACACCTTTTGGAGTGGTGCAATTTGATGAAAGTGGCAAGGCTATTTCCATTGAAGAAAAACCTAAGAACCCAAAATCAAATTATATCGTGCCAGGAATATATTTTTATGATAACAGTGTCATCGAGATTGCTAAAAATATTGAGCCCTCGGCAAGGGGTGAGCTTGAAATAACCACGGTAAATGAAATTTATCTAAATAAAAATCAGCTCAATGTAATAACTTTAGATAAAAGTGTGCAGTGGTTTGACGCAGGCACTCCAGATAGTATGCTCGAAGCATCTTCATATATTGCTGCCTATCAAAAGGAGCATTCCTGCCTTGTGGGATGTATTGAAGAAGCGGCATATAATGCTATGCTTGCAAGTGCTGAGCAGTTAAAAACCATTGGTGAAAAACTTTGTAAAACTCCATATGGTGAATATCTACTCTCTATCTCAAAATAATATGATTTTTATCTATCCAGCTTTTAAAAGCAACTGAAAGGATTATTAAATTATGAAAAACATTTTTCCACTTTTCGCTTTGGCACTCCTTCTCATGCTTACAGCATGCTCGGAGGATAGGTCGCTTCCTAATTCTTCTGCTTCTTCGGCTCCTGCCAGTGAAAGTGATATTTCTTCCGAGGTAGAGGAGGAAAGCAGTCCTGTGAGCAGTGAAATCTCTGAAGAAGAGGAAATGCCACAAGAGGAGGAAGTAGAGCTTTCCGAGGTGTTAGTCCTTAAGATGTTTGCCGATGGTGAGTTCACCGACGACATTTTAAATGTAAATATGACGCTTCACAATCCCACCGAGGAAAGTTTGACTGTTTCGCAAAGCTTTTACATGGAAAAGCTTCATGAGGATGGGAGCTATCGCAGGGTTGATATACCGAGCGGCGATGTTTATGGCATTTTAGACACTGCATCATATCAGTACCCCATACTTGCTGATGAAAGTAGGGATATTGGTGCCTATATCGGTGCTTTAGGCGTTTTTGATGATGTGCGTCAGGTAAATGTGATGCCAACGGGGAATTATCGTATATTTATTACAGTAAATGATACTCAGCTATCAGCTGACTTCATTATCAAAGAAACTGTGCAAAGCGATGCCACTTTGTTTAGTGTGAGCTGTGAAGAGCAGTTTTACTTACCTGGTGCCGAGGAAGTTACAATCTTTATTTCAAATAGAAGTGAAGATGATGTAGAATACAATGCCTCGCCACCGCTTGAGTACTTTGACGAAAATTCAGGCGTGTGGATTTTAGCCCCAACTGACCCTGATACAACATCGCCTAATTTTGGAAGCACTCCGCTTTATGCAGGTGGTAGAAATACCGATACAATATCTTTAAGCGCTTATCTTCAGCCACTAAATGCGGGCACTTATAGATTTGCATATAGCTTAGTCCCATCGGAAGACCATTATGCAATTTTTAAGGTGGAGTAAGTTTTTCCAATATTTAGTGAAGTATATATAATAATAAAATGCCATTCCCCCGTTATCTACGAGGGTAATGGCATTAATTTTATATAGTTATTTTGATATTATTGCAGTAAATTTCTCATTCTATAAATCTTCAAAAAAGCTATCATATGAGCAGGCAAATATATCTTTTAAGGCAATAATTACACTGACTTTTATATTAAGCTCGCCACATTCATATTTAGAATATGGGCTTTGTTCGAGTATTGTGCATATTAATCTTGATGATATAGGGTTTAAAGAACTTAAAAGCAAACTGTATGGAGATATACAAAAGTATTGGACTGACGATAAATCCGATAGATAAAATTAGGCTCTATCACCCGCATTTGGCGGATGATAGAGCCTAAAAAGTTTTAAATTATAATGTTTTATAATTATGCTACGATTTCTGCTTCGTGGAAGAAGAAGTAACCCTTAGGATTGTGCCATGCACCCTGCATATCTTCGCTGTATAGATAGAAGTCAGCATAGTATGCGATTGGGATTAGAGCAGTGTCTTCAACAAGCATTGCTTCTGCTGCATGCATCTTTTCAAAACGAATAGTCTGATCAGGTTCAGAAGCTACTTCAGCCATGATAGCATCGTACTCAGGATTTGAATAACCACCATCGTTGTTACCGTTTGTGGAAATCATAAGGTCGAGCATTGTTGATGGGTCAACATAGTCACCAATCCAACCGTTACGAGCGATATCGAATTCGTCGTTACGACGTGAAGCTGTGAATGTGCCCCATTCTTCTGTTTTAATCTCGATTTTAACACCGATTTCAGCCCAAGCTGCTTGTAGGTATTCAGCTACCTGTACATGGTAACCATCTGGATTTGTTTTGTATTCGAAAATTTCAAGTCCTTCACCATTTGGATAGCCTGCTTCTGTCATGAGCTCTTTAGCTCTTTCAAGATCAGCTTCAAATGTGTCAAGTGCATAGTATTGTGTCATTTCGTGGAATTCGCCACCTGCTGGGTCTGGGAAGCCAGGGCCTACAAAGTTTGTAGCCGCACCGTATGTGCCACCAAGTGCAACATCGGAGATGTACTGACGGTCGATAGCAAGTGCCATAGCTTCACGAACAAGCACATTGTTTAAACCTTCAACATTGTGGTTGAAGTTTAGGTAGTATGTGCCGATTAGTGGATCAAGTGCAAATTCAGGATCATCTAAAAGTCCTGCAACTTCATTTGAAGGAATGCTCTTTAGAGCAAGTAGGTCGCCACTCTGATATGCGCTGTATGCAGCATTTTCATCAGCCATTAGAGCAAATGTTAGAGTGTCAAGTGTGATGGAATCAGCGTCGTGGTAGTTAGGGTTTTTTGTCATAACAATGTGCTGATCTGGAACATACTCAGTCATCATGAATGCACCATTGCTGATGTATGTTGTAGGATCTATTGCCCAAGATTCGCCATTAGCATCAATTGTAGTTTGATTTAGAGGCATGTAAGTTGGGAAAGCAACTAAAGCTTCGAAGAAACCTGTTGGTGTGTTTAGCACAACTTCAAGAGTTAGATCGTCGATAGCTGTTACTGCTAAAGCATCAACATTTCCTGCGATTGCTTCATCATAACCTTTGATGTACTTAAATAGTTCAGCATAAGGTGCAGCTGTTGCTGGGTCTACACCGCGTTTCCAGCTGTAAACAAAGTCATTAGCTGTTAGAGGTGTACCGTCGGACCACATTAGACCTTCACGGAGCTTAAATGTGTAAGTTAAGCCGTCTTCGCTAACAGTGTGGCTTTCAGCTTGACCGTATCCAAAGCTACCATCTTCTTCGTAAGTCATAAGACCTTCGAATACATGGATAATCATGGAGCCTGCATCGGAAGCACTGTTAAGTGTTGGGTCCATTGTTTCCGGTGTTGGGCCGATGCATACAGTTAAGTCCTGTGCAATTGCTTCTGGTTCTGCTACTACATCGCTGCTCTCAGATGAGTCAGCTGGTGCAGCTTCTGAGCTTGGCTCTGCTGTGTCGGAAGAGCAAGCTGTGAATGTCATCATGAGTGCTATCATGAGTGCCATTCCTAAAGTCAGTTTTTTCATTAGTTATTCCTCCAAAATAATTTTATAATAACCATATAAAATGGATACTACCTTGTCAAATTTCTAAAATGTGTTTGTATTGTACTATGATAAAATAGATACTGTCAATAGAAATGTATAAAATACTGCGAAATCCACAATATTTTTTTGTATATTATGCTAATATAGGTGAAATTAACAACATATATTTACAGTAATATTATTACAATTCATCAAAATGATGACAAGCAACATAATGTCCTGTGCTTGCTTCGACCATTGTTGGCTCTTGCTCTTCGCATAATTTATCGGCATATTTACATCTTGTGCGGAAACGGCATCCCGATGGTGGATTTAGCGGACTTGGAACATCGCCTTCAAGTATAATACGCTGAGTTGAGCGGCTTATTTTAGGATCTGCAATAGGAATTGCAGAAATCAAGCTCTTTGTATATGGATGCAAACTGTGGAATGTAAGCTCATTGCTCGGTGCAAGCTCCACTAATTTACCGAGATACATAACGCCTATGCGGTTTGATATATGCTTAATTACGCTTAAATCATGGGCGATAAATAGATATGTTAACCCCATTTCCGCCTGTAAATCTTCAAACATATTTACAACCTGAGCCTGAATTGAAACATCGAGTGCAGAAATCGGTTCATCACAAACAATAAACTCTGGATTTACTGCAAGTGCACGAGCAATACCGACACGCTGACGCTGTCCACCTGAAAATTCATGCGGATAACGGTTGGCATGTTCGGAATTAAGTCCCACACGCTCGAGTATTGATATTATTCTGTCCTGCCTATCCTTTTTAGAAGCGGCAAGGTTGTGAATGTCTATTGGCTCCCCTACTATGTCGCCAACTGTCATTCTTGGGTCAAGGCTTGCATATGGGTCTTGAAAAACTATCTGCATTTTTCTGCGATAGGGTTTCATCTGTACTTTTGTAATATCTACACCATTATAGATAATCTGTCCGCCCGTTGGCTCATATAAGCGAAGCATTGTGCGTCCTGTTGTAGTTTTACCGCAACCTGATTCGCCAACAAGGCCAAGTGTTTCACCTTTGTTTATGTAAAAAGAAACATCGTCAACTGCTTTTACATAGCGCTTTTTAAAGAGGCTATTGCCTGCAACATTAAAATATTGTTTTAAATTTTTAATTTCTACTAATTTTTGGTCCGTCATTACTCTACCCCCTTCATTTCAAACTGCGCTTTTTGATTTAACCAACACGCAGAGTAATGTGTGTCCGAAACATCGGTGTAGTCGGGCATATGTGTAAGACATACTTTCATACAACTGTCGCAACGGGGCGCAAAAGGGCATCCAGCAGGTGGTTTTAGCATATCCACCGGTGAGCCTTTAATCGGTATTAATCTTTTATGCTCTTCTTCTATAAGTGTAGGAATACTTGCTAAAAGTCCTTTTGTGTACTCGTGGTTTGGATTGTAGAAGATATCATCCGTGGTGCCACATTCGATAACTCTACCTGCATACATTACTGCAATGCGGTCGCACATACTTGCAACTACTCCAAGGTCGTGAGTAATCATTATAATGGACATTTTAAGCTTTTCTTTAAGGTCAACCATAAGCTCTAAAATTTGCGCTTGAATGGTAACATCAAGTGCTGTTGTGGGCTCGTCGGCAATTAGTAGCTTTGGCTCACATGCGAGAGCAATTGCTATCATGATACGCTGACGCATACCGCCTGAAAGTTCATGCGGATATTGCTTTAATCTTTTCTTAGGTTCATTTATGCCAACAAGGGAGAGAAGCTCTTCCGCTCTTGCGAGAGCTTCCTGCTTGTTTTTTCCTGTGTGCAGTCTTATAACTTCACAAATCTGATTTCCCACCGAGAAAACAGGGTTTAAGCTTGTCATTGGATCTTGGAATATTATTGATATTTCATTTCCACGGATTTTTTGCATTTCTTTTTCGGTCATTTTTTCGATTTGATGACCGTTAAAATGCAGTTCTCCGCTAAGTAGTTTACCTGGATGTGCAGTGAGACCCATAAGGCTGTATGCCGTAACGGATTTACCACTTCCCGACTCCCCAACTATTCCAAGCACTTCGCCCGGCTTTAGCTGAATTGAAACATCATTAAGTGCTTTTACTTCACCGGCAGGTGTAAAAAAGGAAAGGCGCTCGTTTTTTATATCTACGAGAAATTCACTCATATTAATTCTCCGAATTTAATTTATTTTTTTAGTTTGGGGTCAAATGCATCACGAAGTCCGTCACCAAATAAGTTAAAGCTTAGTATGATTATCGAGATCATTATAGCTGGTGCAAACAGGCGATGCGGGTAGCTCTGCATACCATTAAGTGCCGCAGAAGCGAGCGAGCCGAGTGAAGGTAGCGGTGCCGCAACACCAAGACCTAAAAATGATAGAAAACTCTCGGTAAATATTGAGGATGGTATCTGGAGTGTTGTTGTAACAATTAGTGTACCAATACAGTTTGTTAATATGTGTTTTCTTATTATTCTGCTGGTGTCAGCTCCTAAAGCTTTTGCCGCAGTAACAAACTCTTGCTCCTTTAACATAAGCACCTGGCTTCTGATAATTCTTGCCATACCAACCCAGTAAAGAAGTGCAAAAACAATGAAAATACTTATCAGATTTACACCCACTATATTTATCCATTCAAATAATGGATTTTGCGCAAGTGTTTTTAGTGGATGCTCAAGCGAGACGGCAAGGAGTATGATTATTAGTATGTCGGGAACAGTGTAGATCATATCTACAATTCTCATCATGATAAGATCCGTCCAACCGCCGAAATAGCCTGCAATGGAACCGTAGATACTACCTATTATAAGAATAATAACCGAAGCTACTATACCTACTATTAAAGATACTCTTGAAGCTACCATTACACGAATTGCATAGTCACGACCTAAGCCGTCAGTTCCTAAAATATGTGGGAAAACTTCTTCACCATTTTCCATTCTTTCAAGTTCTTTTTCTGAATACTGCATCGGGGAAAGATTTTCTGAATATTTAATTTGTTCTTCGTAGGAATATGGGTAAAAACTTGGAACAATAAACGCAAGAACCATTATAATGGCGAGTACTATGGCACTAATCATTGCGATGGGGTTTTTACGAAGACGGCGAAATCCATCCTTCCAAAATCCCACACTTTCACGCATGACTGCCATGTTTTCTTTTTCGCTATCCTGTACCGGAAGAAAACTTTCAACCGACAACTGAAGCGATAAAGGGTTTTTATTAGACATAAAGGGCAATCTCCTTTTATTTAAGTTTAATTCGTGGATCAATAAATTTGTATGCTATATCAACTAAAACATTTAGCGATATCATAAGTACCGATAGGAAGATAGTAATACCCATTATCAGTGGATAATCTCGGGAGGTAATTGCTCCTATAAGCTCTGAGCCAAGTCCCGGAATGGTAAAAATTTCTTCTGTTACAAAACTTCCAACTAAAATGTAAGCAAGTAGTGGGCCAAGATAGGTAACTATCGGTAATATGGAATTTCTAAGTGCATGCTTAAATAAACTTATCATTTGAGAAAGACCTTTTGCCTTTGCGGTACGCATATAGTCCTGCCCGAGTACATCAAGCATTGATGTACGCATGAGGCGTGTGATATATGCTGTTGGGTAAAATGAAAGCGCCATTATTGGCATAATATAATGTAGTGGCGTTTCAAGTCCGTAGGAGGGCAATACGCCGAGTTGAACTGAAAATATGTACAAAAGCACCGTACACAGCACAAATCCGGGAACAGCTATCCCGAATGTCGCTATTACTATTATAAGATTATCAATCCATTTTCCACGGTTAACTGCTGCGATACTTCCAAGCGGTATCCCGAGACATAGTGCAACTGTTACTGCTAATCCACCAAGTTTTGCAGAAACGGGGAATTTACTTGAAATTATTCCGTTTACATCTCTACCGCGTTGTTTAATACTTGGCCCCATGTCACCCTCGAGCAAATCACCCATGTAGGTATAGTATTGCTCGCTCAGTGGTTTATCAAGACCAAACTTAGCCTCAAGTGCCGCTTGTGCCTCAGGGCTTATGGCTTTTTCTGCAAGAAATGGCCCTCCTGGCACTAAATTCATTAGGAAGAATGTTAATGTGCTTACTAAGAATATTGTGAGTAATCCAAGACTCACACGTTTTACAATATAACTTATCATCTTTTGCTCCATTTTTTCATATTTTATGGTGTCTGCATATTATATCAAAGTTTTTATTATTATACAAGCAAAATATTAGAAAATATCGAATTTTGTAAACACTTTGCAACCACATGTCTTTCACTCATACACAAATTGTATCGTTTGTTACCCCACTCGGGGATTGTTAAAAAATTCTTGTGTCGTATATTTTTTCACTTCAATCTATGTATATGATTGTTATTTTTTTCACCCAAAAATCTTTACTTAAAGTAGCTGCTATGCTCTTCGTCCCCCTCGGGGTTCGAATCCTTATCGAAACTCTATAAAAAAACAAG
>CAYJIJ010000020.1:27088-34824 GCA_964370185.1 uncultured Oscillospiraceae bacterium
GCTCTTCGTCCCCCTCGGGGTTCGAATCCTTATCGAAACTCTATAAAAAAACAAGCCCCTCAGTTGAGGAGCTTGTTTTATTGGTTGCCCGATAAGGATTCGAACCCTAACAAACAGAGTCAGAGTCTGCTGTGCTACCATTACACAATCGGGCAGTAACTGTCCGCTAAGACAGCTTTTGTATTATACACTATATGCTTAATATTGTCAATACATAAAGTGAAATGAAATTTGATATTTGTGAATTTATATTTTACATTTTGCTAAGCTCTACGGAGATTTGTGAGGCAAGTCTTGCATTGTTATAAACGAGCTGGATATTTGCCTCAAGACTACTGCCTTTTGTTATTTGTTTAATCTTATCGAGTAGGAATGGTGTGGTATCCTTACCCTTTATACCATTTGTTTCCGCTTCACTAACTGCATCTGCAATTGATTTTGTGATATAGTCGTAATCCATTGCATATTCATTTGGAATTGGATTTGCCACAAGCATTCCACCGTGGAGTCCAAGTGCCGATTTAACAGAGAAAGCCTTCGCAATTTCTTCTGCTGTATCCATTGTATAATCAACTTTAAATCCACTTTTTGTAGTGTAAAATGCAGGTAGTTCTTTTGTTTTATAGCCTATTACGGGTACTCCCTTTGTTTCAAGGTATTCAAGTGTTAGCCCTATATCTAAAATTGATTTTGCACCTGCGCATATAACCATAACATCCGTCATTGCAAGCTCTTCAAGGTCTGCTGAGATATCCATAGTTGTTTCCGCTCCCCTATGAACTCCGCCTATTCCCCCCGTTGCAAATATCGAAACATTTGCAAGGTTTGCAATAATCATTGTTGCCGCAACTGTTGTGGCACCATCTTCACCACGGGATAAAAGTATCGGTATATCTCTGCGACTCGCCTTTGTAATATCAAGTCCCTTTTTGCCGAAATATTCGATTTCCTCTTTTGTGAGCCCCACTTTAAGTCTTCCGCCGATAATAGCTATAGTTGCAGGTACTGCACCATTTTCCCTCACTATTTCTTCAACTGCAAGTGCAGTTTCAACATTTTTGGGGTAGGGCATACCATGTGAAATAATTGTGGATTCGAGTGCCACAACTGCCTTATTATTTGATAATGCCTCTTTAACCTCGGGGGAAATATCGAGAAAATTCTTAAGATTTAACATAATGATTACCATTCCTTTCTTTATTAAAACACATAACAACTATTAAAATAGCAGTTTAAATTCTGCCATACTTAAAACATAAATTTTCAGATGGATTTTCTCTTACAATACACCTGTTATTCGTGTGATGTTTTCCACTGAAATTTTACTGCTCACCGTTTCATTATCAGAAACGCATATTGCCGAAGCTGCAAGTCCACATAGGGCTTGCTTTGTAATGTCCATTCCATTTATATATGACCACGCAATACCTGCCATAAATGCATCCCCCGAGCCTGTGGTATTTACCACTTCTGTGGGATAGCATGGAAGCATTGTGCTTGTAGAAGCGTTAGCCATGTACACACCCTTACTACCCATTGAAATAAATACTTGCTTTACTCCAAATGACAGAATGCGTTCGGCGGCAGTTTGCAAGGTCTTTACATTGCTTATTTCTACACCACTCAAAAGCTCCGCTTCTATACGATTTGGCTTTAATGTGTGCACTCTGTCGAGCAAACCTTGCAGTTTTACTGTTTTGGCTGTTGACACCGTATCCACAAATACTGGACAGGTAGCATTTTTAAGCAGGTATTCTAAGCTTTCTGTTGGGATATTTGTATCACATACGCATAGTGATTGATTGTTTATCACGGTCATTCTGCTCTCTAAGAATTCAGGAGTAAGGTTGGAATAAATATCCATATCCGATACAGCTTGAAGCATATCTCCACTTTCATCGGTAATGAATAGATATGTCGAAGTTGATGCACCCGGCAAGTGCAGACAAAGCGAGGTGTCAATACCAAGTTCGGTGCAGCTTGATGTAATGCTCTTGCTCCAAATGTCATCTCCAAGTAGGGTGATAAGCTTTATATTATTTGTAAGCAAACTTAAATTGTGTGCTATATTCCTACCCACACCACCCAAAGAATAATTAACTTTTCCGGGATTTGAATCTCTTTCGGTCATTTTTTTATATGGTTTTCCGAATATGTCGATATTCGCACCACCCACAACTGCAATCCCTGAAAGTGGTTCAATAATATATCCCTTTCCTTTAATTAGTCCTTTTTTCATTAAATTAGAGATATGCACCGCAACCGATGAACGAGTAATTCCTGCCTTTTCCGCAAGGTCCTGTTGAGAAATTAATGGATTTTCGGTAATCCACTCTAAGATTTGGCCTTCCCTTTCAGTCATATTAGTCACTCCTTTGCAAAAGCTTAACTTTATAATCTTTTGTTTATTATAACATTATTTACTTTATAAAATCAAGTGAAAAATAAAATATTATTTTTTGGAAACAATATTTATATCATTTAAAAATTTAAGGAAGTGCTTTAAATAAAAATATTGAATTTTTTAGCTTTCGGTCTAACAACGGGACTTTTAAATGGGCTCTTCGGTGCGGGCGGTGGAATGGCACTCATCCCACTCCTCAAAATGCAAAACTTAGAAGAAAAAGAATGCCATGGCACATGTGTAGCGGTTATATTAATGCTTTCATTAGTAAGCATATACACATATTATCGGTCGGGACATATAGATTTAAGCAGTGCACTGCCATATATACCCTATGGCGTAATAGGTGCTTTTATCGGTGCATTTTTAATGAAAAAAATCTCCACCGAACTCCTTAGATATCTATTTGCAGCGCTTATGCTAATTTTTGGAGTTAGGTTATTAATGAGATGAGTTGGATTATTGCGGCGTTAGCTGGAATTTTATCGGGTATTATCGGTGCAATGGGTATGGGAGGAGGAGCGGTATTATTAATATATCTTACCGCTTTTACTGACACCGAACAAATATATGCACAGGGAATAAACCTTGTTTTCTTTGTGCCCACCGCAGTAGTAGCAATAATAATTCATGCAAAAAATGGCTTCATACGCTATAAATTACTTATCCCCCTCATTACATCTGGACTTCCTGGAGTGGCTTTAGGTGGATTTTTGCGAGACCATCTCCCCCATGAATATTTGGGTAAAGGCTTTGGGGTACTCCTTATAATAATGGCTTTAAAAGAATTTTTAAGCAGAAAAAATACTAAAATGCGTAAATAATAGGTATAAAGATAGTGTGGATTGCTCACAATATAGTTAAAGCGGATGGTGGCATTTTAAGACCTCGCTTAACAACTACACCCGCTTGAACCGACAGAGCGGGAGAAATATAATAAAGTCGGAGAAACGGAGCAACATAGATGTCTAATACACCAAATGGAAATTTTGCTAAATTTTTAGCCGGAAAAGGCTTTTATGCAGTGCTGGCGGTATGCCTTGTAGGGGCGGGTACAGCGGCATGGATTGCTGTTGATAGAACTGTGGACAGCATAGAAGAAAATAATAACAACATCGTAAACGAACACAAAAATTCACAAAGTCAAAATGAAGAATGGGATTTTCCTCCCGCAGAGGAAACAGAAAAGCCTCAAACAAATATAGAAGTATCTCAGGAGCCATCTTCCTCTGCGCCAAAATCATCATCGTCACAAGAGGCTTACTCACCACCTGTAAAGCAGTCCGAAGAGCCGGTGCAGTCAACCGACTCACAGATTTTATCCTATGTTATGCCAATAGATGGTGAAATCATCAATCCATATTCAGGGGACAAGCTTATAAAGGATGTTACTTTAAATGAATGGCGCACCCACAATGGGATTGACATTAAAGCACCTCAGGGCACCGATGTAGTGGCGGTAGCAGATGGGGTTGTATCCGACATTTATAATGACAAGGTATGGGGTATGGTAATAGAAATATCACATGCGGATGGAAATGTATCGGTATATGCAGGTGTTATGCCTGAAGCCGAGATAGAAAAGGGTGCAGAAGTTTCGATGAGTGATAAAATTGGGGTAACGGATAAAGTTCCTGGAGAAATCGCACTTGATCCCCATTTGCATTTTGCAATTAAAGTCGATGGTGTTGAAGTAGACCCACTCTTGGCAATGGGCAAGAAATAGATAAACTATTTGTATGGATTTAAAATAAAGTCGATGTATAAAAGTCTTACAATATAAAACATTAAATTATGCACACATTCCACCACAATAATCGTGGTGGAATGTGTGCATAATATTGTATCAATACATATAGGGTTAATTACATATTAACTCATATACTTTTTAATATTGCTTTGTCATACATCATTAGCTCTACTGTAAATGTGTGTTTATCAAAATCTATGATAATATCGCCATCGTATTTTTCTATGGCTTTTTTCACACTTATTATCCCTATGCCGTGCAACCCATCACCTTTTTTAGTAGTTAGAAATACATCACCCGATGTAATCGGCTTTTTAGTAAATGAATTGGATATTTTTAAAAACAGCATGCCTTTTTCATATTTCATGTCAAAGCTAAATATCTTTATTTTGGTGTTTTTAAGAGCATCATATGCATTGTCTAATAGATTGCCAAGTATGGCTGTTAAATCGAAATTTGATATGCGCATATCTGTGGGAATACTGACATTTATAGTTATATCGGCGCCTATTTTTTTTATTTGAGCAAGTTTGTAGTTTAGTATACTGTTAATTTCGAAATTGCTTGAATTTACAAATTCCTGTGGCGACTCCACAAAATTTTGCAGTTCATTAATATAGTTTAGCACATCACTTCGTTTGCCATTTTCCACTAATGTCCTTATTGCGTAATAGTGATTTTTTATGTCATGCATAGCGATATTAACATTTTTTGCAGATTGTGCGTCGAGTATTGATTGGTTTGAATTTGAGATTTTTTTATTTATTAAAAATTTTTGATGGGTATTAATAGCAAGCTGATGGGTATTTTCTTTATACAAATAAAAAATTATAAAATTCATCAACAAAATTAATGTAGAACAAAACATAACAAATTCTTCATTTCTAAATATTAATATAGTGATTGTTATTGCGCTACTACTTAATAATGGAATTGTAGATATTGCAATGACCGACAAATAAAATTTAAAATCCTTAAATTTAATTAGAGATATTTTAAAATTGACTGAGTATATGGCATAAATAAGCATTGCAGCAATTGAGTTTGCAAATATTTTTAAAACATAAACATTGTTATTTATATCTATTGTATAATATGCTATCCAAATCACAAAAATATTTATCAGCATTAAAATTGAAAAAACTTTTAATTTTAGATATAGCTTTGCATCATAAATTAAAATCATCCCGATTATTATGCAAGCATTAAATGTAATCACGGGTACAGTAGTTTTAAAGTATGTAATTAAAAAACTGCTCAATAAAAATGCGAAAACTATGTAGGTACGCCTAATAGTTCCATTAAATTTTCGCGTTTTCAGCATTGTGTCTATTAGATTAAATGAACATGTCAATCTAAGAAATCCGAGAACTACCAAATAGAGCAGTTGAGCCATTACCCGTCATGCCACCTCCTCATTAATTTAAGCCTAATTTGCTTTCTATTACTCTGGCTAATAGGTAAAATTGCATTATCACTCATAGTCACTGTTTCGTAATCGGAGCTTATTATGTGAATGTAATTTACTAAATACGACTTATGAATAAAGTAAAAGAAATCATGGGGCAATTCTTCTACGATATTTGAGAGTTTCCCATAAAACTCATATGCCTCACCATTCGCTTTGTGCAGAGTAATTTTTTTATCATTACTTTTAAAATAGATGATTTCTTTATATGGTATTTTGTAAAAAATTCTTTCGGATTGGAAATTAAAAGTATTGCTAACTCCATATAGCAGAGAAATTGCTTTATCCACTTCGCTTTTGAGAGTGGACATTGATATAGGTTTAATTATAAAATTGAGTGGTCTGCTTGCAAAAAGTTCCATAGAGTACTTAGACGAGGAAGAAATGTATAGCAATTGGGTAATATTATCCCCTATTACTTCACGAATATATTTACCCACCTCTATACCGCTTGTCTCTTCGAGCTGTATATCAAGAATTATAAGGTCGAAAGAACTACCGGTTGAGAGAGCTTTTACTAAATCCTCCCCAGTAAAAAAACTTTTAATTATTAAATTAAGCCTATTAGTTTCGCTATGTAATGTGAGAAAATCTATAACAGTTTTGCATAAAATTTGATCATCATCACAAATAGCAATTTTGTACACCATGGTACAAAGCACTTCCCTTATAATTTAATATAGTATTTCCCTACTAACATTGTAACATATTATAAGAAAATATTCTATAAAATATATAAAAAAATTTATATTTATGCATTTTAATAAAAAATGTACAAAAATCCAAGTCTTTAGAGACATATTTTCTAAATATTTAGTGATTTTATTAAACTTTAGTTTATTTTGATAATCTAAAGCTTGAGACAAACTATTATTTTGTTAAATTTTTCTACATAATGCACTAAAGTTTAAATGGTAATTTATTCTTTGTTTGTAAAAATTATGATAAAATATCAATGCAGCTTTCAGATAATAAAAATTACCATTTAAGTGAAAAACCAGTGAAATAGGTAACAAATTGGATTTAATAAAATACACTTAATGTATAATTATGCATTCATTTGCAAAAAATATTACTGATATATCTATAAATGCTTTCTCAGTTTCTAATATTTAATTATTTGTTTAAAGTTAACTAATCTCGCAGAAAATGCATAGAAAAAATATATAACGCATACAATTACCCCCGACTTTTTTAAAGTCGGGGGTAATTGTATGAAAATTTACTAATTTTAATAAAAGTTTATCTTTGAGGCTCTTGCACCTTCTATTTCTTTTCCGAGATGGCTCTCTCAAGCCATATTACTGCAATATCAAGTGCTAAATAAAGTCCATTCTTATCACTTCTCTTAATTATCCTCTTTTGCATTGGGAGCTCATTGTCGGTAGAGATTATTTGTATTGCAACCTTTTCTGCCATACCCATGGAATATTGTTCACTTTCGCTCATAATCTGCAACATTGCAATATGGGAATCGGATGGGTTTCCAAGATAGAGTGTCTTTCCGCTTCTGACAAGAGGATGTCCTTTGTAAACAAGTCCGATATTTTTTTGTTTTTTCTCAGCCATTAAAATTACCTCCGTATCTTTATTATATTAATTTTTAATATAAATTAAAACTTATATTTTGGTATTATTGCATTATACTATATTTAGTTAATTTTGTAAAGTAATTTTTCGTCCAAAAAAATACAAATAAAACTATTGACTAAAGCTCTTAATTGTGATATAATTCTCTTCGTTACGAATGGAGAGGTGTCCGAGCGGTTTAAGGAGCTGGTCTTGAAAACCAGTGACTCGAGAGAGCCGTGGGTTCGAATCCCACCCTCTCCGCCAATAACATTCAGAAATATATTTTTTTGTTACCTTGGAGATGTACTCAAGTTGGTGACGAGGCGCCCCTGCTAAGGGCGTAGGGTGGGTAACTGCCGCGAGAGTTCGAGTCTCTCCATCTCCGCCAAATAAAAAAACGGTTCGAAAGAACCGTTTTTTTTTATTTGGCAGAGCCAATCAGTTTCGCTCTTTCGAGCTTTACTTCTTGGGGAGTGACAGTCGCTCTACAAAACAGTCACACCGGACTGTTTTGCTTTACGAGCTCCACTCCATCTCCGCTC
>CAYJIJ010000021.1:0-5806 GCA_964370185.1 uncultured Oscillospiraceae bacterium
CCATTATTTTATTTGATATTTCTATATAATCTTCTCTTTTTACATCTTCATTTAGTACAAAAGCGGTGATATTTCCTGCGGGGTCTGCAATTACTACATCTAAAATTCTTTTTTCCATAATATAAACCTCCATATTTATATATAATTTTTCCTTAGCTAAATTATATAGTAAAATCTTACTAAAAACAAGGTTTTATTAAAAAAGATTTGTGTTTTTTGTGAAGGTCAGGTAGCTGTAAAGGGGTGTTGTTGGCAGTGTTTCAGTATTCAAATAACCCCTCCCATTCACCCCAAAACATAGGTGGAGAAATGCAGATACAAAAGCCAATCAGCGCCATTATCCACACCCATAAAATTCTTAATATTGACATAGAAGTGCTATTTAGCTAAAATTGAATTACAAACTGGGATGATTATAATTTAGATTATAGAAAAATCACGCATTTCGCCACTGATTTCAGACACTGTACAGTGGCGAGAAAGGCGGAAAATTTAATAAACACAGAGATATTTTAGAGAGCGGTTCTGTGTTTATCCCGTCATCATATGAAAGGGTGTGTGAACTCATGGATTTATCATATTTACACAGCAAAAAATGGGAGAGCATTATTATACAATGCCATGACTTCCCCGATGCCGACGCACTTGCCTCAGGATATGCAGTTTATCGCTATTTGCTCAGGCACAATATGAAGCCACGCTTTGTTTATTCGGGGCGTGCCGAGATAAGCAAGCCCAATCTGCTTTTCATGATTAAAAATCTCGATATTCCCATCGAATATGTTAAAGATGCACAGTGTGATTTGCTAATCACGGTGGACTGCCAGCATGGGGCTGGAAATGTGAGTGAAATAAAGGCGAACCATGTCTATGTGATAGACCACCATATAGACGAAACCTCACCCGAGCATGGGCATATTTTCCCTGCATTTGGCAGCTGTGCCACATTAATTTGGCATCTGCTCTGCTGTGAGAATTTCCCGTTCGACGAAGAAAAAAACACTTTCAATGCACTGTATATGGGGCTCTATGCCGATACCAACGGATTTTCCGAGCTTCGCCACCCCCTTGATTTCGATTTGATAGAATACATGCCGATAGACACCGCAAAATACAAGCTTTTTAAAGGCATGGCGATTACTTCAGAGGAGCTATCAGTGGTGACTACCGCCCTTGCACAGCATAATGCATTTGGTCGCATAGCACTCTTTGAAGCCCCTTTCTGCGACCCTAATATATTGGGGTTTGTGGGGGATGTGGCAAAGCAGGTGGACAGCTACGACTGCGTGATTACATATATGATATCCGATTTTGGGATGAAGCTCTCTGTGCGCAGTTGTGTTAGGGAGATAATGGCTAATGAAATTGTTGCTTTTTTGACCGAGGGAATAGGCTCGGGCGGTGGTGCAGTGGATAAGTCGGGCGGTTTTGTAAGCAGTGCCACTGTAAAAGAGAAAAACATTTCCCTCACGCTTAAAGAACTGCTTTTCAGCCGTGTAACCGAGTATAATGAGTATTACGACCATGTTTATGCAGATAAGCACAATATTGATTTTGCCTCAAGCCCCATCTATAAAAAGCTGCCCACCTCGGTGGGATATCTGCCAAGTTGCGATGTGTTTGCCTCGGGCACACCCATTCTTATTAGAACTCTTGAGGGCGATATAGAAACTTTTGCGGACGAAAATATATATCTGATGATAGGTATTTTGGGAGAGGTTTATCCTATTAAAAAGGACAAATTTGAAAGAAATTATATTGTGCAAGACGGCAAATACACAAAGCAGTTCGATTATCCACCGCAGATAAAGCACCGCCTAACAGGTGAACGAAAATCGCTTTTAGACTATGCGCATTTTTGTAAACCGATAGGGGAAAAATTAGTTAATGCATTGCCACTGTGCCGCCCCACAAAGGTTTTTACCGCTTGGGATACCGAAAGATATTTTGCAGGAGAGCATGGGGATTATCTTGTGGCTTCGGTGGGTGAATATAATGATGTGTATATTGTGGCAAAGGATATATTCACACAAACATATGAAGAATACACTCCAAACTAAGCTGATACAGGGATAATATCCCCATTGTGGTTGCAGAAAATAATGAAAAGTATTAATTCGACAGCCATATATTAAAATAAATCATATAATTTCCCTCATGGATATTTTTTCGCCATGCATATGGAGAATAGTGTATTAGTGCTGATAATCAAAATGCATTTTATACGCTCTCCACTGCACAGGGTGGATTAAATCTAAATTTATAGCACCAATTTTCTTTTATATAGGAAGACCGAGGAGGTGAGAGGATTTGGACAATCAAAATTTTGATTATTCGGCTTTTATAAGCTATAAGCATTTGGATAAAAAAGAAGCGAAGTGGATACAGAAAAAATTAGAAAGCTATCGCCTGCCAGCAAAGCTTTGCAGGGAGCATGGGCTTCATAAAAGCATGAAAAAATGCTTTCGTGATGAGGACGATTTAGCGGGCACGAAACTAAAAGATGCCATTTTAAGCGAAATGAAAAAATGCAAATACATGATACTCATATGCTCGCCTAATGTGCTTAAAAACAGCGAGTACATCGACTATGAAATAGAGCAGTTCAGGGAGCTTCGTGGGGATGAATATATCATTCCCGTGATAATTGATGGCACGCCCGACGATGCCGACCCCGAAAGAAGATGCTTTCCGAAGAAGCTCACCGAAAGCGGCGTGGAGCATTTGGGGGTTAGCTTTGCACAGGATGGCAGAAATAAAGCTATTCTCAAAATCATTGCAACCATCTTGGGCATTAGTGCCGACACTCTGATAATGCGTGAAAAGCGACGCAAACAGCGAACACAAATCCTAACCGCCAGCGCCGCCATAGCATTTTTATCACTTGTGGCGACCTCTATAAATTTTTATCTGCCAAAAACAAATAGCTATATTGATTATGTGATGCGTGACGGCGTGCCAGTCGGGATAGGGGAGCTCACGGACGGCGAAGCTGGGAGAAAGGCCGATTACTACACTATTACCTATCGCAACGCCTTTAACGGCATGAATTTTCTCTCTACATATCCCATGTACCAGATAAAATTTCAAGATAGCGATGGCAATTTATTAGACCCCGATAATTTTATTTACCCCTATGAGCGCCCACCCATGATTACAATTACACAAAACAGCGATGGCTCCCTTAAATTAGAGCATATCGATGTAAATGGCAAAGGGGAAGCGGTGTATCAGTTCACTGCTGATAGTACCGCCGCCGACATAATCCACCCCACACAAAATGCGCAACCACTGAGCTTTTCAGCAAACTACGAAGCAGTGTTTAGCGACGATAGCAGGGTGGCAAAGGCAAACACCAATATCACCAGACATCTATATAGCTACACAGATGGCTATATCTCTAAAACAAGCTATATGCGATACAATCGCTATTCCCCGATTTCCGATAGCAACGGCGTTTTTGGCACTGAGCATCTGCATGGGGAGACTGGGCAGGTGGAAATGCTTTACTATCTCGGGCAGGATGGCGAGAGAATAAGCCTTAAAAATGGCCTTCATTCGATAAGATATAGCTATGACGACAGAGGCTTGCTCACAATGGTTGAGAATTTGGACAGCGAGGGAGAGCGGATATTTTTAGGCGATACACCTCCCATTTCAAAGCTTACATATGATGAAAATCTCAATATTTCTTCAGTGCAGTATCTAAATAGTGAGGAAAACTCAATTATGTCATCGGAGGGGTATGCGGAAATTCGTTTTGGCTATTATGATGAGCGTGTTTCTACGCGCGCATATTTTGACACTGAGGGTCAGCCCGTCTATGACAATGAAGAAGCAGTATCTACTATAAGCTATGAGTACAATGACGAGGGTAAAATTACTCGCATAAGCCATTTTGATAATGCAGGAAACCCTGTGGCCTCGCTCAAATCGGGTGTGTCGGTTATTGAAAACAGCTATGACGCAAATGGCAATCTAATCGCCGAAGCATATTATGGCGAAGATGGAGAGCCGATACTGAGCAGTGACTTAGGCTATTTTAAAAGCGAATATGGCTATGACGAGCAGGGGAATTTAATAAATGGTCGTTTCTATGGCATGAGTAGTGAGCCAGTGCTCCGCAGTGATTTGGGTGTCCACAGCTTTGTGCAGGAATTTTCCCCATCGGGTAATGTGATCGGACAGTCCTATTATGACGAAGAAGAAAATCCTGCTACGAGGGCGGATTTATTGGTACATAGGACTGAGTGGGAATATGATGAACTTGGAAACGAAACCCTATCCCGCTATTATAATACCGAGGGTGAGCCTACATTTGTTAAAGGGATTGGCGCCCATAAAATAGAAAGCGAATACGACGATTACGGCAATAAAATCTCTGAGTCGTTTTTCGGGCTGGACGATGCCCCGATTTTAACAGCGAATAATAAAATTGCAAAGCTAACCTTCAAGTACGACGAGCTCGGACAGCAAATAGGGGAGTACTATTTTGGTTTGCAGGGTGAGAGAGTACTTACTGGGGAAGGCATTTCTGGAATAAGCTATGAATATGACGAAGCTGGAAATATTATAAAAACCTCTTTCCACGGCATAAGCGGAGAAATTTCAGCCTCCGCTCTGAGCAGTGTTGCAAGCATAGTGAATGAATTTGATGAGAGGGGCAATATTGTTGCCGAGCGCTATTATGATAGTGCAGGCAATTTAACAAGTGCTACAAATAGCGTTGCAATGCTCATTAGCGAATATGATGGGTTTGGCAATAATATCGCCGAGCATTACTACAACGAAGAAGGGCACCCCACATTAAATACCGCAAGCGGTATTCACAAAATTGCACTCTCATTTGACGAGCGTGGCAATATCGTAGAAGAGCGATATTACGGCACCGAGGGAGAAGCGATATTAAGCGGTGATTTGGGTGCGCACCTGCGAAGAACAGTATATGACAGCAGGGGAAATCCCACCGAATTTACATACTATGATGCCGAAGAAGAGCCTGCTTTAGACTTTAATAATGGAGTGTTTAAAACATTTTACCGCTATGACGATAGGGGCAATGTGATAGAAGAGCTCTATTTTGACCAAAACAATGCCCCCACTATTTCAGCTTATAGTGGAGTGGCAGGAGTGGGATACAGCTATAATAAGCGGGGTGATTTGGCGGAAGTTTCATATATGGGCATAGCTGGCGACCCCGTTATGCACACTATAAATGGCAGTGCATATACGGTGTTTGAATATGATGATTTGGGGAATATGGTAAAAGAGGCTTATTTTGACGCCTCCAAAGCACCTGTTTTAAACCAAGCAAAAGGATTTTCATTTATTACCTCTAAGTATAATGTCCTTGGGGAAATAATCGAATTTTCCTATTTTGGAAGCGATGGAAACCCCATCATAAATGAAATATATGGATATCACTCCACTAAATTTCTCTATGACGAAAACCATCAAAACACCTCCATTTCATTTTATGGAAGTGATGGAAATCTTATTATCTCACCGAATGACGGCTATGCAAAGGTTGACATTGGATACGACGAATTAGGGCAGATGGAAAGTGTAATCTTTTATGACGCAGACGGTGAAGTTTTAGAATAAAGACGATAGCAATTTCAATCATTCCAAATAGAATGAATTAATCGCACACATCCTAAAAAAAGAAAATAAACAATTCACATCAGATATTTTTGATGTGAATTGTTTATTTTTGTATACATTTCAAAAATTTTTTAATAATATGATATAATAAACACAATTAAACTTGCTAAAAGCTATTAGCACAACCCAAGTGTTTATTATA
>CAYJIJ010000021.1:5906-34088 GCA_964370185.1 uncultured Oscillospiraceae bacterium
TTTCATGCCCACTTTCTCGCCATTTCATGGCAGGTAAAGTGATGGCTGATTATATCAAAATTCTTCCGAATTTATGATATAATAAACACAATTAAACTTGCTAAAAGCTATTTGCAAAATAAGTGTTTATTATATTTCATGCCCACTTTCTCGCCATTTCATGGCAGGTAAAGTGATGGCTGATTATATAAAAGCGGAGAGTGTTTTTAAAATACAAATAAAAGGAGAATTATTATGAGTATTATATCCAAAAAAATCTTAGCGATGTTTTTAGCTGTTTCGGCGATTGCTTTTTTCACAGCGTGCAGTGGTGAAGAAACCCCCTCTTCCTCCGAGAGCGCAGTAGTGGAGCAAAAATACGAAATGATAGCTGGCGAGTGGTACTATGTACAGCATGAGCTTATCTACGAATTTGATGAAGAGGGAAAATACAGCTTCACCGAGCCCACGGGCATAACCGAGGGCAATTACAGCTTTGACGGCGAAACACTCATCTTAGATTACGACACCGAAACCCCGAAAACCGCCCAGTACAAACAGCTCGACGGCAAAGAGGAGCATGTGCTCTATTTCGATGGTATAGAGGGATACTTCTACTTTAACGACAGAGTGCCATACGAAGAGGAGACTCCAACAGGTGAAAACATCTTCTTAGGCGACTGGGTGAGCTTTGACGGCAATCATATGTATGTGATTTCACTCGAGGGCAAATACACTGCCATATCCTCATATCACGGTGATTTTACCTTTGATGGCACAAATATAGAAATAGATTATTATGAAACTGGCACCGAGTCCGGGGTGCTTGTGGATGGTAAGGTTATTATTAACGATGTGCAGTATGATATAGAAAATCTTGTTTCGAATAAAGGCGTTGAAAATCCCACTCCGGAAATGAGCATGATATCGGGCGAATGGGTTGAAGAAATAAACACTAATCCCGATCCCTATGGCAGTCGAGTATACTACTTCTTCCCAGATGGCACTTGTACATATGTGCATCTTTACGAGGGCGAATACACATATGATGGGGACGCAATTTCCTTATCGGGCTCATTCACGGGCAAATACGACCCAGAGGAAAATGCGATAGTGCTTGATGATATGGGTGGAACATATTATTACAATTAGCAAAGTCTAAAGCTTAGAAAAGCATGATTTGCATGGTTAAGGGCTAAGGGCGAATTACTAATAACTTAGGTGTGGCTTTGCCACAAATTTTAAATCGTTTCTGTGAACGAAGCTCCTAAGTATTTAGTTCTTCACCTTTAGCCCTTGCTCTTTTTTGTGATTACATCCCATCTTCATTCATGTTTTGAAGCGCATATTCAATGCACTGGTTTACTATTTTATTAAAAGATACACCAGTCTTTAAATTCAGCGCACTTATTTTATCAAAAGTTTCTGCTTTTAATCTTATTGTACGGCTAACACTGCTTAGTTTTTCTTCCTCTGTGTTTACACTAAATGGTTGCATTATAAGCGCCTCCTATTTGTATTTTATTGTAACCAAAATCAATTCATAATATAATGTACATATTTGAAATTATATTTTGTGTACAAAGGAGGTGCAATATGAATTTGTATAAAGAAATCTATTTCAATTTGTTTTCGAGAACATCCGATGCGATAGAGGAAATAGCAAGTGGTAAGTATGAAATTGCCATGGATACGCTAAAAAATGCACAGATAGAATGTGAAGAAAAAGTAATGGAGTGTGAGAATTGCGAAAAGCAAATCTGAAATAGTCGAGCTATCACAACAAGCCGAAATACAGCATTTTAACAATTGGACATAATACCAATTACCTTGTTAGCTGCAAAGTGATTGGCATTATAAATGAAAAACTATACCACACTATTGATTAATAAACAGTAGTGTGGTATTCTTATTTTATAGATACTGATTAATAAACAGTAGATTTCGCATATTAACCCCCTTCTATGAATGAAAGGAGCTATTAAAATGAGTGCAAATAGTTTTATCAAATCGCTTAAAAAGCATTTGTGGATGCAGATGTCTTCTGAAGAGATTAAGGAAAATATAGCAAAGTACGGAGAGTTTTTCAGCCAAAGCGAGGATGAAAGCGAAGCAGTGAAGTCCTGCGGTGATGTAAGGCTTATCGCCGAAGAATTAATACATCCCCATCCCTTTATAAATCATATCAGGCTAAGAATTGCACTGCTAATTTTAATGCTTCCCTTTGCATACATTTATGTAAATATGGGGATATATGCAGAAATTAGCCCTATAATCTACAGCCTTGGATTAATGCTACAACTAATCATTATTGGAAGCACTGCCCTTGGCGCAGTAAAGATAACTACCGCACAGCAAAATAAATTTCTGCGAATACTAATAATGCTCACACTGCTTGCAGTAGCCTTTATCACTCTAAGGACTATCTACACAGGTAGTTTGCTCGATGAATATATTAGCTCAAAGGCTTTTGAAAACCTGATTGTAAGCTCGGACTATTCCCCTCCAAAAGAATCTTTGGCTTTCATATATTCACTTGTGCATGGGCAGTATATTGCGCTTGTAATGTCGGTTATTCTGGCAGTTTCGGTGCTAAGGCTGGGGAGAAAGGTTATACCCCTGATGCTTTTAAATCTAATAGCTTTAAATGTGACTACCTCCATCTTAAAGCATTTATCATGGCTTGATTTATCCGCTACAAGCGTTGGGGATATATATAGCGGCGCTCTCTCTACTATTGCTATCGACATGCTTATATTAGCCGCAGCAGTCGCCCTTTGCTTTCTTTGCTATTTTGCCATTTTGCGCCTGTATAGGAGGATGAAAGATGATAGCACAACTTAAAAAAGGGGTACTCGAATACTGTGTACTCATCATAATTTCCTCAAACGAGCTTTATGGCTATGAAATAATGAAGCAGGTAACCGAAATTTTCCCCGATACAAGCGAGCAGACAATATACACCATACTGAGAAGACTGCTCAGCGAGGGGTATACTGATTGCTACTCAAAGGGAGTGTCCGCAGGGCCGCCGAGGAAATATTATAAGCTTACCGATAAGGGAATAGATTATCATAAGCAGTGTGAAAAAGACTGGAAATATGTCTGTGAATGTGTTGCGGCACTAACACCCTTAAACCCCATAGAATTTCGGTAAAATCCTTGCCCCAAAGCGGAGTAATGTCATATATAGCAGGCGATTATGAAACAGCGAATTCTCAACTCACCAAATCCTCTATGGCAATCAAGAGGGTCTGATAATCTTTTATAGGGATGCCCTCTTCGAGCAGATGTCTGTCCATTTCGGGTAGATAATGCACATAAACATCAAACACAATCTCGGGTTTACTGCTCTCAAAGAGAAACACAGCTATTTTACCCTCGTGTGATTTTATCAGATAATCGTATTCTCCAGTGTCGGAAGCAGTTTGTTCGTTTGTCTTGGCAGTGTCACTTATAGGGTGCTGGGAAGAACCCTGAGCGTTTTCTTCAATGGTGTTTTCACTGTTTGCAAGTGAAAATGAAAAAGCCGCAACCAATATTACAGCGGTGCAAGTGAAGAAAAACTTGTAGTTAAATATATTTTTCATAATGCATTACTAAATCCTTTCAAAATAGTCATTTCTTTGATGATATTTTTACCAATTTTGTGCCAATATATTCTTATAGCTTGTTTAATTCATAAAATATCTGAGACTAAGTCCAATTAAATTTAAAAAAGATTAACACTTTCATGCGAAGTTGTGGTACAATATATGGTGTTAATTTGCGTTTAGTATTAAAAATAAGGATAACTCAGAGAATAACCTTTCAAAAGGAGTAAAAAACATATATGAGCGAAAAATCAATGCCGCCCAAAAGAAAAGCTAAAAAAACAAAACCTAAGAAAAGAAGTGTGCTATCAATGATAGGGCAATTTGTTGCCATGGGTTTTATGATATTAATTGTTACCGGATGTATAGTTGCGGCGTTTCTCACCTCTTACATAGTTGAAACAATGGAGAATGAGGAGCCTGTAAGTTTAGAAGATGTAAGATATAATTACACAACAATAGTCTATGCAACCGATAGCGAAACAGGTGAAGATGTGGAAATAACAAGGCTCCACCAAAGCGAAAACCGCATT
The DNA here is from genome assembly GCA_964370185.1 of uncultured Oscillospiraceae bacterium. Taxonomy (GTDB): domain Bacteria; phylum Bacillota; class Clostridia; order Oscillospirales; family Ruminococcaceae; genus CAYJEQ01. The sequence continues at coordinate 10,012 of CAYJIJ010000021.1, forward strand.
TGGGTGGACTATGAAAACATATCTCCCCACCTTGTAAATGCCGCTGTTGCGATAGAGGACAAGCGTTTTATGACACATCAGGGCGTGGACTGGAATAGAACAATTGCTTCTGCGATTGACCAGTTTATACCGATTTTACCCGGTAGCCCAGGGGGTTCCACCATCACCCAACAGCTTATAAAGAATGTCACAGGGGATAATGCTGTAAGGGTGGACAGAAAAGTTAGAGAAATTTTTAGGGCACTCGCCATGGAGCAGGACTACTCAAAAGAGCAGATTATGGAGGCATACCTCAATACAATTGCCCTTGGGAATAATACAAATGGAGTGGAAGCGGCGGCAAACCTTTACTTTGGTAAATCAGCCTCCGAGGTTAGCATTGCCGAAGCGGCTGCTATTATTTCGATAACACAAAACCCAAGCAAATGGAATCCGTTTGTATACCCTGAAAACAATGAAATGCGCCGTGAAACTGTAATGTATGAAATGCACGAGCAGGGTCTCATTACCACGGAGGAATACGAAGCGGCACTTGAAGAAGAGCTTGAGTTTAAGAGCCTTGAAAATATCGAGAGAATTGAAACCATCCAAAACTGGTTTATCGACCATGTAATGGAGGAAGTAATTGCCGACTTGATGGAGGAGTATAATTATACCTACGATTATGCTGAAAGCCAGCTTCTCAGCAGTGGTTATAGGATATACACCACAATGGATACACAGCTTCAGGAGTACCTTGATGAAGCGTTTACAAATATGGAAAACTTCCCTGCAATATACAATGCGGAGTATCCCGAGGGTGCATTTGTACTAATGGAGCCAGATGGCAAAATTGTAGCACTTGCAGGCTCAAATAGGGAAAAGGATGGGGCAAGGCAGTTTAACCGTGCCACAATGGCACTTAGGCATCCAGGCTCAACAATAAAGCCAATAGCCTCATATGCACCAGCTATTGAAACAAACCTTATAAACTGGTCGAGCGTAATAGAAGACTCACCAATTATACTCGAAACAAACGGAGTGGAAACCGAATGGCCGATAAACTACTACCACACCTATCTTGGTAGAGTTACGGTGGATGAGGCAATACAGCGTTCCACCAATACAATACCGGTAAAACTTGTAAGTATGCTAACTCCCGAGTACAGCTACAATTTCCTAAAATACAAGCTCGGTATGGATAATTTAGTTGAAGAAACCGAAATTGGCAATCAAACTTTCACCGATATAAATCTATCGGGTATGGCGCTTGGAGGACTTACCCATGGGGTAACAGTGCTCGAAATGGTAGGCGCATATCAGATATTTGCTAATGGTGGGACATATACAGAGCCATATGCTTACACCAGAGTTGAGGACAGCGATGGAAACATTGTACTTGAGACGGACACCACCCCTGTAAGGGTGATAAGCACCGAAACTGCCACCGTTATGAATGAGCTTTTACAACGAGTAACTGGTGGGCCGCTCGGTACTGGTAGAGCAGCAGCTCTTCCCAATATGACAACAGCGGGCAAAACAGGTACATCGAGCGATGACCACGATCAGTGGTTTATAGGGATGACACCTTATTATGTTGGAGCAGTTTGGCTTGGATATGATGTGCAACAAACCATAAACTATGCTGCATACCCACCGCCGATAATTTGGAAAAATATAATGGCACCAATTCACGCAGACCTTGAGTATGCAGACTTTGAAACAAGCGTAAATGCCACACAGGCAACATTTTGCACGATAACAGGAAATCTTGCCACGGATGCATGCGACAGTACATCGGTGGGATGGTATAAAAAGAGCAATATGCCACAGCCATGCAATGGTGACCATACATTCGACGATGAAGAAGAAAATGAATCTGGCGATGCAACCGAAGAGGGTGACGAGAACGACGATTACGAGCCTGAAGAACATGACTACGGGGATGATGAGGTAATTACTGAGTAGTAAGAGCTTTTAGAAATCGCCTTAGTGAACGAAACATCTGTATGGTAAGAAGATTTTAGGGAATGTATAAATTTGCCATTTACGCTTGTCACGATAGTGACGAGAGCAGGGGCAATATAATCACCCCCTGTGAGTAAAATAGTGAAAAGTTATGGCGGAAAACCTTTGATTTATAATTTAAAAATAATGTGGCAAAGCCACTCCATCACTTTTCATTATGCACTTTTAACTATTCACTTATAAATAATCTGCATTAGAGATTATTTATATAATTCCTCTTTACAGAAAGAGTTTCATATTGTAAAATAAAAAGGATAAGAATAAATAGGGTGGCTTCCCTAAAACGAACCGTTTTTTATTTACCCAAAAGCCCCATACCTGCGTTATCCCACCTTGTAAGGCGAGAGCATTACTGCGGCAGTCTTCCTTGCTATGGTGCTTTTGGCGGTATAAAAAATTCTGCGAACTCTCCATGTGTAAATTTTTTTAGATTTGCGTATTCTTTAAGCGTGTGCAGACGCTATTGTGTGCGATATGCATAGTGTTTAGCTAAATTTACACATTACGAGTGTGTTCGCTTTAGGGAAGTCACCCTAAGAAAAATAGCAATTAGATATAAAGAGGAGGAAAAAGCTTTTATGAGTGCAAAATATGAGAGAATACTCCTAAAACTCAGCGGAGAATCGCTTGCAGGAAATGCAAAGATGGGGCTTGACTACGACACTGTTTTCGAAATATGCAACAGCATTAAAACGCTCACAGAAATGGGAGTGCAGGTTTCGGTAGTTGTAGGCGGAGGTAACTTCTGGAGGGGCAGAACAAGCGGCAAAATGGACAGGACAAGAGCCGATCACATGGGAATGCTCGCAACTGTGATAAATTCACTTGCACTCGCCGATGCACTTGAGGCACAGGGTGTAGACGTTAGAGTGCAAACAGCGATTGCCATGCAGGCAATGGCGGAGCCATATATAAGAAACAAGGCAGTGCGACACCTTGAAAAAGGCAGAGTGGTTATCTTTGGGTGCGGCACGGGAAATCCGTTTTTCTCGACCGACACAGCGGCTTCACTCAGAGCGGCGGAGATAGATGCAGATGTAATCCTAAAAGCCACAATGGTTGACGGAGTATATGACAGCGACCCCAAAAAGAACCAAAGTGCAGTAAAATACGATGCACTCACCTTTACCGAGGTGCTAAATAAAGAGCTTGAAGTAATGGACAGCACGGCAGCTTCGATGTGTAAGGACAATCACATACCTGTAATTGTATTTAGTATTGAAGATCCAAACAATATCGTAAGAGTGGTTAAAGGAGAGAATATAGGCACAGTGGTAAACGAAGAATAATTTTTTGTTTACTACATATAATCTCTTTTACTATGCAACACGGAGAGTAAATAAATGAAAAAAATCATAGCTACTTTAGGGGCGCTTTCCATTGTTTTAAGCGGATGCAAGGCTGAAGAATCGGCGAGTATCGGTGTGATCGGTGGAGCGCATGGCCCTACTGCGGTTTTTGTTACAGGTGGTAGTATGAGTATGGTGATGATGATAGCTGGGGGGCTAATTGTAGCCGCTTTAGCAGTGGTAATAGCAGTTTTTGTCTCTAAAAGGGATATGTAAATAGTTTTTTAAATTAAGTTAACTAATATAATTATTTTGAGGATGGTGTTTTATAATGAATGAAATGGTTAAACCTTATGATGCTAAAATGAACAAAACTCTTGATGTGCTTGCAGGCGAATATGCAGCTATAAGAGCGGGCAGAGCAAATCCAGCGGTGCTAAATAAAGTAACTGTGGATTACTATGGCACACCCACACCAATAGCACAGATGGCGGCAATATCCGTTGCTGAGGCGAGGATACTTTTAATCCAACCATGGGATAAATCAACACTTGGCGCAATAGAAAAAGCTATACAAACATCGGATATTGGAATTAATCCAAACAACGATGGTCAGGCAATCAGAATTGCATTCCCACAGCTCACAGAAGAGCGCAGAAAAGAAATAAGCAAGGGAATTCACAAAACAGCCGAGGAGTCAAAGGTTGCTATCCGTTCTATCAGAAGGGATGCAAACGAAAAATTCAAGCAATCTAAAAAAGCAAATGAAGTTACCGAGGACGATTTAAAGGCACTCGAAAAAGAAGTTCAGGACTTAACTGATAAATACTGCAAAGAAATAGATAAAATGGCTCAGGCTAAAGAAAAAGAAATCATGGAAATATAAAAGCCTTTAATTAATCGGCTTTTTAAAAGTTGTACTTATAATAGGTAAAAGCCCATCGAAAGTATTCGATAGGCTTTTATCACATATATTGGTGTATATAATTAGCATTAATTTTTTGTATTATCCTTATAATGTTAATATAAAAAGATAGATTTGCATAGGAGATGAGGTGCTGTGATGTCCGAAGAACTTAAAAAAAATATCCCCACCCATATTGCCATAATAATGGATGGGAATGGCAGATGGGCAAAGGCTAAGGGACTGCCAAGGACTGCAGGGCATAAAAAAGGCACTAAGGTATTTGGGGATATCGCTAAGCACTGTATGAAAATAGGTGTAAAGTATTTAACTGTCTACGCTTTTTCAACAGAGAATTGGAAGCGACCAAAATCCGAAGTGGACAGTATTATGAATCTCTTAAAGCAGTATCTTAAGGATGTGCTCAAAAGCAGTGAAGAGGGTGCGAAACTTAAATTTATCGGCAGTAGGGAGAATATGCCAGCCGAGCTTTTAGAGCTGATGGAGCAGGCAGAAAGCAAAACCGAAAACTTTGATAAATTTACAGTGAATATAGCACTAAATTATGGCGGTAGGGCAGAGATAGTTTCCGCTGTAAAGAAAATTGCTGAAGATGTAAAATCAGGGAAAATGGAGCCCGAAGAGATAAATGAAGATGTTTTTTCAGATTATATATACACAAGCACTCAGCCCGACCCCGATATAATAATTCGTCCGGGTGGAGAAAATCGCATTTCAAATTTCTTGCTATGGCAAAATGCTTATAGCGAGCTGATATTTATGGATGTGCTCTGGCCGGACTTCACCGAAAAAGATCTCGATGAAGCGGTGGAGATATATGCATCAAGAAATAGAAGATATGGGGGATAATGCCCTTGAAAATTAGAGTAATATCATCGGTGGTGGGCTTAGCACTGCTATTTGCAGTATTTTCACTCTACCACACAGTAATGCTAAACATAGGAGCGAGCATTGTAGCGGCGATAGCTGTCTATGAAATGCTCTCTGCAACAGGATATAATAAACACAAATACTTGCTGTACAGCAGTATGGCGGTAGCAGTGTATCTTCCGCTCATTTCGCTGTCATGGGTGAAATTTGTGATGCCGATTGTGCTTTTTGCATATGTCTTGGGGCTATGCCTAATGCTAATACTCAAGCATAAAACTGTGAAGACGGAAGAGCTTGCAGTCTGCATATTAACTGCTATATTCATACCTTTAACACTCACATGCTTAGTGCTGTTAAGGGATGCTCTCGGCAGTTATTTAGGACTTTATTACACCTGCATAGCGATGGCGGCGGCATGGGGCTCGGACACAGGCGCATATTTTGTAGGCGTAACCATGGGTAAGCACAAGCTATGCCCTGAAATTAGTCCGAAAAAAACAGTAGAAGGCTTGGTGGGTGGCTTAATAACAAGTATGATACTCCTTCCAGCGCTTACATATGGATATGTGGCGGTAATGCCAGAAGTGGCAGTGGAAATTAACTATATAGCGATAGTGCTCTTTGCACCACTTCTTTCAGTGCTCGGAACACTTGGCGACTTAACTGCTTCTGCAATTAAAAGGCAATACAAAATAAAGGATTTCGGCAATATTATGCCGGGACACGGTGGAGCGCTCGACAGATTTGATTCAGTACTGATGGTAATACCAATGGTGCTGATTGTGACAACATATTCACCATTCATAACCGTAGTAGGATAATTAATAAAGGCGGAAAATTGCGGAAGTGCAAATTGAAATTTCAGCTATAAACAATGCTATGCCACTCTCATTTGCATGATTTTCCTACTTCGCTTTTACTATTCTATACCGAAAGTATCATAGCAAAAGGCTTTTAATATAAGGGAATAAAGATGAAAAAAACAGTAACGATACTCGGAAGCACGGGCTCGATAGGAGTCCAAAGCTTAGAAGTATGCAAAAACTTAGGGTATGAAGTTTTAGCGCTTACCGCTAAAAGCAGTACCGATTTAATAGAAAAGCAAGCGAGGGAATTTAGCCCTCGTTTTGTGGCACTCGAGGATAAAAATGCGGCTCAAACTCTAAAGATAAAGCTTGCGGACACCGACATTAAAGTGCTATCAGCAATGGAGGGTATATGCGAAATATCCGCCATGCCCTGTGATGTACTGCTAAATTCGGTGGTGGGTATGGCAGGACTTATGCCCACACTTATAGCCATTTCTGCTTCAAACGACATCGCACTCGCAAACAAAGAGACCCTTGTGGCAGCAGGTAGGCTTGTAATGGGCTCGGCGTCCGACATGGGGGTGAAAATTCTCCCGGTGGACAGTGAGCACAGTGCAATATTTCAGTGCATGCAGGACAAACTAAACCCACCCTCAAAGCTGATACTCACAGCCTCTGGCGGGCCGTTTTTCGGCAAAAATTACGAAGAGCTTGAGCGTGTAAACCTTAAATCAGCACTCGCCCATCCAAATTGGAGCATGGGTGCAAAAATCACTGTGGATAGTGCAACGCTAATGAATAAAGGGCTTGAATTTATCGAGGCTATGTGGCTTTTCGATGTGCAACCAAAGGACATTGAAATAGTCGTGCACCGAGAAAGCATAATACATTCGGCGGTGGAGTTTAAAGATGGGTCGGTAATAGCACAGCTCGGACATCCCGACATGAAGATACCCATTCAGTACGCCCTCACATACCCAGAGAGACATGAAAGCAATGTGAAAAAACTTTCACTTACAGATATAGGCGCACTTACCTTTCACAAACCTGACGCAGAAACATTCATCTGCCTAAAAACAGCCATTACTGCGGCAAAGCTCGGGGGACTATATCCATGTGCGGTAAACAGCGCCAACGAAGAAGCGGTAAAATATTTTTTAGAAGAAAAAATTTCTTTTAATCATATTGGAAAAGCCGTAGAGAATATTATGAATATGCCCTATCTATCGGGGGAAAGCTACAATTTACAGGATGTTTTAGACCTTGATACAGAAGTAAGGGAAAAAACAAGAGAATTTTTAAACATAAAATAAACAGCATGGGGGAATTAACATCAGTACTATAACAACAATAATCTTAGCAGTTTTAGTTTTCGGACTTCTAATATTTATCCATGAGCTCGGACATTTTGTGGCAGCAAAATGGGCGGGTGTAAAGGTTAATGAATTCGCACTCGGCATGGGGCCGATAGTATTTAGCAAAACCAAAGGTGATACAAGATATGCACTCAGGCTCTTCCCGATAGGTGGATTTGTTTCGATGGAGGGAGAGGACGAGGACAGCGCTCACGAGGATTCCTTCACCAAGAAAAAGGCGTGGAAACGCTTTATAATCATAGTTGCAGGTGCAGTGATGAACCTTATTTTGGGCTATTTTTTAATGGTTTCACTCGTGCTTATGGATGGCTCGGTGGGCACTACCACAATAGCCGACTTTAGAGATGGTGGAAATAGTAGCGCATATCTTGCGCAAAATGACGAGATAGTATCGGTTAATGGAAACAGAGTGCGCACTCCAAACGACATTACATTTGAATTCATGCGTGATAGGGATGGACTTGTGGATATCGAAGTAATGCGTGAGGGAGAAAAGATAAGCTATAACGCTATTCCCTTTGAAATGGTGGAAATAGCGGAGGGTGTGAGCACCATTAGTATCGACTTTAGGGTGTACAGCGAAGAGCTCTCTCCAATGGGTGTAATCACCTATGCGTTTAACTGGACTGTCACCATCGCAAAACAAGTTTGGGTATCACTCTTAGACCTTATCACGGGCAGGTTTGGATTTAATCAGCTCTCAGGGCCAGTAGGCGTTGCCTCGGCGATTGGTGAAGCGTCCTCAATGGGGCTTGATTCACTAATTATGATGGTTGCATTTATTACGATAAACTTAGGTGTGTTTAATCTGCTACCATTCCCAGCACTCGACGGAGGAAGACTGGTATTTATCTTCATTGAAATTATAACGGGCAAGGCAGTAAAACCCCAGTATGAGGGATATATACACACAGCAGGAATACTACTGCTCTTTGCAGTCATGATAGCCGCTACCTTTAACGACATTATGCGGATAGTTGGGGGGCTTTTCGGGTGAATAGCTTAAATAAAACGAAAATAGTAAAGGTGGGTAACCTCTTCTTAGGAGGGGGTTACCCAGTTTTGGTTCAGTCGATGCTCTCATGCCCGAGCGAAGATATAAATGGCAATATAGAGCAGGCGATAGCACTCGAAAAAGCAGGGTGCGACATTGTGCGTGTAGCACTTCCTACGGCGGAGTCGGCTGTGCTTATAAAAGAGCTTAAATCCGCTGTTGATATGCCGATAGTTGCCGATGTGCATTTCGACTATAAAATTGCCTTAGCAGCAGTGGAGGCAGGGGTGGATAAAATCAGAATTAACCCCGGCAACATAGGCGGAGCGGACAGAGTGCGTGCGGTGGTAGAAGCCTGCAAGGATAAAAAAATCCCGATACGAATTGGGGTAAATGGTGGCTCGCTTGAAAAGCATCTGCTTAAAAAGTATAAAACACCGACCGCCGAAGCTATGGTGGAAAGTGCCAAGCACCATATAGCTCTACTCGAAGCAGAAGATTTTACCGATATAGTGCTCTCTCTTAAAAGCTCAAATTTACATACAATGCTCTCGGCATACAGGCTTGCGGCAAAAGAGTTTTCCTACCCACTGCATTTAGGGGTGACTGAAGCAGGTACTGAGAGAATGGGGATAATTAAATCCGCAATAGGAATAGGCGCACTGCTCACCGAGGGAATAGGGGACACCATAAGGGTGTCACTCACTGCAGACCCAACAAAGGAAATAGCTCCAGCAAGGGATATTATAAAAGCATCGGGCAGGGGTGGAAGCGGAATTAATATAATATCCTGCCCCACCTGCGGACGCACAAAAATTTCACTGATAGAGCTTGCAAACGAAGTGGAAAAAGCGGTGGAGGGAATGGATAAAAACCTCACAATTGCAGTGATGGGATGTGTGGTGAACGGCCCTGGAGAAGCCAAAGAAGCAGATATAGGCATAGCTGGCGGAAATGGCGAGGGGCTTATATTTAAAAAAGGCGAAATAGTGGAAAAAGTAGCCGAGGATAAGCTGCTTGAAAGGCTTATAGAGCTGATAAACGAATTTTAAAAGAGAATGTAGAAATAATCAAAGCACAAATAACTATTAGTATTATTAGCCTTGATTATTACAAAATAGAGCGGATAAAGGATGGTTAAATAGCTTGGGTAATAGGCTTAAAGTATTGTTTGGCAAATACATAGATTTTAAAAAATACGCCGATTTGGGCGAAGCGATAGTGACTAAAGCTTCGGTGGCAAAGGAAAGCAGAATAATGGAGCTAATAGTTGCCCCAGCTCAGGAGCTCGACAGGGTAAATATTTCACGCTTTGAGAAAGAGTTTGCGGCGTCGCTTTCCCTCACATCGGTAAAGGTAAATACAAAATATAAAGCTGAGCAGTTTACTGCCTCGGCTCTGCTTGGCATTACCCATATGCTAAAAGAAAAAGGCTATATGGTTAATGGCTTTTTCGATAGGGCATCCGCCAGACTCGAAGCGGACAACTTCATAATTACCCTTTCCCACGGTGGCGAGGAAATACTCGATAAGCAAAATATAAGGACTGCCATTTCCAAAATAATTTTTAATAACTACGATTTAAAGCTAAATGTGGAGTTTGACGGACTGCGAAGCATAGACGAAAACACCCCGCTCTACAAAGAGCAGATAGAAGAGGCAATAAAAGCGCTGCCAAAGCCACAAATAATCGAAAGACCACCTGAAACAACCGATAACAAAGGCGCACCACAACCCAAGGCGCTGAGCCTAAATTTCGACACATCGCATCTGCCATTTGATAAAAGCAGTGCAATGCTAATAGTGGGCAAGGACATAAAAGAAACACCCATCCCAATGCATGGCGTAAATTCTGAGTCGGGCAAAATAGTGCTTTGGGGAGAAGTGTTCCGCAAGGATAGCCGTGAGATAATGGACGGCAAAAAGACGATTTTCACCTTTGACTTTACCGATCTCACGAGTTCGGTGACGATGAAAATCTTTGCAGATAAAAACAAAAAAGAAATGCTCTCAGGGCTTGATGTGGGAGATACCATAATAGTCCGTGGCGAGATACAATACGATAGGTACGACAGGGAAAATATACTGATGGCAAACGACATTGCCACGGTAAAAAAGCTAAAGAAAAAAGATACAGCCGAGAAAAAGCGTGTTGAACTACATATGCACACAAATATGTCCTCAATGGATGGGCTTACTCCTGCTTCCACACTGATAAAAACAGTTGCAAACTGGGGGCATACCGCCTGTGCAATAACCGACCACGGCGTGGCACAGGCATTCCCTGAAGCAATGGCAACTGCCGAGCAGATTGGCAATGGGTTTAAGATAATATACGGCGTTGAAGGCTATCTGATAAACGACCTCATAAAGGCGGTTGAGGGAGATGGAAACTGCGATTTTTCAGAAGAATTCATAGTGTTCGACCTTGAAACCACGGGGCTTTCCGCCGCGACTGAAAGAATGACGGAAATCGGTGCGGTGAAGGTTAAAAATGGCGAAGTTGTGGATGTCTTTAATACATTTGTAAACCCCGAAAAGGCAATCCCTGCAAAAATTACCGAGATTACAGGCATTACCGATGCCATGGTAAAGGATGCGCCGAGTGAAGCCGAGGCAATGAAGGCGTTTTATGAGTTTTGCGGAAGTGAAAAAGCTATACTCGTGGCACATAACGCACCTTTTGACACAGGCTTTTTAAAGCAGAGTGCAAATAGGTGTAAAATGCCCTATGCCTTTACAGCGATAGACACGGTGCAGATAGCACGCTCACTCTATAAGGATATAAAAAACCACAAGCTAAACACAGTGGCGACATATCTAAAACTGCCACCTTTTAACCACCACAGAGCAAGTGACGACGCAAAGATACTCGCAGAGATATTCAAGCTGATGATGGAAACCCTCAAAGAGGACATTGGGATAAACGATGTAAGAGGGATAAATTCAGGGCTTGCGGGGGGGGATTTAAAGAAACTTGCCTCCTATCACATAATTTTACTGGTAAAAAATAAAGAAGGACTAAAAAACCTGTATAAACTGATATCAATGTCCCATATAGATTACTATTATAAGCGTCCGAGAATACCAAAGAGCATGATTGAAAAACATAGGGAGGGGCTTATAATTGGTAGTGCTTGCGAAGCAGGCGAGCTTTATCGTGCAATACTCGATGGCAAGCAGTGGAATGATTTAGTGCAGATTGCAAATTTTTACGACTATTTAGAGATACAACCCACTGCCAATAATATGTTTTTAGTGCGTGAGGGCAGGCTGAATTCTGTAAAGGACTTAGAGGACTACAACCGCAGTATAGTCCGCCTCGGTGAAAGGCTAAATAAGCCCGTAGTAGCCACGGGGGATGTGCATTTTGCAACCAAAGAAGAGGGCAAATACAGGGAAATCCTAATGACGGGTCAGGGCTTTAAAGACGCCGCCGACCAAGCTCCACTATACCTTAAAACCACTGCTGAGATGCTAAAGGACTTTTCCTATTTAGGCGAAGAAAAAGCCTATGAAGTGGTGGTGGAAAACACCAATTTAATAGCGGACATGATAGAGGAAGTGCGCCCAATACCAAAGGGCACATACACACCTAAAATTGATGGTGCGGACGAAGATTTGCAAAACATCACAAGGGGAAAAGCAAAAGAAATATATGGCGACCCACTCCCAGAAACAGTTGAAGCAAGGCTTGAAAGAGAGCTTGGCTCAATAATAAAGCACGGCTTTGCGGTGCTATACATAATATCGCAAAAACTTGTTTGGAAGAGCGAAGAGGATGGCTATTTGGTGGGCTCGAGGGGGTCCGTTGGCTCGTCGTTTGTTGCGACCATGGCAGGGATATCCGAAGTTAACCCACTGCCACCGCATTATGTTTGCCCCAAATGCAAAAAGAGCGAATTTATACTTGATGGTAGTGTTGGCTCGGGGTACGATCTTCCTGCAAAAAATTGCCCCGATTGTGATACAGTATACATAAGGGAAGGGCACGACATCCCATTTGAAACCTTCCTTGGATTTAATGGGGATAAAGCCCCTGATATCGACCTTAATTTCTCGGGAGAGTATCAGGCAAATGCACATAAATACACCGAAGAGCTCTTTGGCTCAACACATGTATTTAAAGCAGGGACGATTTCCACAGTAGCGGATAAAACTGCATATGGTTTTGTGAAAAAATACCTCGAGGGCAAAGGGCAGATAGTGCCAAGGGCGGAGGAAAACAGACTGACCGTCGGCTGTACAGGGGTAAAGCGCACCACGGGACAGCACCCCGGGGGGATGGTTGTAGTGCCGAGGGACTTTGATGTCTACGATTTCACACCGGTGCAACGCCCAGCGGATGACGATAGCTCGGACATCACCACCACCCATTTCGACTTCCACTCACTGCATGACACTATACTAAAGCTTGATATACTTGGGCACGATGTTCCCACCATGTACAAATACTTAGAAGATATGACAAATATCAAAATAAGGGATGTGGACATGAGCGACCCCAAGGTAATAAGTCTATTCACCTCCCCGAATGAGCTCGGAGTTACAGCGGAAGAGATAGGGTGTAACACTGGAAGCCTTGCACTCCCAGAGATGGGCACATCATTTGTAAGGCAGATGCTAATAGAAGCAAAGCCAAAATGCTTTTCAGACCTACTTCAAATTTCGGGGCTTTCACACGGCACCGATGTATGGCTTGGAAATGCGAGGGACTTAATACAAAATGGCACCTGCACCATCAGCGAAGTAATAGGCACGAGGGATAGCATTATGACCACCCTCATATACAAGGGTTTAGAGCCTGGAATGGCATTTAAAATAATGGAGATTACCAGAAAAGGTAATGCCGCCGCACTTTTAACCGATGAGCACTATGAAGCGCTTAAAAAGAATAAGGTTGAGGACTGGTATGTTGAGAGCTGTAAAAAGATAAAATACATGTTCCCAAAAGCCCATGCCGCCGCCTATGTAATAGCGGCTATTAGGCTTGGCTGGTTTAAGATATACTATCCAAAAGAGTTTTACGCAACGCTATTTACTGTGCGTGGTGAAGATTTTGACGCACTCACGGCAATAAAAGGAGTTTCAGCAGTTGATGCAAAAATTGCCGAGCTATCAGCCAAGGGCAATACTCGTACTGCAAAGGAAAATGGCGAGCTTGGCACACTTCAGATAACAAAGGAAATGCTTGTGAGAGGTGTGGAGCTTCTGCCAGTTGATATGTATAAATCCCATGCAAATATTTATAAATGCGAAGATGGAAAAATCCGCCTGCCATTCTCCTCGGTAGCAGGAGTTGGTGGCAAGGCGGCGGACTCGCTCTATGCTGAGGCGAAAAAAGGCGAATTCATCTCCTGTGACGACATTATTGCAAGGGCGAAGGTTTCAAAAACTGTGATAGAAACGCTAAAAACAATAGGCACATTAAAAGACATACCCGACAGCAGTCAGGTGACATTGTTTTAGGAATTAGAATTGTAGGGGCATACTTCGCCATAAATTAATAGTTTTAATCGATTTTTTACTAAAAAATCGTGGGTTGTTAGGGCAACGCCATAAATCGCTCACTGCAGTGAGCGAAATACCTTTTACTGCCAAGGAGGGATTTTTTGGGGCTTTTTAATAAAAACTCTACTGAAAAGAAAAAGGTGTCCGCAGTAATAGTGGCGGCAGGGAAATCAAGCCGTATGGGTGATATTGATAAGCAGAGCGAAGAGATTATGGGGATACCTGTGATTGTGCACAGTATGCTCGCCTTTGAGCAAAATGAAAATATATCCGAAATTGTGCTTGTCACCAAAAGTGAGAATATACTCCCTTTTACAAGGTTTGCACAGATGTATGACATCACAAAGCTAAAAAGCGTGGTAAAAGGTGGGGATAGCAGGCAGAAATCAGTGCTGGGTGGTATAGCAGAAACCTCGCCCGACACCGATTACTACTGCATACACGACGGCGCAAGACCACTTGTTTCGCAAAAGGTGATAGACACCGCCATAAGCGACGCCATAGCTTTTAGCGCAACGACTGCAGCGGTAAAGGTGAAAGATACCATAAAAGTAGGCAGTGCAAATTTTGTAAAAGCAACTCCCGACAGAAGCAGTCTATACCAAATACAAACCCCACAAATTTTTGCCTCCAATCTCTACCGCACAGCGGCAGAGCAAGCGGCGGAAAAAGGAGAAGAATACACCGACGACTGCCAGCTAATAGAAGCGGTGGGGCATAATGTATATCTCTCGGAGGGGGATTATTTTAATATTAAGATTACCACCCCCGAGGATTTAGTGATAGCAGAGGCACTTCTTAGTATGATTATATAAAAAATATTAGTTAGCAAAAGAGGATTATTTGTATTAAGCGAAGCGAACAAAATGCCGAAAAATAAAGTTTTACTTAATTTTTTTCAAAAAATTATGGGGTATGGGGCAACGCACCATAAATACAAAGGCGAAGCCGTGAAAAAGAATGTAGCAATTTTTATAAGCAAAAGAGCGGAGATTTTTTGAGTGGAAAATGAAAAGTGAAAAGTTATGGAGTTTCGCCGATGGCGAAACGAATTAAAATTGTGGGGGCATGTCTTGCCGTGCCCAAGGATTATGCATAATCTAAATCGCCCCTGCGAGGGGTATAAATAATTCTGCGGATTATTTATATAGCAAAGAAAGGGAAATGTAAAATGTTTAGAATAGGGCATGGATATGATGTGCACAAACTAAAAAAAGGGCTCGCCTTTACACTGGGCGGTGTGAAAATAGAGCACACAAAGGGTTTTGTGGCACATTCCGACGGTGATGTACTTCTTCATGCAGTTATGGATGCACTGCTTGGTGCAATGGCTTTAGGCGATATAGGTAAGCACTTCCCCGATACCGATATGAGGTATAAGGGAATTAATAGCATGGAGCTTTTTAAAAATGTTTGGGATATGGCGAAAGAGAGGGGATACTCCCTTAATAATATCGACATTACGATAATAGCGCAAAAACCCAAAATAGCACCGCATATAGAGGAAATGAAAGCTAATCTCTCGCTTATAATGAGGGCTCGCCTTGACGAGATAAATATAAAAGCCACCACCGAAGAGGGGCTTGGATTTACAGGCAGTGAAGAGGGAGTGGCGGTACACTGCGTGGTAATGCTTGTGAAGAAGTAAAGTCTTTTATGGGGTGGGATTTAATGAAAATAAGGGCTTATAATTCTGCCGATTGTGCTGAGTTAGCTAAACTCTTTTATGATACAGTACATGCTGTCGCCATAAAAGATTATACCCAAATGCAACTAAATGTATGGGCGAGCGGAAAAGTGGACTTATCGGCGTGGGATATATCTTTTTTAGAGAACCATACATTAATTGCAGAGCAGGACGGCACAGTAGTGGGCTTTGGTGAGATAAAGAATGATGGCTACCTTAATATGCTGTATACTCACAAAGACTATCAGGGCAAAGGCATTGCAACAGCGATTGTGGCAGTGCTTGAAAATACAGCCAAACTTCAAGGAATAACCACTATAACTACACATGCCTCCATTACCGCCATACCTTTTTTTGAGAAGCGTGGGTATATGGTGGTCAGAGCAAATAAAGTTATTCGTGAAAATGTAGAGCTTACAAATTTCTTAGTGGAAAAAAATATTGTGTAGTAAAAATCAGATGCTATTGCCCATATAAATAAATTTCATGATAGTTTGCTAAAGTGCAGAAAGGGGAGATGAGTATGAAAACCAAACATAAAATTATACTCCTCATAGCTATAATTTGCCTAATTTTTGCGGTGAATTACACTAAGTCCATAACTATCTCGGAGATAAGTGGTGGGATGGACATCACAAATTACACCTCAGCAAGAGCATATTATAATATTGCCCCGATGGTGGAAGATGAAGAAGTAGAGCTTGAGGGGGAAGAATTAGCAGAGCTTTTAAAGCTGTTAGGTGAGCAAAATTTTAGCAAATCCCTTACAAATTTACTGCCACAGGGAAATAAATCCCACAGAGTAAGAGATGGCGATTTTCATTGGGGGATTACACTGCACACTTATAAGGAGGTTTTGTCTGACGGAAGCAGCATAAGTGGCGACATACTTCATATCTCAAACTTCTACGGAAATTTAGAAATTCGCTTTGACGGAGAAAGTTGTATTTACACAGTGGATAATCAGCAGAAGTGGCTAAAAAGTGTTTTGGATTTAATATCAAATTGATGGCATAAAAGCAAGCTTTGGGTACAATCTAATTTAATCCGTTTGCTAATATCGCAAGGCTTTATGAAATAATCCGCTACATAATGCTTTATAAACTTTTGATTTAAATAAAAAAACAGTGAGTAGAAAAAACTACTCACTGTTTTTGTGATTATTAAGAGAGCGTAGTAGCATATTTTATGAGCTACGGCGATGCCTTTAAAAAATTCTTTAAAGTGTTTTTTTGATAAAACAGGAATATAGATGCAAGCCAAACTTTGTGAAATAACTCAATTTGCACTTAAATTAGTGGATACATTTTCTAATTCTAATCTTCTAATAATAAACAAAACTTCTCCCCATCGCCATAGACGATGGGGAGAAGTTTATATAAAAATTATGTTTAATTTTAATCCCAGTCCCTAACCGAAACTTCACCAGAAATAAGCGTAATGCGTTCACCATCTTCATTTTCCACTATTAGATGGCCGAGTGAATCCATATCCACAGCTTTGGCGGGATAGCTTGTTTTTTCATTTGTCACGGTGAGATTTTTGCCCATCACAAGCTGATTTTTCTTATAAATGGCTATAATTTGTTCGGTGGAGTAGTATTGATATAAATCGAAAAATTGAGTGATAATTCTTGCCGCAAGGTAGTTTCTCTCTATCGAAAATCCCTCTTCAAGCACCGAGGTAAACACATTTTCAAGCTCGGAAGGCATGTCCTCAGCAGTGGTGGAAACATTTATCCCAATCCCCACTATCGCCCAGTCCACCACACCGCTCTCAGCAGTAAATCCAGCTTCAGTAAGTATGCCACAGACCTTTTTATTATCCATATATATATCATTAACCCATTTAATTTTAGAGGGTATTCCAGTTTCTTCGAGTAAGGTTTTGCTCACAGCCACAGCCGCAAGTGCTGTAATGGTATTAACTGGATAATCAGCAGCAGGGCGGAGCAGTATGCTCATATATATTCCCTTGCCCTGTGGTGTGTGAAATTTTCGCCCAAGTCTTCCACGCCCCGAAGTTTGATTTTCCGCTAAAATTATTACACCCTCGGGTAAATTTTCCACTGCGAGCATTTTGAGGTAATTATTTGTTGAGTCCACTTCTTTTAAAACACGGATATCCAAGGGGGTGGTTGTCCCAAGGTTTGCATATATTGCCTCATGCCACATCTTATCGGCAAATGGAGAGAGTGTGTATCCCGTGCCGTGTTTATTATCTATTACATAGCCCTGTGATTTCAGCGAATGGACTGCTTTCCACACTGCAGTGCGTGAAACGCCTAATTGCAACGCAATCCGTTCACCCGAGATGGAGGTACCCATATTTTCAGTCAATATTTTCAGTACACTTTCTTTTACCTTCATTTGCATCACCTCGAAATTAATTATTTCTATTTTTATTAAATTATAACAGAAAATAGCAAAAATATATATAGTAGAGCAAATATTTTTAAACATTAAACAGTTTTTACATAATTTTTAATTCTAAAAAGTTGAAAAGTCGATTACTAATAGTAATTGTCGAAAATTATATTACACTTTCAACAGTTTCCACAGAGTTTTCCACAGCTTTCAAGTGGAAAACTTTCTAAAAAGGGTAAAACTTCATTTTAGAGAATTAAAAATTGCCGTCTTCAAAGATAAAATCAGTGAAAACGGCAATTATAATAAATCTTTTTAACTAAAATATTAAAGCTTAATCTCAGTCATCATCGCCCGAGTCGTAGTCATCGCCCGAGCTATCATCATCACCCAAGTCGTCGCCGTAGATGTTTGGAGCACGGTCGGTGTCATCATCGGTATTTTCAGCATTTTCACTCTCCGAGTAATCATAGATATCAAATGTACCCGGTGTGTGGTATACTCCATCGGTATCTGAATTGGAGGCATTATTTACAGGAATAAAGTTTGCATTATTAGCCGTAGCCTCCTGCGCCTTCTTTTCAAGAAGCAGCCTTTTCTTTTGACGAAAATATATGTAGATAACAATGGGCACAAGCACTATCGGCAATGGAAGCTCTAACAGTAAGCTTAAAACTACCGCAGCTGCGAATATTGCCACGAGGGCAATGAAAAATTTAATCATATAAACATCCTTCACATATTAAAATAAGAAATCTAATCACTATTATATAAATTTAAAAAATATATGTCAATACAATTTAAGCAATCTACCTGTATGGAGCTTTAGCAGTAGGATAGTTTTTATATATTTATCCCCAATGTAGGAAGGGGGGATATGAAAGAAATGCGTTCGAATTACAGGTGTCGGGCAATATGCCCATTACCTAAAATAAAAATGATTAGAGCTAAAAGGAGGCTCGCATTATACTACATCATCGGTGCAAATAATCTAATAACAGAACGCAAAAGTCTGGTGGGCATATTCACCTTTTTACAGTCGGCAAGGGTGAATTCGATGGACTGCTTAAAGGTGTTATTTATATCGTCTTTAATTGTGCTGATAACAGGTGAGTCATAGAAATTCACTCCACATTCATAATGCAGATAGAAGCTTCTAAAATCCATGTTTACAGTACCCACTGTTGCCACTTTATCATCACTAACAACCATTTTTGCATGTATAAATCCAGGCTCATACTCATATATCCTCACACCATTTTCTACAAGCGGAGTGTAAAACGAACGAGTGAGTATATGCACATACCATTTATCCGCTACATGTGGGGTTAAAATCCTCACATCCACACCACTCTGAGCTGCCATTATAAGCGCTGTTTGCATTTCGTGGTCAATTATTAAATATGGGGTGGTGATGTATATATAGTCTATGGCTCGGTTTATCATCTGCATATAGTTAAATTCGCCCACATTATACATATCATGTGGACTGTCGCCATAGGGTTGCACATATCCTTTTGTAGGGTAGCTCTTTGTAGGTTTATAGCAGGAGTAATCGGCTGGAGGATTATTGTTTTCAATATCCCAGTTTGATAAAAACATTGCAGTGAGGCTAAATACCGCTTCGCCATAAATTACCACTGCGGTGTCCTTCCAATGCCCATGCTTTTCATATGCGTTTATATATTCGTCCGCTAAGTTTACCCCACCGCAAAAACCAATATTCCCATCTATAACACAAATTTTTCGATGGTCACGGTAGTTTACCGCCATATTAAGCCTTGGTTTAAATGGATTGAAAACCGTTGTTTTTATGCCAAGTTTTTTGAGCTTAAGATGGTAGCCAGCAGGAAGTGTTTGTATACAGCCCATATCGTCATACATCACCCTAACTTCAACGCCTGAAGCCGCTTTCTCGGTAAGTATCTTAAGTATTGGATCCCACATCTCACCTTCCTCTATGATGAAATACTCCATAAAAATGAATTTTTCCGCCTTGGAGAGCTCTTCTTTCATGCGCTCAAATTTAACTTCGCCTAAATTTAAGAAATCGGCAGAAGTGTTTTCGTAAATCGGACTGGTGGCAATTCTCTTAATATAATTAGCCTGTACAAATAAATTTTCATCCTCAGATTTTAGGCTTTTAAATACATCTTCATTTTTGGGAAGTTGTGAAGTTATCTCCGCCTCTTTTGCCGCCATTTTTTTAAGCTTTGCAGTTGGCACACCGCCCCGTCCCCATGTGAGATAGAAAATAGTTCCGAATGTAGGAAAGACAAGTATAGTCACAACCCAAGCAATTTTATATGAGGGGTTTAAATTTTTTGATATAATGCTTACCACAAAAATCAGCCCTAAAAACTCTAAAAGCATAAATATGCCCGTAGCATATTCACTCAAAGCTGTGAAGATTAAAAATAAATATGCAAGCTGAATTAATATAAGCAAGGAAACGATAAATAAGCGGCTGAGCAAGACCTTTAGCAGTTTTCTTATAAACATATTTCCACCTCAATAATTTTTTTACAAAAACATCTTAAAAAATTTTAAAACATAGTGTATAATATAATTACCACTTTCATCTGCCAATAAATCGGGGGATAAAGTGGGTGTGAATTTGGAAAAACTTTTATCCAAAATATAAAAATCAAAATACTTAATGAGGTTTATTATATCAGTGTTTTACAAAAAAATCTATAATGGATAGTACAAAACTGTTAATTTTAATTTATTTCGTATAATGTAACGATTAGTATTCTGCATTTTTGTATACTTTCAGTCTTTGCAGGAGGAAAGCGTGCGAAAATAAATACTTTATTAATATTGAGGAGGGGCTTAAATGGCTTTAATCACATATCAGGATATAAAAAATAATGAACATGTAAACAATTATATAATTTGTGCAGACCATATGCTTACAAAGCTTGGCTATACCGAGCATTCCTTTGCCCATGTGACAAAGGTTGCGAATGCCGCTTCACAGCTATTGCTCGACTTAGGATACGACTCAAGAACAGCGGAGCTTGCGGCAATTGCCGGACATATGCATGACATAGGCAATGTGATAAACAGAATAGACCATGCCCAAAGCGGTGCAGTAATGGCATTTACTATTTTAGAGCGCATGGGTATGCCGGCAGGTGAAATAGCCTCCATTATCACTGCAATAGGCAATCACGACGAAGGCACCTCAAGCCCACTGAGCTCGGTGTCGGCGGCACTTATTATAGCCGATAAAACCGATGTGCGCAGGAGCAGGGTGCGTGGCAAGGATAAAACACAATTCGATATTCATGACAGAGTAAATTACGCAGCAGAAGAGTGCAAATGTGAGCTCGATAAAGAGCTTAGAACATTCACACTCTCACTTAAAATAGATACTACAATCTGTGCGGTTATGGATTATTTCGAGATTTTCCTAACCCGTATGCTACTTTGTAGAAGGGCGGCTGAATACCTTGATATTCAGTTTAAATTAGTGGTTAATGGACAGATTCTCCTTTGATTTTGGAAGACAGTCCCAAAGAATAATAATGATTGTAAAGATAAATGCAGTTGAAAAAATAGACCAAATAGTAGTGATAGTGTAATTATAAAGCACAATGCCTCGAAGCATAAAGCTTTTGGTGAATACGCAGGAAATAGTTATTGCTATAATTGGCTTTACTATCCAGTTTTTAAAGTCGATATACACATCGGCAATTTGTGTAAGCCTATTAAAGCTCAGGGCAAAATTAAGTATATTCCCTGTAAATATTACCACGAGATAGCCATAAATGCCGTGTATGGGTACTAAAAAATAGAGCATTACTACACGGACAGCGGATTCTATGATATTGTATTTAAGGGATTTCATCTGCTGGTTTAAACCCTTTAGCACACAGTCTACAACATCATCTAAAAACATAAATATAATGAGTGGCGCAAGTAGCATAATATACTTGCCCACTTCTTCGTTTTTATAGGCTATATAACCGATTTCTTCGCCGTATGTAATAAAAATCCCACTCAGTGCGACCGAAAAAATTATTGTAAGACCAGTGGATTTCATGATTGCCCTGCCAATGGCACGGCGATTTCCATTTTCATAAAATCTCGATATTTCGGGAATTAAAAGTGCGATGAAAGAAGAAAGTATCGACGCAGGAAAGACTACCACGGGTATCGCCATTCCCTTTATTACCCCATACGACGCCATTGCCACATCTGCGGCACTTCCATATTTTCTAAGTCCTATTGGCACAAGGAAATTTTGCAGCATATTCAAAAAACCCCTGATGCACCCACTCATGCCTATCGGAAGTGATATGGAGGCAAGCTCAAATATGAGCAGTGGGGTGTTTTCTTTTTTGCCATTGCTTACAAGTAGCATGAAAGCGGCGAGACGTATCAGTGCTGAGAAAATATCGGAGGCGAGGGAAGCGAGCGCAATGCTTATCAGATAGCTTTCTGTATCGGGTACCGACACATTCATTGCATATAAAGTTACAACAATTCTAAAGAGCTGTTCCACTACCATTAATACCGTGGAGAGTACCACCTTGCGTGAACTCATAAAAAATGCAGTTACAGAGGTGGATACTGCCACAAAAGGGAGCGAAAAAACTATTGTCTTCAGCGGATAGAGTGTGCGAATATCATTAATCCATTCGCTTACGATGAAATCGGATGCAAAATAAAGCGCTATGGTGGTAAGCCCTGCCGTACAGACCGATAAAAATATCCCCTGCCAGACGGCAAGCGAAGCGGCATAAGTTTTTCTTTTTTCAAGCTCCCTTGATGAAATACGAGTAACCGCAATGGATATGCCACCAATGCCAACGGTTACACCGAGCATGTAGACCGACATAATAAGCTGAAAAAGCCCCATCCCCTGTGCGCCGATTATATTGGAAAAATATATGCTCAGATAAAGGCCTATCATCTGCATTACAAGAGAAGCGGATGTGAGGAGCAGACCGTTTTTAATAAATTTTTTACCATTCATAATTTCACCGACTTTTCAAAAAATATATATTAGAAGAATTAAAGTTTAACCTTTTGAATAGGAAATACCAATTAAAAGTCCTGAAATCAATATAAGGGATGAGCCTAATAAGTCGAAATATCCGAATGTTTCGCCTAAGGAAAACACCCCTATAAAAACTGCTGTTAGAGGGCAAATATTTGTAAGTGCTCCCGAAAGCGATATGGGCATAAGCGGCAGCGTATAATTGATTAAGAATGTGGCAAGACCCGATGCTAAAATACCGAGATAAATTGCAGGAAAAATGAAGTGGGGGTCAAGTGCCGAAGTGAAATATGGCATAATATCACCGCTTTTTATATGCCTGTAAAGCGAAATAGAGGTGAAAATAACGCTGGCATATATATTTATAAGCAGTGTGAGCTCATATGCTGAGAAATGTGGGGATATTTTTTTTACATATACACGATAAAGCGAGGTTGAGAAGATATTTAGCGCAGTTATGAGTAGTCCGTATAATCCGATGTTTCCCACAGTGTCCCCCATGCTTAAAACCACTAATCCACACAGCGAAACCATCATCAATATAAGCCTTGTAAAGGTTGTTTTTTCATTTATGAGCACTACTGATAATCCCACCGAAACAATGGGTACTAAACTATATAAGATCCCAAATACTGAGGAGGGTATGAGCCGCAATGCAAGTGCCTCGGAGGAAAAAGCAATTATGGGGTTTAGCAGTGCTAAAAACAAGGGATAAATAATAGGCTTACCCTTGTAATTTATCTTTTTTTCGCCTACGCCGACAATTAAGTATATGAAAAAAGTGGCGAATATAAACCTATATGAGAGCAGTTTATAAAAATCAGCATGTGATTTTGAATTTGTATAAGTTATAATAAAAAAGGTGCTTCCTAAAATTATATTAGCAAGCACGGAAAAGGCAATCGCTTTAGATTTTATCATCAGAGATACCGCCTAATTAAAAGTCGGATTTATGGGCATGAGAAAAGCCACATAGTAAAATACTATGTGGCACATCCTGATAAAAGAATTATATTCAGGATGGAGAATGTGAAAAAGGGCGAAATACAAGGAACAAAATCATGTAAATGAGTGCGCATACTTGTTGTATGTAAGCGAAATTTGTATGATTTTAAGGACATAGTAAGCAAAATTGATTATATCAATTTTGTGTTTTCGCCTTTTTTGACAGCTCAAAAGCCACATAGTAAAATACTATGTGGCTTTTATAAGTTTAAGAACTATTTACGCTT
>CAYJIJ010000022.1:0-33877 GCA_964370185.1 uncultured Oscillospiraceae bacterium
TGGCATGCCACCGAAACATCTTGTGGTGCTTTTCTAAGCTCCTCAAACAATTCTTCATTGCAAAACTTCCCTGCCAAAGGCCCTGTTAATATTTCTAAATCATTTGCGGTAAAATTAAAGCAATCAAATCCATCGTCAAAAACTGCGGATTGTATCGTGGTTGACCATGCATTATATGGGTAAACATCGGCAGTGATATCTGCGCCCGATGCTTTGATAAGCTCGTTTGTCCTATCAATCATGCCTTTTCCATACACATTTGCACAGAGATGTGAAATTTGTATGGGGCAACCGCTTTCTTTAGCCGCATATAGAACTTCTTCAACCGACTCCACCGCTTTTTCTGGATAGTCGTATCTCATATGTACTGCCATGAACTTGCCATACTCTGCTGCGACTTTACACAGCTCGGTAAATTCCTTTGTTGATGTGCCAGGCGCATATTGCAGTCCTGCTGAAATCCCTATTGCACCCTCGGAAAGTGCAGTCTTTGCAATTTTAACCATTTTTGCAATCTGATTATCATCCGCATTCTCATAGTGATTAAGCCCTACCGCTGTGCGTAGTGGAATATTTCCAAGTAAGCTTAGGCATGCTGTTGGAAGATTTTTCGCTTCCAATTCTTTTAAATAGCTACCCATGGGTAAATTGCTCATACCGCAGTTACCAGTTACAATAAGTGCATTTCCACCCTTTGCCGCCGCTGTGGAAGTATGTATTGGGAAAGCTCCCCCCTTACCGTCTCCCAGCAGAATATCTTCATGTGTGTGGATATCCAAAAAAGCGGGAGTAGCAACACAACCAGTACCGTCAATGTATTCTTGAGCGTTAATCGAATTTGGTGTGACAGTATGTATCTTCCCTTGGTGTATTCCAATGTTTAAAATTTCATCCGTGCCACTTTCTGGGTCAACAACTCTGGCGCCAATTACTGCTAAATCTACCATCTAATGCCTCCTATAAATTTATTAAAGCGACCTGACTTTTCATTGATTGAGGTTGAGTGATGTTAAAATAAATCTGAAAAGTCGTCGTTTTTACTGAAAAAATCATACAATTCTTTACGTACTACTTCCAAATGCTTTTGCATGTGCACCGAGGCTGCTGTTGGATTCTTATGGAGTATCGCTTCGAATAGCGATTCATGCGATTCATGTGCATGCTTTGAATGGGTGGATTCACTATGATAAGCTTTTTGAGAAAACTCTAATAGGTGCCGTAAATAGTCATAAATATCTTTTAGAATATCATTTTTTGAAGCTTCAATAATTGCTTCATGAAATTCTAAAGCGTACTGAGCCGTTTTTTCTCTATCCTGCATATGCTCTTTGCTGAGCTCTAAGGTTTTTTTCATTTTAATTAAGTCATCGCTATTGCAAAGCTGCGCTGCTCTGCTTGCGGCGTATATTTCTATTGCCATACGAATTTCAAGCAGGTGCATAATTGATTGCTTGTCGAGCTTAAATGAAAAATAAATTTTAGACATTAAATCACTTAATTTAACACTATTTATTATTAAATTATTCCCGACTTTTTTCACAACCCCTAAAAATGTAAGTATTTTTAGCGCTTCTCTCACGGGAGCCCTACTCACACCAAATTGTGCTGCAAGCTCTCTTTCGGTAGGTAAAATATCGCCTATCTTATATTCACCTTTTGCCAATTTGTCACTGATTGACTCAATGATTTTCTCATATAGTTGCGTACTGTCCGACTCGAGCTTATCAATTTTTTCAAATTTTACTTCGTCCATTAATAATCACAACTCATTCTATTTATTTTTATTCGTTATCAAATTTATTATTCGTTTATAAATGTTACCTATATGTTAACACATTTTACTGTAATTTGTCAATATGGAAGAAAAACACATTTATTAGCATTAATTTTAGCTGATAAGACGAAAAATTAACCGAATATTTAATATTTTTTCTACATATAACTTTTTTTTGGTATACCAATTTAAGAAAAATTATTATAAAATCACGAATACCAATTATTTTAAAATCTGTAAAACTTATAAGTTCATATTCATAATATAATTAAAAGGTAGCCTCCCAATGTCTATGGGGGAGCTACCTTTTAATTATATATTAAAATTTAGAGTCTTATTTAATCTGCACCGCTCTTATGAGTACTATTTATCACAAAAAACATAAAATCATATTATATCAAGACTTTCAAAGCTTTGTGGTTTAGCAAAATGATACCCTTGTGAATGGTGTATTTTATGTTTTAGGATTATGTTTTGAATTTCTTCATTCTCAACAAATTCCGCCACAACTTCTGCACCTATTAAATTAGCCATATAGCATATTGAGTCGAGTATTATCATGCTGTTTTCACTTGTTTGTAGAGTGCTTATGATATCTCCGTCTATTTTGATTATATCCGGTTTTAAAGATATTATAGAAGAATATGTTGCATAGCCCACGCCAAAGTCATCAACGGCTATTAAACAACCGATTTCACGCACCTCACTGAGGAAATTAAAGAGCTGATTGTTTTTGGTGTAATTTTCTGTTTCAACAAACTCAATTATTATTCTTTCAGGGGTAGGGTGCTGTTTTAATCTATTTAGAAACCAGTTCCTGAAATCTTCTGATTGAATATCATATAGAGTAATATTGATACTCATCATGCTTTCTTTACCTTCAAAAAGTTTCAGTGCCTTATCAATCAACGCTTTACTCAGCGGCAAATAAGCCTTGAGCTTTTTAGAGGCTTCAAGGAAAAATGCAGGATTAAATAATTTCCCGTCTTTATCCTTTATTCTCATAAGTGCTTCATATTTGGTGATTTTTCCAGCGTTATTATCATATATTCCTTGAAAAAAAGGAATTACTTTATCATTTTCGAGTGCATGTGTGATAATATCTAAAATTACGACATGTTCTTGATGCTCACGGGCGAGTAATTCTTTTTCATTTGCAACTTCCATAAAATTGTTTTGCAGTTCGCTATTTAGATAATATGCGCTCAAACAGCGGTTTACAAGGTCATCTCCAAAGGCAATTGCAAAGCGTGAAACCCCACTTAGTCCAGTCTGTTGCCCTCTTATAAGCTCGTACTGCGCATGATTTACTTTCATTAAATTGTAGAAATCTTCATCGCTCATATCGTCATTTGCAACAGCCATGAAAGTTTTATATGAATGTATATATACATGAATTAAGTGGCTAATACCCATCTGCTCATATGCGCTATTTCCCATTGCAAGTATTTCTGAGCTTGTCTTGTAATATCTCTCTTCTCCAAAGTTTGCAATCATCATGTCCGCATTGATTACTTCGGTCATGCATATTTTGTTGAACTTGTATTTTTTGTTATCTTCAAGAAATTGCTCATAGCTTTTAATGTTAAATCTGACATCTGTTTTCGGGCTGTTTTGAGTACCATTCATCATTTAATTACCCCATTCATCATTAAGTCCAGCGTATCTTTTAATTATAGCAAATGGAGCATCAAAGTTCAAGGTTTATCTGCAAAATACACTTTGATAAATTCGTAGAATTTAAAAAAGGATAGCTATCGACAAGTTATTGCAACGCAAATACCCTACTTATTATTTTGCAGCAATGTACCCGTTTCCCACTACATACACCACCAATTCCATTGCGCTTTTACAGCCGGATTTTAGTAAAATATTTTCAATATGCCTTTTCACAGTGCCCATGGCAATACCCATTTCATCGGCTATTTCATTGCGTGAATACGAATGGCATAAAAGCTTTAAAACCTCCATTTCCCTTTCGGTATATGGGGATTCTCCGCTTGCTGTTGGTATTGTAATCGGCTCAGGAAATCTCTTTTCACCCTTCGTAACCGCTCTTATAACATCAACAAATTCATTCATCGGTCTCGCTTTGGATATAAAGGCGCTTGCACCTGCTTTTTTTGCACCTGGTATGTACGAAATTTCATCAAATCCCGACATTACCATAATTTTTATATTTGGAAAGCATTCATTTATTTTTTCTGCCACTTTTATCCCGCTATCGTTTGACTCAATGGAAATATCGGTGAGGAGCACATCGGGATTTAGTTCCTCACAAAGCTTAACAATGTCTTTTGTGCTTGTTGAGCTACCCACGAGTTCCATATCATTTTCAGTGGATATTACACTACTAAATGCATCAAGTACGGACTTGTGATCATCTACAATCATAACTCTAATCATAAATATGACCTTTCCTTTCTTTAATGCACAAAACAACCATAAAAGCTGGCCATGCTGTGCAATGTTTTCTGCCGTTGTGCCCAAGTGGCTGAAAAACAGATTTTAAGTATATTAAGCGTGAAATTTGTTTTTAAGCTCTCTTCTCCCTATTGTAATAATTATCGCAAATTCAGGAATGAGCTCAACTTTCAGTGTTCCTCCGGCATTTTCAGTGCGTGTTCGTATGCCCATAAGCCCCGTACCCTCCACAATGCCTGTTTTGGGCGGGGTACCGTTATTGGTGATTTCTACGTGGTAGTGAGTGTCATCAAGCTCTATCTTGGAGTGAATTTTTGTCGCATCAGCATGTCTTGCAGCGTTAGTACTTGCTTCTCTCAGCACTGCTAAGAATAACTGAGCAACATGCTCTTCTTTAGGCAGCTCACCGTCGAGCTCAATTGAAACTCCTATCTGATTAAAATAATCACATAGCTTAGCAAAACTTTCTTTTATGTCTTCTGTGTCTTTTTCTTTTATTTGCTTTATAATATTGCTCAAAAGCGGAACCATTTTTTTATAATCGCTTTCATCATGGCTTTGAAGTATTCTCTGCATTGCGGTGAGCCTCTGCCCCATTACATCATGGACTTGGCTTCGAATGCGTGAGTATTCTTGTTCGTAGCGAAGTGCCTCCATCTTTTGTGAGAGCCTATGTATTTCTTCCCCCTGCCTTATCAGCTCTTCATTATCTTCCTCTAATTTATCTAATAGGGTGGCAATTTCGCTGACATCAGTCGCTATTATTTCTATATAATTCATTCCACCTATGGCAAATTTCTTTCGTGAAAACCTCCATGAATCCCTGCCTGTGCGGATTATCATATCACCTTCTACAAGCTGGCACTCCACATCTTTTACATTTCCACTTTCAATGTTGCGCCAAAAGTCCTTGCCATTTTTCTGAGCTTCTCCTAAAAATCGCATTATGAGTTGTTCCATTTTTCTATTTATAAGATAGATATATCCACTTTCTTCGCAAAACATCACTCCAGAAGGAAGAGTATCAAGCCCCTCTCGTATCGAAAATGCGGACAACTCATGCTTTTGGCGGTAAAATTCATCACTTAGTCGCTCAAAGGCTCGCACCATCAAAATAGACATTGAAATCACATAGCGCAAGGTGTAGTAATTTGAAATAATCGGCATGGTAAGCAGTATTAAAACAACTACTATCGTCTCTTTACCTTTATTCGCAACTGCGAGATAGAAAAAGTAAATTACTGCAAATGCCCCTACAATAGAGATAAATAGACTTATAAAGTGTATGTCTATAATTCCATAACGCTTATTTGTCATCACAGTTATAGGCAGCATACTGAGCAGTGCGCAGTAGATTAAAAGTGCCACTTCCCCTATCAATACCTTTATCCTTTTGATTGGATTATTAAGAAATATTGCACTTGCATATCCCGCTTGAGGGACAATTAAAAAAAGTGTTCCCATCAGTAAAAGCGCTAATCTATCTTCCGAGTAAAAATAAAAATCAATCATATCTTGCCTCCTCTGCGTGATATTGCCGTGCAAAAGAAAGCAAAATCGACTGGGTATTGTCCCAAGGTTTTATTTTAATAAGTGCATCTTCGAGAGAAAATTTCTGTGCAATCTCCTTTAATTCACCCTCTTTTAAAACCTCTTTGTCCGGTATTACTGAAAACACTGTTTCTTCCCCAGTGTCATAAAGCTGCACTACAATGTCAGAGCATTTCTTGGCTGCGGCTCTTTCCACCACAAGGCAAAATATTCTGTACATTTTTAGCAATTTATCCGTATCAATATTACCAGTTTTTATATTGCCAATTGTTATTTTAAGCCCTGCCGCCTCGGCAAATTCTTTCATCTCGGTAATATTATTCACAAAATTGCTTATCGGTTGATCTTTTTTATACATTGCACTTATAAGGAGCATACAAACACGCTTTATTTTGCAGATTATAATATTTATTCTGCCTATCAGCCACTTTTTATCCTCCGAGGTTTCTATTTGCGAGAGTATTTTTGCAATTTTCTGCGTTTCCTCATTTAAAACTACATCAATATTCCCATATACCTCTTTCTCCGCTCTAAGTGCCGATAGCTCTTCATTTACCTTTGCTTTATCTTTTAAAAGCAGGTTATTTCTCTCAAGCTCGGAATTAAGCTTTGAGAGCTTTTCGCTTGCTGTGTTGAGTGTGGTATAGTCTTCGTAGTAAAGGAATGTCCCCCCTGCTATCGAATTCTTTACAAGTGTAAAATTATCGTTCATCACTTTAGCAGTGGAAGAGGACGCCACTATATTTTCAGAAAAATCCCTTATTTCCATCATAAGGCTTGAATCGGAAAACAGCTTGTTATATCCTTTGTTGTTCGGAAAGAGCCTGCTTTGCATGCAAGCTTCTATCGCAAGCATTATCATTATAGAAAATCCAAAAGCAACATCAAATTCCCTTGCAAATTGCATACCAATAACCCTTGCACATGTGTAACAAAGGGACACTATAAGAGTAATTGTAGGCATTAAAAACGCTTTTTTCTTTGGGGACTGAAAACTTTTATATATAAGCACTCCAAGGGATAAGAAAACGCTTATATATATTGTTCCCATTATGATATAGTAAGCAAAATTGTATGTAAACTCAGTCGTAACATAGTTTGTAATAATAAAAACCATTTGGTGAAAATTATTGGTAAAAATTAATATTAAGTAGAAAAATGAAAGCCCTAAATATATTTTGTAGAATTTGTCCAGATTTTTTCCACTCACATTATTTTCTGTATTTATAGCAATGTATACAAACATTGCAGGGATTAAAAGTGTGGGTATATAATAGCAGTACCAGATAAAAGTTTCTATTACAGGTGAGTTGCTTGTAATCCCTTTTATGCAGGAAAGTGTGATATAGAGTATCACTAAGATGCAAATATTAACTGCTGCACCCCTGATTTTAGCCGATGTTATTCTTCTCATCAGCGAAATCATATATAAAATACTTAAGCAAAGTAGTAATAGATAAAAAGCTACTGATTCTTTTTGATTTGTAAATCCAAAAATTCTTGTGTTAAATGAATCCCTTCGAAGAGTTTTGGCAACTAAAGATGTTGCAGCACTGTATTCCTCGTAATCGGTTATTTCACCAACATTTTCATACTCTTCCTTTGCGGGATAAAATCTCTCATCGGCTCTGCCATCGGGCAGCCTATAACCGCTATCAATGAGTACATCGTCTAAATTTTCGGTGTAAATGGTATTTCCCATATAGCTAAGCTCGCCATAATCAAAGCTTAGTGTACCGTCGTTTGGAATAATAATTTCAAGATTTTCACCTTTTTTAATCAAGTCCACCGCAGTACTATCATATGTTATTGTAACTGGTTGGGATGTATCCCCTACAAAAAAACGCCTCTGTTCATCCAAGCTTTTTATTACTTCTGCAACAGCATCCACATCGTATTCACCGTAGAGTGCATTTGACATCGACAAAACTATTTGGTGGGTTTGGGGATACTCCCACATATTCGGTGCTATCATATTTGAAAAATCAAAGTTTATTGGGAGCGTGCTGTTTACAAGGTCGCTAAAGCCCTCAATTTGGGCATTCGTCATGTCCCTATCTATGGCAATTATTATTGTTTGCCTATAATGCGGAGTGAAGGTATAGCTTTCATTTAAAAGGGGGACGGCAGAAGTGTTATATGAGGCGACATTATCGCCATCTTCAAAACTCCTTATAGCGCTTGGGAGGTGTGTTGTACTTATTTTTATGTCGGGATTTGTATTTTTTAGTGCAGTTATGTAGTTTTCGTTTTTAGACGGTACAATTATATCCACATCCGACGGCATTACAGGGAAGCCCAGCAGGAAAATCAAAGCAAAAAAAGA
This sequence comes from uncultured Oscillospiraceae bacterium, assembly GCA_964370185.1. GTDB lineage: Bacteria > Bacillota > Clostridia > Oscillospirales > Ruminococcaceae > CAYJEQ01. The sequence goes on from CAYJIJ010000022.1 coordinate 8,076, forward strand.
CACTATTACACGCAGTCTTAATTTTCTCATGCTACCTCCTCATTATGTCTATAAGCTACATAATTACATTAATATACATATCATAACATTAAATTCCATTTATTTCAATGTGATTTAACGCAAAACGCCCTTGCATATTAATTTTATCTGTATTTTAGGCTGTGGTGAAATTTCACCACAGCCTAAATTATAAATACCCATGCATTTAATGCGTCCATGCCCCACGGCAATTAAAATCCGCCATTCGCTTTTCATTATATTTTTATGCCCAAGGGTCGGCACTTTTTGGTTTTCTTATATCGGGAAGTAGTAGGTATTCCCATAAAAACCACTCTCCTGTGGACTCTTTCTTGCGAAGCTTCACCCCTCTGGCACTGTCGGCCCCGCCCGATTTTAGAAAAAACTGTTTATACCCCTCACTTATTAAATCGTCGGTATGGCTTGTTGTATAAACTTTCACAGTATATGGCTCGCTTGGCTCATAATTATTTTCGTAAGTTGCACCCACTAAATAGGAGGCGGCTAAATAATCTTTGCCCCTAAATCTTTCGGATAAAAACTGTATTTCGTAGTTTGAAAGCGGTCTTGGCCCTTTTAGATAGTTTAACATGTCAATGCAGACATTTTTATCGGCTGGGTACATACAAAGCGCCGCTACTGTAAGTGCCACTACTTTTTCAGCATCTTTAAAGTCCGCACCGTCCATTGCTTTTAGCTCTTCAAGGGAGGATGGTATTTTACCAAGGACAATTGTTTCAAATGTGGCATTTCTGAGTCCGTCGGCATTCTCACTCATTAAATCTTTAGCCGCAGATTTGGCTGTGTTTTCAATATTGTCTTTTAGTTTGTCAAAAAAGCCCATAATATTACCTTCTTTCATTTATATAATTGTAGTTTGATAATAAATTTACATGCTAATTTTACAATATATAAAAGTTTAAAGTAAATGTGCCAAGTGGCACATTTCAGATTGCAGAGATAGTCTGTAATCTAAATGGCTTAAGAGAAAAGATGAAATACAAGGAGCAAAACTTTTAAATAAGCGAGTAATACGAGGGTATATGAGCATAATTTGAAAGTTTTTAGCGATAAAGTAAGCAAAAATCAAAGATTTTCTTGCGGTTTTGCTTTTTTCTTAAGACTGAATGTGACGAGTGGCACATTTTGGCGATGATAAGAAAATTAGCTATTCTTTATAATCTCTATAACATCTTCTTGCTTCATTGTTAAAAGCATTTGGTTTTTAACAACATCTCGCATCATGCCCCTCGCTTGCTTATTCACTTGCAGTATCTCTTGTAAGGTATATTTTCCTTTTGCCAGTATGCCAACATTTATATTATTCGCCTCAGTTTGTGTGGTGAGGTCGATTAGTGGGGTCATTCCGCCACTTTGAGAAGCTTTGCTGCCATTTTCTTTATCAAGGCGTTGCGTGGTGAATTTTAGCTTTTTATCGTCTATGAAGAACTTAACATAGTATTTTCCTGCCTCTAAATTTTCAAAGGAATATTTTCCGTCATTGCCAGCAAAATCGGTGTTGGTGGAGGTGTATCTGAGCTGTTTACCGCTTTCGTCATAGAGCACTGCCACCACATCATTTACATATTCTTCGTCATCTGTATAATAGCCATCCGATGCAGTGTCCACCCATGAGTAGCCCGATATTCTCACACTACCAGCCTCATTTTCTTCCACCCGAACACCCACTTTTTCAGGCTCTATTGCGAGTAAATGCTCCTGTGTACCGCTTAAATTTGTATAAACCACATCTGCTGCAAAGGAATTCCATGCAACTAAGGAGGTTGGTACCGCAGTTGGCACAGTAGTTGTTACAGCTATTTTAAGTGTCTGCCCTGGGGATAGCACGGCGTCCTTCGTCCTCACTTTAAAGGATTTAAGCTCACTTAAATCCTCGGGTAATTCGCTCTGCCAATTGTCATCACTGCCTATTATATTAAAATTGCCACCGAAACGCACGGGGTCACTGCTTGTGGAGTAGAGTACTTCAAATTCCACAGGCGTTTCTTCTGGTGTAATAACCGCCACCACCTCGCTCAGCGCATAAATGGGAAACTCGCTATTTCTCGGGGTGGCTATTTCTACTACCCCACTATCGCCTATATATGGTAGAATATCCACCACTTCCACCATATCCAAATCGGCATTACCAATATTTTTTATGCTGATAAGGTACTCTAAGCTACCTCCACTTACTGTTTTACCTACATTTGGCTCTTCTATATATTCGCTGTCTAATAGCCCTTTTACTTTTTTGTTTGAAGAAGTGCTCACAAAGTAAAGTATTCTGTTTGTGATTTTACCGCTCTGTGCGTAATTTCTTGATATACTGCTGTCCTCGGCAATATTTTCATCATCCACATAGATATCCACTGCATCGGGTATTACACCACTGCTCCCCTTAGTATTTAGGAGTAAAAATGAAGTAATACTGCCATATGCGCCCACTGCCACTTTAGCACTAAATTTTATCTTTACGCCTGCAAGTTGGCTGAAATCGTATTCATTTTCATCTTTAAATTCAAACTTTACAAGTGTATCCCCATTTGCATTGAAATTCGGTATCAGCTCGACAGCAGGCTGTGGTGGGGTTAACACTTCAAACACATCGCTGTAAATATACTCTTCATTACCCACATACTGAAGCTCTTTAGGCATTAAATATGCAAATATCGGATTTTTAAGGCGTGAAGCCCTGCAGTTTGCCTCAAATGTAAACTCAATCTCTTCATTTGGTCTAACAGGACTACTTCCAGCCGAGGAACTAAAGCTTGGGTTTAACACACAGAAATTTGCAATGAGTGTATTTGCGTTTTCCACTCTCTCACTTGTACCGCCCTCTTCGTCGAAAGATAGATGGATATGATTTATCACCGTGCTATCCATTGCGACATCAGCCTTTATTATTCCTTTAAGCTCGGGGGCGGCTTTACTTCCTACCCCTATCCCAAGGCTCTCAAGCCGCCAGTAGAGCACTTTCAAGTTATCTCCTACGGTGATAATGTTTTTGAGATTTACTGTCGAGCTTACATCTGTGTTGTACGGGCCAATTCTTCCACTTAAACCATTTGCAGTTTCGTAGTCAATAAAATATTCACGGGAGAGATTTTGATTTATTGCACCGACATGGAAAGACCCTGTTTTAAACTCGTAATAGTCTATTTCCTGTGGCAAATCGTTTTCAAATAATGTTTGTAAAAGTATTTGGTTTCCCGTATTCTCTATACTCATGCGATAGAGAATATATTCACTTGGCAGGCTGTAATCGGGAGCATATATTGATATATTTGCGTCATAGATGGGCTCGGAGAGTGTTACCCCATGCATTTCATCGGGCTGGGTGATGCCATCAATGCTCCAATTTGCTATCGTGGCAACTTCGCTCCCCACTTCTAAATTTTCGTCTATTAAAGCCCTGTATATAAACTCATATTTCTGCCCTCGGTAGCTCGGTATTGCAAAGGTAAGTGCTCCGCCTGAAAAACTTCCCTCTATTCCGTCCGCAGTGGTGTCGGCAAATTTTGTTGAAGTATCCTTCCCCACTACTGAATAATCGGTGTCGATGCTTACAATGTCGGAGCCGTTGCAGACTATTTGTAGATTATTTGCAGCGGCACCTAAATCCCCAAAATTTTCAATGGTTAATTTATAGAACACTGCACTTCCTGCCGAGGGTTCTACCTCTGGTAAAACTATTTCCCTGCTTATCTCAAATTGTGCTATCGCAGTCAGTGTTATTTCCTCAGATTCCCCTGTGGCAATTTCTGCTCCATTGATAATCATTTTAGGGCTAAGCCTAAATGTGCTACCGTTCTCTGCAATAATTTTAAACGATACCCCCAAGCCAAGCCTCACTGCTATCCCTAAGTCGGTAATTGCGCCAAAGTCGTATACCACTTCTCTTCCGCCTACAACAGCAGTTTCTGTAACACTCTTTATCGGCTCCTGCACATCCCCTAAATAAACCTCTAAATAATCAGGGATAAACACCCTTATTTCCGCTGAATTGATATCGCCCGATATGCCATTAAAGCTTGCATTTACCGAATAGATAAACACCTGCTCGTAGTTGCCCTGTGTCCTGTCCACCTGTGATATTATTGTAGCCATTTCTTCCCCTTTCAGTATTTAGTACTTATTCTCACTAAAGCTTTTATTATACTTATTCTTTTCATAGCATCTTTCACATTCATCATGTGATTTACATTCATGCTCTTTCTTTCTATCTTCTTTAAAGTTTTTGTAAATATCGAGTGCTGTTTTAATTTTACCAAGCATTATCCATTCTTTCATTATTAGGCTGTTTATAGTGCTCTCCGTGCCACTAAACACTTCCGTGATATGACTAAGGCAAACTCGCTCACAGCTCATCTGTTTTACAAGAGCCTGCATTTTTTCTCCCTCGGCATTGATTATATGAGCCATTGCAAGCTCTTCTATCGCCACCGATTCTAAAATTTGTATCACTACTTCTTCAATACTCGGAAGAGATTCTCTTTCGGGCACTTGTGGCATTCCCATACTGCTACCTCCATGCTTATTTTTCAAATTATTGTAGCACCGATAAATTACTACAATATAATATAATATATTTTAAACTATTGTCACTATGACTTTTAATGCATAATAATTTTAAATAAAGGAGAGTTAAGATGAAATTCTTTTCAGGGCTTTTCGGCCAAAAAAAGGATGGGACGGTTAAGGATTTAGCTATCACGGACGAATTAGCTGAAGCTCCAAGTGAAACCAGTGCAGAAAAACATACAAGTATATCAGTCGATACGATGGAGGAAAATGTATTTGATAGGCTTGAAGAAGTTAAATTTAAACTTAGTAAATATTCGCAGACAATCAATTTATCAAAAGAGCTTCAGTTTTTAATAGAGCAGCAGAGCACTGCTAAATCGGATTATTTCAGGATTTTAAGTATATTAAAAAACATAGTGGAAGCCGAAGAAAAAAAGCTGCATTCCCATAAGTTAATTTTGAGTATGTCGGGTGATATAAAGCTAATTTCTGCTTATGCATTCGATAAAAAATTCAGTGGCTTTGAAAATTTTTATGAAGATTTTCCATATTTAATAACCGAATTTAAAATACTCGAGAAGCTTTATAACGACATTCCCGATGCATATGAAGAGGAAGTATTAAAAAACCTACATCAAAATTACAAGCTCCTCTCACCCTCTTTTGAGAAAGCCTGCGAAGAGAGTAAGCGCCTTAAAATAGAAGAGGATGCTTTGAGTGAGGAAATTATTAAGTATAGCGACACAGTAAATAAACTAAAGCAAAAATACCGCCTCTCCATCGACTGGGATGGCAAAAAATCGATGATGATTTCACTTGGTCAAAAACTAAGTGAAAAACGCTCTGCGCTCCTTAGTCGTGAAGTGGAATTAGAGGAAGAGCTAAAGATTTTATATGATGTCTATCCCTCTATGCATGAAGAATTTGTGAGATATGCCAACTATTTTTTAAATATATTACAGCTACAAATTGACGCATTTGATAAATCCGAAATTTATGACAGCCTATTTAATGAAATTCATTTTTCATTATCAAGCATTGTAAAAAATAATATGTAACACTATAAAGAGCTTGAGAATAGAATATTATTGTAGAACGAATTCCCTACAATCAATTAAACTTAAACTAAAAGGAGACTATCTATTATGTCAATGCCTAATATTCCTGATATTAACTCTACCGTAAATATCAATAGAGATGACGCAGTAAATATTATACTTTCTTCCATCGGTATGGAAGAGCTCAGCCTTGCACATATCCTAAATGCCGAAGCTGAAAAAATCCAATTCGCTTTAGGCACACTCGAAACTGCTGAAGCTGCCGCATCCCTTGAGGATATCATGAAGGTTAACAGCTCTGCTAAGAAAATGCTCAGAGATGTAATTAAAAACCAAATGCTAATCGGCATGAAAATGGAAGATACAGTTGAGCTTGCTCAGATGATAACTGAGGAAGTAACTCCTGAACCGATTGCATAGTTTTATAAATAAAACTACGCATTATCTGTAAATTAATAGTAAAATGCTTAGATTGTATTTTACAAATCAAATGCACTCAATTGCATTTTGCTTTTTACAATATTACAAAAAATCGGGGAGTAATAATACTCCCCGATTTTTTATAAAGGATGGTGTAAATATTGAAAAATAGAAAATTATCTCTTTCGAATATCAGCAGCAAAAATATTGCTTTTTTCGGACTAATTTTAATATTTGCTTTACTTATGATACAGTCTGCTACCGCTCTTTTTGTAGATGTAAAGCATGAGGATATTGCACAGATTGATATAATATTCCGGACAGCTATCAGCTCGATTTTTGGTTATATTATGAGCATGGTTTCCACCGCAGATTTTGCCCTTAAAAACAAGAGTGTCCAAAATACCCCGTCCCCTCCAAAGAGCATAGGCTTTTCCTCGGAGGAAAAAGATATCCCTAAAGCAATTTCTTTAGAGGAGAGTGGAGCAAATACAGTTGCTGAGCTTTTAACGATTGACCAGCCACTGAGCATATCGGGTGAAAAAAAGCTCTTTAAAGCTAATGTTCAGATAATAGTACTGACTTCTGTTTGTCTTTTTTGCCTCATTACTCTTTTAGTTGTTCGCAATTTCTCCGAGCACATGGTGGCAAATACTACAAATGGAGTTACAATATCGCAGTATAGGGATATTGTTTCTGGAAGTATAGGTGCGCTGATAGGTCTTTCAAGGTCGAATAATTAATGAGGGTGTAATAACTTAACTCGCACGATGGATAAAAGCGGTTTGAGTGCGATTTTAACTCTAAAACCTCTGTGTGAAGTTTTTGCCGCCCTTGGGCACTTTTTTCCCATAGCTTATTTCATATATTAAAAGGCTTTTATCTACATAAAGCAGATAAAAGCCTTTTTAAAAATTTAAATTTCACTTCTGCCTTCAAGCGCTCTGTAAAGAGTTACTTCATCGGCATATTCTAAATTTCCGCCAACGGGTATGCCATAGGCAAGCCTTGTTACCTTTATGCCCATCGGTTTTATGAGACGGGAGAGATACATTGCGGTGGCTTCCCCCTCAACAGTGGGATTAGTCGCCATTATTACCTCTTTCACAACATCACTTCCAAGACGTGCAATAAGCTCCTTTACATATATCTGCTCGGGGCCTATTCCATCCATCGGTGATATAAGCCCATGCAGTACATGATATACTCCATTATACTCCTTTGTGCGTTCAAAGGCGAGCAAATCCCTCGGATCTTCCACCACACAAATTATAGAGGCATCACGCCTTGAGTCTTCGCATATGCTGCAAACTTCCTTGTCGGTAAGTGTTTGGCAACAGTTGCAACGCTTAATTTTTTCATGCGCTTCTTTTACACAATTTATAAATTCAGCGGTGCGCTCGTCGCTGTAACTTAGCAGATTAAAGGCGAGCCGTTGCGCAGATTTCTTACCCACTCCCGGCATCTTCTCAAATTGTTCTATAAGCTTTATCAGCGGCACTACTTGATAACTCATAATCTTATAACATTCCCGGAATGTTTAGAGCACCTGTGATGCCCTCCATTTCCTGTGTGTAAACTTCTTCTACCTTGCGTATGCCCTCATTTACTGCGGCAATTATTAAGTCCTGAAGCATTTCTACTTCTTCGGGGTCGATAATTTCTGGCTTAATCTCAATTGCCTTTACTTCTTTTGCGCCTGTGATTGTAAGCTCAATCATTCCACCGCCTACGGCTACTTTGTGCTCGATTAAATCGAGTTCAGCTTTTTTAGCTTCCATATCTTCCTGCATTTTTTGAGCTTGTTTAATCATGCCTTGCATATTGGAAGGGCCTGCGCCCATTCCCTTAGGTAGTCTTGCTTTCATAGATGTTTCCTCCAAATTATATGGGTTTCCCCTATTTTTTTATTTTAGCTCCAGCTCCACATCGGTGGCGCTGAGAGTATTTACAATGTCGTCAATCGGGTCGCTTTCTTCGCTAACCCTATATTCATTTTCTTTATATGGCCCGAGCTTATATCTTACACCACTCACATCCTGTGCCGCTTTTCTCAGGCTTGTCCTTGCGTATTCATTGTCTCGGATTAGATTTAAAAATAAATCGCTCTTGCAGTCAATCAGCAGTATTTCATCACAGGTATATGCCGAAGAATTTGTAAGCGCTCCATAGAGTGCACCATTTGAAGTTTTGAGTATTTCGAGTATTTCCTGCCATTTAGGAAATGGCTTTGCAAGCCTTCTTTCCCTTTCGGTGACCGGCACCGCTGTATCGACAGGCTGTGCTTTTGCTTTTTTTGTCACAGTATTTCCCTCTAAAAGGGATTTCACTGTATTTTCAAGCTCTTTTATTTTTTCATTTAGTTTACTGTCCTCAGTGTTTGCTGACTTTACTGCTTGATTTGCAGACTGTGCCTTTGTATCCGTGCAAAGCCTTATCACCGCCGCTTCAAGTAAAATGGCGGACTGCGTGGTCTTGCTCATGCCATCAAGCGTCTTGCTAAAAACTGAGATGGCGTTTAAAATATTTTCCATGCCATATGCACTGCTTTGTCTGCGTATTTCCTCGGCAGAAGTTGCCGATATCAAAAACTCCTCCGGCTGTGGCAATGAGTATGTTATCATCATGTCCCTCATATATTCTATGAGTTGCACTGTGAGCCTTTGGTATTCAACAGCATTTTCATGTGCAGTTTCAAGCGATTTAATCGCCATGGCGACATCCCTATTTATAATATGCTCCACTATTTCGGTGATGTATTTTGCATCTAAAAGCCCCGCAGTTTTAGCTACTGCGTCGGCATCTATTATCTCATGCTTAGCCGAAGCTACATCGAGTAGCGATAGGGCATCCCTCATTCCACCATCAGAAAGCTTTGCGATGTAGAGCGCTCCGTCCCGTGTGAGGTTTATATCTTCTTTTTGTGCAACTTCCAATAATCTATCCGCAATCTCCGCCATGTCTATTCGCTTAAAATCAAAACGTTGGCATCGGGAAATAACTGTGGCAGGGATTTTATGCACTTCGGTAGTAGCAAGTATAAACACCACATGCTCGGGTGGCTCTTCCATTATCTTAAGCAATGCATTAAAAGCACTCGTACTAAGCATGTGCACTTCGTCTATAATATATACTCTAAACTCTGCCATGGCAGGTGTATAAACTGCTTCTTCTCTGAGCTCCCTCACATCGTCGACGCTATTATTACTTGCAGCATCTATTTCAACTATATCAAGTGCAGAGCCGTTATCTATGCCCATGCATATATCGCAAGTACCGCATGGCTCGCCCTCGGAGGGATTAAGGCAGTTTATCGCCTTTGAGATAATTTTGGCGCAAGTAGTTTTACCCGTGCCCCTTGAACCGGTAAAAAGATAGGCATGAGCTGTTTTTTTATCACTTATTTGATTTTTAATAATTTCTGTTATATGTGCTTGGCCTACCACTTCGGCAAAGCTTTTTGGTCTGTATTTGCGGTAAAGTGCCTGACGCATATTCGCCACTCCTTTGCAGGATATAATAATTAACCATCCCTATAATAACAAAAACAGCAGGGGTATTAATTGCTATATGCTCGGTCATACAGATATACAGATTTGTCTGCGGCGCACAGTAATAACCGCTTAATGCTGCTCGGTTCCCCGCCTGACATGGTTCGCAGTTTACTGTCGCACAGGACCCGCATATCTGCATGAGCGAGTATATACCGCCCTGCTTTTGTTTTAATTTGCTGTATCACACAGCTTTATTATTTTACAATATTTTTCTCAAAAAATCAACAAAAATTCAAAAATCACTGCTTATTTCTACTGCAAAGTAGAAATAAAAGCGGACAAAAGCCCGCTTTCACTACTCTATGAACCTTTAATTACTTAAACTTACGCTTGCGTGCTGCTTCGGATTTTTTCTTGCGCTTTACAGAGGGCTTTTCATAGTGCTCTCTCTTACGCACTTCCGCCAATACGCCGGATCTCGCGCATTGTCTTTTAAAGCGTCTTAGCGCACTGTCCAAAGATTCATCACTTTTTACACGAATTTCTGCCATTTACGATTCCCTCCCTCCGCTCGAGGCAGGAGATTTTTATCTCTCAAAACCCCTTGATACCTTAGAGATTTTGCGATAACACTAATATTATACACTTTACGCCATTCTCTGTCAATACCTTTTAGCTTAAAATAATAGATATTTATTCAACAGTAACCGATTTAGCTAAATTTCTCGGGCAATCCACATCGCATCCTTTGATTACTGCTGTGTGATATGCTAAGAGTTGCAGTGTGACCGCAGTTGGAAGTGGAGTAAATAAATCTTCACAATCAGGTATGCGAATAATCTTGTTGGATATATCGCTCTCAGCGTCATAGGACTGCTTGCATATCATTATAACATCGGCACCCCTCGCCTTAACCTCTCGTATATTGCTCACTGTTTTAGCCGCTGTTTTCTCTTGGCAACAAATTGCAACAAGTGGCATTTTATCTTCTACAAGTGATATATGCCCATGTTTTAACTCGCCTGCCGCAGAGGCTTCTGAGAAAATATATGAAATTTCTTTTAGCTTTAGTGAGCCCTCGCAGGACATAGCGTAGTCAATGCCCCTGCCGATGAAAAACATTTTGTCGGTGTCTTTTAGCTGTGCCGCTATGCTTTTGATATTTTCTTCCTCAGAAAGTGTCTCCTCAATTAGTGCAGGTATGCTGCTGAGCTTTTCGGTGAATTCTCTAAGCTCTTCTTCAGTTATTTGCTTCTTTTTATATGCGAGCAAAAATGCAATCAAATACATAACCGATATTTGCACGCTATATGCCTTAGTGCTTGCCACCGATATTTCGGGGCCTGCAAGGGTTTTTATCACATAGTCCGCTTCTCTTGCGATAGTTGAGCCCACTACATTCACCACTGCAATAACTGTCATCCCCTTGCTCTTTGCAAGGCGGAGTGCCGCGAGTGAATCTGCGGTTTCTCCCGATTGCGAAATAATAATTATTAGCTCATTGGGGGTAAATATTGGATCATTGTAGCGAAACTCTGAAGCTATTTCGGTGACACAGGGCACCCTTGCAAGTGACTCAATCAGAGATTTTCCCACAAGTCCTGCATACATTGCAGTTCCACAAGCCACTATTTGTATCCGCTCCGCTTTTTCGAATAATTCACTTGGAATACCGTCGAAATCAAAATTTGGGACAGAGTTTTTAATCCTTGGGCTTATAGTGTCCGCCACTGCTTTTGGCTGTTCGTTTATTTCTTTTAGCATATAATGCTCATAGCCGACTTTTTTCGCCTGCTCAACCGACCAATTAGCCTCTTCTATTTCTCTTGACACTTCATTTAGCTGATTGTCAAACACCTTAAAGCTCGTAGGTGAAACCCTGATTATATCGCCGTCTTTTGGGACTATGTACTTATTAGTATATCTCAGTACCGCCGATATATCCGAAGCGGCAAAATGCTCGCCTTCACCTATTGCTACAATGAGTGGTGAGTCTTTTTTCACAAGAAAAATTTCATCTTCAAGTTCTTTAAACACCACCGCAAGCGCGTATGAGCCATCGAATTTCTCCGCCGCTTTGTGGAGAGCCTTAACAGGGTCACCCTCGTAGAAGTAATCAACTAATTTTGCAGCTACTTCGGTGTCCGTCTGGCTTACAAATTCATAGCCATTTTGCACAAGCATTTCCTTAAGCTCTCGGTAATTTTCAATTATTCCATTGTGCACAAGGGATAATCCCTCTGTGTAATGGGGGTGGGCGTTTGTATCCGTGGGTTCACCATGGGTTGCCCATCTTGTATGTCCTATGCCGATATGGGATTTAAGTGGGGTGCTTTCGCATTTCTCCCTCAAAGTTGAAATTCGCCCCTTTGTCTTTATAGTGGCAATTCTGCCCCCCTCAATAAGCGAAACTCCAGCAGAGTCATACCCTCTGTATTCGAGCGTTAATAAGCCGTCAAGCAGTATATTTACCGCCTCACGATGTCCTGTATATCCTACTATTCCACACATAAAAAATTCTCCTAATCTTAAATTACAATACAATATTTACTTTGCAGATAATTATGAGTAATAATCAAAGCTTAATTATAATTAATATTATTTTTTGCAGGGTCTGCTATTAATTTTATATTTTACAACTACTTTGTGATGGAAAATATAAAAAGGGTTTGATTATGACTTTAGATAATTATATGCATGTGATCATTAGTGTATTTGCATTTTTTAGGATAATTGCAAGTAAGTGCGTCCCATAAACTGAGATTTGTCCCAACGGTTACCCGTGGATTTGCTCAGTTCTTCGCTTTGGGAAAAGCGGGGAGGCATCCGCCGAATTTTCGATACTCCTCCCACCTCGTCGTCCTTATTTAAGGCTCGTGGCGCTTTGTTTTATTTTCACACTTTTAACTCCTACTTACCTCCCTTTCTTAATTTTATTTTGCAATTACCTTATATCATTATCCCATTTTTTATAAAAATTTGCAAGATTTTTTTGTAGATAAATTTGTTTACAATATAGTCATTGTAGAATTATTAAAATTTGTGATATAATAAACACAATTAAATTTTAGTGAAAATTATTTGCAGCTATGTGTTTATTATATTTCATGCCCTCTTTCTCGCCACTTCATGGCAACCGAAAGCGATGGCTTATTATATCAAAATTCTTCTGAATTTGTGATATAATAAACACAATTAAATTTTAGTGAAAATTATTTGCAGCTATGTGTTTATTATATTTCTTGCCCTCTTTCTCGCCACTTCATGGCAAAGAAAAGCGATGGCTGATTATATCAAATTTCTTCCGAATTTGTGATGCGATAAATTATATGAAAAAGGTGGAGTAATAATGATACATTATCTATCTAAACTTAAAAAGATTTCAGCACTGCTCTTTGCCGTAATTATTGTGCTCTCACTTTTCATTTTATTTTCCGTGGTTCGAACTCAAGCAGAAATGGAGCGTTATGATACGGGTGATATTTTGGTTCGCCACCGCGATGGGAATTCTCCGCAAACTATATTCATCGCCACACAACAAAGGGACAATCTCCGCAAAATATTTGCGCTCGAAAATACACTTATCAAAAACGATATTTCTTTTTACACTTTTTCCGCAAAATCCGATGATCACAGCTCAATGACCGATACGATAAATTCCACTCTGCAAGATCTTAACCTAAGCAAAAGCGATGTAATAATGATAGGCTATGGCAGGGCTGGATATTATGCGATGGAAGAAGGTTATTTTGCGAGTGTCTCGCTTGCGCCGTATTTAATACCAAGTGATATTAGCACCCCATCCCAACCCCTCTTAATCCAAGGCGTATTATCCGACGATAACGCCACCACTGAAATGCTCACCCATCTTTATAATTTGCTATCGGGCGATAATATTGGGACAGTCGGTTTCGCTTTTAGCTCGTCGAATGAAAATGTCACCCTCAGTATGAGCTCCGGTACCGCTAATTCATATCAGAGCTTTTCTGCAGATGTGATAACCGATATTTCAGATTGGTTAGTTGCAAATGGTGCCACCGAAATAGCAAACAATGCCATACTATTCCAAAATATCACACTTTTAATTTCAGCGGTTATAATTTTATCATCCATAGCACTTGCAATTATTTTATCCACAATAATGTCCGCTCGCACCTCTGAGCAGGATTGGGCGGTAGTAATGCTCACTGTTTGTAATTCTAAGGCGTTTGTTGCTGTCAGGCTCTTTGTTTGGGTGTTGGCACTGCCAATTATTTTGATTTTGGGCGGTCTTGTTTGGATATTTGTCCCCGTACAAACCCCAATTGATTTACTCTTTGCACTTTATATTTTCGGAACCGGCATCGTTATGCTCAGACTGTATAAAAAAGGGCAAATGCCAGGGGTTTCAGGCAGTATTGACTATCGCAAGATGTCCGCAAAGCTTAAAAGCGGAAAAACTATTGCACTGCTCAGTATGATATGTAGTGTGTTGATTTTCGGGATTTTTCACCTAATTGGGTTTTATGGTATAAGTTTAAATTTAAATACTATACTCGCTTCATTTATTTTTATTTTTATGCTATTCCCCGGTTTTTATGTGTTTTCTTGGGAGCTTTCCCTGCTTGAGGATATAAATGCAAATCCATATATGCGGTATGCCTATATGTTTACAATGTATCTTCCTTTACTCGTAATGGCGCTAATTTCCATACCTATGGATCAAGGGCAGTCGTTTGTAATATCACTCATATATATTATGGGGCTTTTATTTAGTTTGTGCCAGAGCATACTGATATATTCTGCAACACAGCACCAACTATTCACCGCAATGCTCACATCAGTTTTATATGGATGTTTCTTAGGGCTCACTATACTTTAGTGCACAGCGAGAAAATTAAACTGATTTATAATTAAAAATAAAAAACAAAGTATTGTCGTATCTCTTCATCTGCCTTGGACGGGTGAAGGGATGAAAAAAGGTTGGCACCATTGCCACAAATGCTTTATTTGGAGGATGAAATGTCTTACAAAACTATAAATTTAGAACTTGGAATGCCCACAGTTGAAGAGGCTAAAAAGCAACTCGCCCTGCAACTAAGAATGGCAAAATCGGGTGGTGTAAAGGCAGTGAAAATAATTCACGGCTATGGCTCAAGTGGCAAAGGCGGTGCAATTAAGGCTGAGGTGCATCGTCAGTTGAGGCAAAAAGAGCGTGCAGGCGAGATTAAGGCATTTGTTCGTGGAGAGGATTTCTCCCCCTTTGAGAGCAGTGCAAGAAAAGCCCTTTCCCTCCACCCCGCACTCTCCAAAGACAGGGATTATTCACGCACAAACCATGGAATTTCCATTGTAATTTTTTAAAGGAGCTTTGCTAATTCATGCAGCAAGTAGTAAGTAAGCTATGCGTACATAAGCGAATTTATTTAATATTCTTATTCCCCCTTGGATACGCTATCTCTATATTTTCAGAGCATAACCCACATATAACCGAATGGTATTCACTAAATGTGTATATACCGCTCAGTGGTGTTTTTTCCGCCGTGAGTGGTGTTTTTCCATTTTCTCTTCTCGAATTTGGGATTTTGCTATTTTTGCCCTGTTTTATCGTCTATCTAATACATAATATCTTTTCTAAGAAGTGGCAAAATAGGGGCGAAGGCATTATTTCTTCCCTATCCACATTCATCGCTTTTTCTTCCTGCCTGTATATAATATTTGTTTTGATGTGCGGTGTAAATTACAATCGTATGCCATTTTCGCATTATTTAGATGTGGAAGTTCGCCCCTCCTCCACCGAAGAGCTCCATAGTTTATGCCTTTCGCTTATTTCTGAGACAAACGCCCTTGCAGAGGAAGTCCCCAGAAATGCCGATGGTATAACCGAATATGATTTCGCCTCAAATTCCGAGCTTGCCAAAGCTTGCTTTGAAAGCTTTGATTTGACTGCACAAAATTACTACGCACTCGACGGAAGCGAGATAAAAGCTAAGGCAGTGCTCACCTCACCGATAATGTCCTACACCGAGATTACGGGGGTATTTTCCCCATTTACAATAGAGGCAAATTATAATAGTCACACACCCTCTTTTACAATCCCTGCAACAATCAACCATGAGATGGCGCATGTGAGGGGTTTTATGCGTGAAGACGAGGCAAATTTTATAGCGTATTTGACCACTGTTAATTCCGATGATCCCCGTCTTGCATACAGCGGCAATATGCTTGCACTCATTCATAGCATGAACGCACTTTACAGCGATGACTATGAGCTTTTTTTGTCCGCTCGAAGCCTTTATAATGACGATCTTAATGCCGATTTAAATTACCGTTCCCAGTATTGGGATAATTACGAGGGTGCAGTTGCCGAGGCTGTTGAAGCCGTTAATAACAGTTATCTCATAGCAAATAATCAAGCCGATGGCGTGAAAAGCTATGGGAGAATGGTAGATTTACTTCTCGCCCATCAAAGAGGATTGGCGAAGAGTTAGCCTTAGGCGCTTGTAAATATAGAGTAATAAACACTGCGATACACAGCAGTTTAAATTTAAATAATCAGCTTTAATTATGTATAAATGCTGACAAAAGAAAGGATTTGATTTTATGTTTAACATTCCAACAGCGCATATTTCCGCTAAAAAAGGGGATTTTGCCAAAACCGTACTCATGCCCGGCGATCCACTCAGGGCAAAATTTATAGCAGAAACTTTTCTGACCGACATCGAGCTTGTAAACCCTGTGAGAGGGATAAACGGCTATACAGGATTTTATGGCGATAAAAGAGTTTCTGTAATGGCGAGTGGCATGGGTATGCCTTCAATCGGAATATATGCATATGAGCTCTTTGCAGGCTATGATGTGGAAAATATTATTAGAGTTGGCACCGCTGGTGGATTGAGTGAAAATGTGAGGGTGCGAGATATAGTTTTTGGTGCTGGTGCTTGTACTAACTCCGCTTTTGCCGAGCAATATAATCTCCCAGGCACTTATGCTCCGATATGCTCCTTTAGCTTGCTTCGCAGGGCGGTGGAAATAGCCGAGAGCACAGAGGGTATTCGCTATCATGTGGGGAATATAGTTTCAAACGACACTTTCTACAACGACTCTAAAAGTGTGCTTGATTGGACTAAAATGGGGGTGCTCGCAGTAGAAATGGAAGCCGCCGCACTCTATATGACTGCCGCAAGACTAAATAAATCCGCACTCGCTATCTGCACAGTATCGGATAATATTGCAACAGGCGAGGAAACCTCTTCCGCAGAACGCCAAACTTCCTTTACTGCAATGATGGAGCTTGCACTAAAGACCGCACTTTAAGGTATGACAAAATAATTACTTATTAGCCTCAACTCTCTCCACGGAGAGTTAAAAAAGAGTTTAAACAAACAGTACGAGGTGAATTATGGAAACAAAAAACACTTATAAGCTTTTAGGTGTATTCCTACTGCTGTTATCACTTATTGGCGGCACATTCCTCTATGCATCGGGCTATTTTCATATAATTGATAGCTCGGTGTCACCAAATGGCATTAAAACTACGGTATACAGCAAAAAAGTGGGTGAAATTTTCTCCGATGAAGATTCTTTTGAAATTGCCGACAGGGGCATTACCCACAGCAACCACAGCTATACGGGTGCAACATATGACGAAATGCATTGGTCGCCCGACGGCAATTATCGCTTTCTCTCTTATTATTGGGACACTGGTTCACAGCAACTTGAAGTCGAAAATTTTGCTTCTAATAATCGCACCAATTTATCCCACTTTTTAATCACTAATATTACCGACATGGAGGAATTTCAGTCCATAGAGCTTGACGAGTATGGCTTGCCGATAGTTAATTACTCCTTTGAGGGTTGGGCGAGTGATGTGGGAGTGTTAAATCTTAGCTTTGTATTTAACGATACCGCAGGCAATCCTAAAAGCGGAAGCTTTGTGTTTGACTGTGATAATTCGGAGATAAGCGAAATTAACTTCCTGTAATACCCCCAGAGAAAAACAGATTATTTGCATATTTATGACCATCCCTTTCTTTTTAAGGCACAAAACAACCATAGAAATGGTCATAAATTTGCCATGTTTTTCGGTTGTCTGACTTCTCAGACGAGAAAAACAGCTTTTAATTAAATGAAGTTTGAAATTTATTTTCAAACTTCCCCGTCGATATAGTGGGAATGGTGTAAAAATTAGCTATTTTAGGCTTGTTTGGATTATAGTTATCCCCCCTACTGGGCTATTATTTTTTAATGAGGTGTATTCGATGAAGAGAAAATATACGCAGGAAGAAGTAGAAGCGCATATGATGGGGCGCATATATATAAATCCCGATGATTTAAATATCTTTGTTAGAAGGCGTGGGGTTTACTCCTACACCATGAATTTAGGCAATAAATGGTCTTGGGTAATTATGCTTATAGAGCTGATTGCCATAGTTTTATTGCTCATCTATTTATTATAGGCCTACCTAATTAATAACGGATAAATTATAAAAGAAGAGTTAAAATGCAGTTTCGATTCATTTTAACTCTTCTTTAATTATTCTATATTCTCCGCCTCTTCAACACTCTGAGAAAAACTATTTATATAATACGCTGTAGTGCTAAATGTCACTGAGGAAAAAGGAGAGGGCTGTGCAATTTTTTCGAGTGAGGTTTTAAGCGGTGCATAGCTATCGATTGCAAGGAGTGAATTAACTCTTCTCATCCCCTCCGACTGCTCCCTTTCAGACACCATGCCTATCTCAAGCGCTATAACAGAGCTTATTATTTCATCACTGCTGTAAATTGGCTGCAAAATCATTTGATTTAGCGTGAGAGCTAATGTGGCATCTTTTATTCCCTCTCTGTTCTCTGATGGGAAGTGTTTTTTGTAGAGACGGTCAAATTCCTGTAAGATGCCCACTTCAGAAAGATTTTCAGTGGTATATGCATATTCTTCAAGCTCAAAAATCAATGCATTTAGTAGTGTATTTAAAGTTATAGCATAGTAATCGTTTTGTGCGGCTTGCTTCTGTGCGCCTGGATAAATCAGCTCATAATAGCGATGCATAAAAAATATGTGCGACTTGCCAATGCTCGCACTAAGCCATTGGTTTGAGGGGCCTATCATATCATTTAGCACAAAACTGCAGTATGCACTGCCAATTGCATATGACATATCGGCAATATTTCGCTCTCCGCCATCTAAATTCACCGAAATATATGGCAGACGGTTACCCGATATATTTACCGCTGAGTTTACCGCTATGGTGTCCGTTTCGGGCATTATAAAGCCTTTTTCCTCCATCTGAGTGAGCATATTTTCATGCACTGGCGAAAGTGTTTTAACAGCGGAGGCGTATTGATTATAAAGTGCCCGAGGCGCACTGTATATCATCGGTAAGTTAACCTCTAAATTTTCCCTTATCACTTCTTCGAGCGGTGAATAATACTCGGATATATTAAGGCAAATCGTTTCCATCTGAATGGCTGAATATCCCTTTTGCAGGAGTGTATAGTCGAGAAAATTTCTGTATTCCTCCTCGGATAAAGCCTCCCGTCTAAGGCTTAAAAACTCCATAAGCGTGTTAACTGTTACAGTTTCATCAAAGCTGTACTCTTCCTCTACCACACCGCTGTAAAAGGCTTCGTATGCATCGGGATATACATCAATATAGTAATTTGTGAATATCTCGGGAACTGCGGCAAAGCTTTTAAGTGGTGATAGCCGTTTAGAATTTGCAAAAGCTATAAAATCTGCGCCCAATGCCTCTGAAACGGCTGTTTTATGCTTGGAGCTATCGACCGAATTTGCAAATTCAGCAACCGCTTCAATCAGCTCATTTTGGTAATTTGCCCAAAAATTCACTTCCAGTGATATATCACTCTTCGACATCTCTTGCAGATATTCGATAAAAGCAAAATCACGCATGAGTGCTGTTTGTAGATAGAGCTCTGCAAAGTCCTCTGCATAGCTTATAGCCTCACTTTCATTTTCTACAATGCTAATCATCGAAGCTAATGTAGTAAGCTCCTCCACTACCGTGAGTATCTCGGGGCGGCTATACTTAAAAGTATTTAAATCAATGCCGCTACTGCTGAAAGTGTTTATAACATCCTCATTTTCCATAACGGATATTTCCTCCGATGAACTCTGTTCACTTTCACCGATGCTACTACTCTCTTCTCCGCCCTCCTGTGTCTCCAGCGCTATACTGCACCCCATCACTGAGCACATTAATAGTGCAGTGATAAAGTATTTAGCTGTCATTTTATATTTCATTTAATTAACCTTTCTTTCGATATAGTCTTTTAGAAATATTTTTGACGGATTTATAAAATAAATTCAAAGAGAAGTTTTAGAAGGAGAATGTTATATTTTGCTCATGGGGAAAATAGTAAAAAACGAAAATTAATGTGTGCAAAAGAGACTACTTTAAATTGAAAATCTTCGATTTTCTACTACAACTTTTCACTATTCATTTTTAATTTTTCACTCTTTAATATTATTTCTCCAAATAATATTAAAGCTTTTACACCCACCAATAATCCAAATACGAGTTTGGGTTATTGGTGGGTGATTTTGTTTAATCAGTATTCATCTTTTGAAAATTATATGAATCCCTGCACATATCGGCAATCGTTCTTTTTGCTGTGTAGTTAAAGAGTTTAGTAGCCTTTTTTGTATCGGCATAGTACTCCGCTATATCTCCCCCACGTCTTGGGGCGATTTTATATGGGATGGGAACACCGCTTTGCTCGCTGAATGTTTTTATTACCTCGAGCACACTGTATCCCCTACCATTACCCAAATTCACTACCTCTACACCACTGTGGTCTAAAAGGTAGGTAAGTGCCGATATATGCCCCTGAGCTAAATCACATACATGTATATAATCTCGCACTCCCGTGCCGTCCTCGGTGGGATAATCGTCCCCAAAAACCGATAATTCCGAAAGCATTCCAACTGACACCCTCGTTATATAAGGCATTAAATTATTGGGAATACCAGAAGGATTCTCTCCGATTAAGCCACTTTCGTGGGCACCTATCGGATTAAAATACCTTAAAATCACAGCGGAAAAGCCATCGCTTACCTTGCAAAAATCAGAGATTATCTCTTCGCTCATCATTTTACTTCTGCCATAGGGGCTCACGGGAGCAAGAGGCATTTCTTCGGTGTAGGGAATTTTGTTTTCAGGTGAATAGACAGTGGCAGAAGAGCTAAACACAAGTTTTTTCACACCGTATTCATTCATAACTTTAAGCAAATTCAGAGTGGAGACAATATTATTATTATAATAGAGCAAGGGGTTTTGTACCGATTCCCCCACGGCTTTAAATCCTGCAAAATGTATTACACTATCTATATTTTCGGCTTTAAAAAGCTCTCTTATTTGTGCTATGTCGGTAAAATCAGTGTGGTAAAGTTTCACGGATTTACTCGAAATTTTCTCTATTTTAGCAATTACATTTTCACTGCTATTTGAAAAATTATCCGCAATAATTACCCGATAGTTAGAATTTAAAAGTTCAACAGCAGTGTGGGAGCCAATATATCCCGCACCGCCTGCTAAAAGCACAGCCATTACTACCTCCAAATTAAAAATAGCGAAGAAGCTATTTAGAATAATTTTTGCAAATCAAAACACTAAACTTCTTCACTATTTAATATTACTTATTCATACGACCTTGATATCAGCCCATAAACCTCATCGGAGGTTTTGCATTTTAAAGCAGCTTTTGCAAGCTTTTCACTCTGCTCCATGCTTCGTTTTGCAAGTTTTGCACGCACCCTGCATATTACCCCAGGATTTACGCTTACCTTATCCACGCCAAGCCCGATTAGAATTTCCGCCATGCCTTGCTGTGATGCCATTTCACCGCATACACAAACAGGTATATTTCTGTGACGCCCTGCTGCTACAACCATTTCAATAAGCCTGAGTACAGCTGGATGATGATTGTGGTAAAGGTGGGAAACTAAGCTATTTCCCCTGTCTACTGCCAAAGTATATTGTGTTAAATCATTTGTACCTATGCTCATCAAATCAACTTCTGCGGCTATTAAATCAGCCATAATAACTGCCGAGGGCACTTCCATCATCACGCCAAGTTTAATATTTTCATCAAATGGTATCTGCTTTTTAATAAGTTCTTTTTTCTCTTTTGCAATCATTTTTTTAACAGTATGGAGTTCATTTATTGAAGAAATCATCGGCACAAGAATTGTTACATCACCGAATTTTGATGCCATGAGTAGCGCTCTTATCTGCTCACTTATAACATCACGGTGCTGATTGATAAGCCTTATGCCCCTATATCCCAAGAATGGATTATCTTCTTTTAAGGTGTTAATATCCGATAATTTATCGCCGCCTACATCAAGTAGTCTAAACACCACTGGCTTTGACTTCATCATGGAAAGTATCTGCTTATACATATCAAATTGCTCGTTAGCCGATGGCATTTTGCCCGAAAAGAGAAATTCCGTGCGCACAAGTCCTATCCCCTCCGCACCCTGCTCGACCGCTGTTGGCATATCTTTTAAACTGCCTATATTTGCCTCAACAGCTACGAGGGTACCGTCCGAGGTAGCACCTTGCTTGTTTTTATATGCAAATTCAAGCTTTAAAAGCTCTTTTTGCTCGTTTTCCAGCTTTTTATATTCTGCTATGACCGCTTCGCTCGGATTTGTAATTATAATGCCTTTTACTGCATCAATAACAATTGAACTATTGTTTTTTATTGCTAAAAAATCCGCCTCTTTGCAACATATACTCGCAATTCCTGCCGCCCTTGCCATTATCGCCGTGTGTGAAGCAGGGCCACCGGTGCAGGTGATTATGCCCGACACCTTTGTAAGATCGAGCGAAGCGAGTAGGGAGGGTGAAAGGGAATGGAACAAAAGTACCGAACCCTCTGTGAGTGGGGGAAGTTCCCCTCTTACATTGTCCATTAAGATATCGAGCAATCTATTCATGACATTTCCAAGGTCTTCACCGCGGCTTTTTATATATGGGTCATTACAACTGAAAAGGGATAAAATCATTGAATCAAAAACCTGCTTCACTGCCCATTCCGCAGAACAGCCTAAGTCTTCTATCGACTTAAAAAGCTGTGTTTTTAAATCTGGGTCTTTGAGCATGAAAAGATATGCAGTGAGGATGTCACGAGTTTCTTTCCCTGCATCTTTATTTGAAGCCATCAGCTCTTGGTGTGCTTTAATAGCTGTTGTAAGGGCGATGGATAGTCTTTCTTTTTCCGACTTTATATCCTCACAAGCTGAAAATGTTGGTGTGCCCCTGTCAAAATCAGAGATAATTGCCTTGCCGATAGCCATTCCCTCGGAAAGAATAGTGCCGAATATTTTCATAAATATGACCATCCCTTTCTTTAAAAGGCGCAAAAGAACCACATGAAATGGTCATATTTGCGCCGTATTTTTCGGTTGTTATGTCTGCCCGACGAGAAAAACGGTTTAAAATAGATCCAGTTTGAAATTTATTTTCAAACTTTGCTACCTCCGTTTTTGTGATTAATGGGGAGATAAAATATATTTTCAGTCACAAGAGTACATCTCAATTGTCAATGATATTTACACCTGATAAAGCCTTTATAATCTCACTAAAAGTTGCACCCTCAGCTTCAATTATACTCTCGCCCTCCAGTATTTCATGGGGAAAATGAGCATCTGAAGAAGAAATAATTTTCCTATTTGCCACTTCGCTTTTGAAAAACTCATTCGCCATCAAAAGCTCAATATTTTTCGATTCAACTGTGGGAAAATCGCATTCAAGTGGAATTCCCCCTAAGATTGGGAGTATACCGTTGCTCTCTTTTTCTATGTGCGCTGGGAATGAAAATCCACCATGTATTTTTGCAAGGTCGCATACCTCAACAACCGATAAATCGCATGCTACTATAAGTAGCTTTTCCACTTCTCCGCAAATTTCGCTCTCTTTATTGCATATGAGTTGTTCACCAAAAATATCTTTGCGATTTATTATCTCTGGGAGATGGGTGTAGAGCTCTTCACTAAAACTCATAGCCGCATCACAGCTCGGAAAAAGGCAAACTATGTGCACATCTTCGGCGCTGGTCACTTCCACCCCAGGTATAAATTCTATCCCATATGCCTCAGCGGCGGCTTTCGCTGCTGGGCAGTTAAGTGCAGAATTGTGGTCGGTCAGTGCAAAAACATCAAGGCCGTTGAGTGCCGCTATGCCTGCAACTACATCGGGGGTCATTTTATTGTCGCCACAGGGGGAAAGGCAGGAATGGATATGCAAATCATATTTTATTTTCAAAATTTGTTCCATTCCTTTCACAGTCTGTATTGGAGACGCTCTGCATATCTATTGGTTATTGATAATAAACTAATATTGCTATAATTATATGCCCAGCATTTCTTTAATTTTTATGGCGGCATTATATGTGTCGAGATTTGTTTTTATTACATTTATTCCCTTTAGTTTAGAAACTTCTATATCCTCTTCGGTAAACTGCATCCCCTCTGATAGGATGATGCAGGAAACATCCGCAAGTGAAGCTACTGCAAGTGAATTTGTATTCGCCATTACAGTAATCCAAGCTGAACCCTCTAAGGCTCTTCCCATTACCATGCTGAGCAAATCACAGCAGTAAATAGAAGTTATCTCAGAGTTTTCATCTGCAATATTTATGGGGGAAAAATCTTCTGATAGAATTAGTTTATTTATCGACATTTTTTTCAGCTCCTTTTCGGAGAATTATATTGTCAAGCGCTTCTTTTGACTGGAATGCAATCGGTAGGGGATTTATTGGGTAGCTTTTATCCCCTGCTGTCTTTTCAGCCATTTTGTATACACAGTAATCCTCGGTGGCATACCCACGAACAATGTCTTCTGCAAGACTTCTGCAACTTGGGGCACCGCAAGCACCGCAGTCAAGCCCATAAAGTCCTATTTCAATTTCCCTAAGCATTTTAAGCTTTTGTGAAGCCACTACGATATTTTCATCCAGTCGCATAATAGGCAGGTATTTTATCTTTTTCACTGTGGGCACCGAAGAAGGCACTTCATCCTCTATCGTGTTTAGCATATCGGGAAGAGGTTTGCGCAGTTTTTTAAGCTTGGTAATTGCAATAAATGGATTTTCAACCGTTAGCACTCCACCCACGCAACCACCTGGACAGGCATTTAATTCGACAAATGAAAGATTGTGCAGTTTATCGTCTTCTAAATCCTCAAGCACACGGATTACATTTTCCATGCCATCCGCTGCAAGGTATTCATCTATACCCAGACCATAGCATTCACCGCCACTGCCAGCCCAACCTATGCCGACACTGCCCGAACTTCCTGCGGCAGTATTTTTTATCTCGCCCTTATTCATTATATTGACCAAATTTGCATAAATATCTCTTATCGAGATTACTTCATCCACTGTTTCACAGTCGTCAAAAATGGCGGATTTAACGGCGGTAACCTTCGCAGGACACGGAGTAATAAACACTGTTCCAATTTTTTCAGGCGGAAGCCCTGTTTTTTCCATAGCTATTCTTTTAGCCTCATATCCTGCTACTGCAAGAGGTGATTTATAAGGGAGTATGTTTTCTATAAGCTGTGGAAAACGCACACTAATAAGCCTTAATACCGCTGGACACGCCGAGCTGATAATTGGCTTTGCTATACCATCTTCCTTTAAATGTAGTCTGGTACTCAGTGAGAGATACTCCGCCGCTTGTGATACTTCATAAACCATATCAAAGCCGAAATCCTTAAGTGCCGCAAGCACAACATCCACATTTTCAAGGGTGTTAAACTGGGCATATAGGGAGGGTGCAGGCAGAGCTATTTTATATTCAAATTTCTCTATTGAATCGGCAGGACTTACCACCGATACCTTAGCTCCATGGGGGCAAATTCTAATACATTCGCCGCAGTCTATGCATCTGTCATTTATAATAATTGCTTTGCCAAAGCGAACACGGATTGCCTCGGTGGGACATCGTCTCACACAGTTTGTACAGCCCTTACAAAGCTCGTCTATCAGCCTTACCGAATGGAAGTATTTCTCCATTTAAATGCTCCATTCCGCCGCTCTGCATCGGCATAAAAAATAATTTAGTTTACTCTTATCTGCAGAGCAGAGGAATGATAAGAGCATTTTTGTGCATTGGGACGGTAGTGAGTGTAGCGAACGAATCGTCCTGTACATCGCCCCTGCGAGGAATGTAGTTTGAAATTTATTTCAAACTACTCCTTCATAAATCCTTCTAAATTTCCTTAGAGATTAACCCTCATGGTCACAGTTGTGCCCACACCTATTTCTGTTTCAATCTCAA
>CAYJIJ010000023.1:0-33844 GCA_964370185.1 uncultured Oscillospiraceae bacterium
GCCGTGCCATGCTGATCATCATGGAAAACAGGAATATCAAGCTCACGCTCTAATATTTCTTCGATTTCAAAGCACTTAGGGGAAGCTATATCCTCTAAATTTATTCCGCCAAAACTTGGTGCAATTGCCTTTACCACTGCAACGATTTCTTCAGTAGTATGTGCATTTAGGCAGATGGGGAAGGAGTCCACTCCTCCGAAATTTTTAAAAAGTATGCTCTTGCCTTCCATTACGGGCATACTGGCTTCGGCACCAATATTGCCAAGACCGAGCACCGCCGAGCCATCCGATACCACTGCAACTAAATTGCCTTTAGAAGTGTATTTATATACATCTTCTTTATTTTCAGCAATTTTTCTGCAAGGCTCTGCCACACCTGGGGTATAAGCAGTGCTTAAATCTTCCCTTGTCTTTATTTTCACCTTGCTTATTACTTCAATTTTACCCCTGTTTTTCTCATGCATATCAAGTGCTAATTTATTATAATCCATTTTCAAAACCCCTTTATTTTATATATTGCCATGATAATGGCAATAGTTTAAGCTGATGATATTTTCACTATGCTTTTCCAAGTATGCGGTGAGTAAGCGTTAAATCACGCTAACAATTAATCTGAATACCTCGAAAGTTTGCTCCTGCGCTCCATTATAACTGTATTCTGCCAGACACCGTTAATATCCTTTGCAATTTTTTCCCTAAATCCTACTATTCTGAACTTACATTTTTCATGGACTTTTATGCTTGGGATATTTATCTGTAAAATAGAGGATTGCATCATCCATATACCGCTTTGTTCCGACTTTTCAAATGCGTAGTTAAGCATTTTAGTACCAATTCCACGCCCTTTCATGGCTTGTGATATATATATGCTCACTTCAACTACGCCACTGTACGGAGCTCTAACAGAAGTGGAGGAATTTGCTGTAAAGCCAACTACCTTGTCATCGATAATTGCCACATATCTATGCTCTTTAAGATAGAAGCTGTCCCATTCTTCATAGCTTGGGAGTTCGGTGGAAAATGTTGCAATGCCCAATTTAATTCCCTCTAAATATATAAGCGAAACTTCCGCCCAATCGTCAGGTGTCATTTTGCGTAAAATAATATTCATAATAAACTCCAATCCGCCATCCGTGCAAAGGCAAAATAACTATGATTTATTATAACAAAAATATGCTATCTATTTCAAGAAGTAATTCTTAAGCGAAATATACATTTAGTGCTATATCGACATAATATCACAAATAGTATACTAAACACACTTTCAATTATTATACAATTTGATATTTTAATACTAATTTCGACAAAATGTATAATGTTTACCACTTGATAAGAGCATTTGAGCGGATAGAAAACTAATGTCAACAACTTAAGAAAATTGTCATGTATACCTTCCCACCCGCTAAAGTTGTTGACATTGGATAGAAAATGCAAATCTTTATTTGTAATCGCCTAAATATTTCTATTGATGAATTAGATATTATTTGCTATACTTTCATATAATAAGAAAATAAGTAGCTAAATTCATAGATACACTTTAAATTTAATCACAATTAAAGGGGATAATAAAGCTATAAGCAGCAAGTTTAAATAATAAAATAGATGCTATTTGGAGGAATATATATAGTGAAAAAATTTATGGCAGTTTTGATTGTGTTCTGCCTTGCGTTTATGACTGCCTGTACAACACAAACAGATAATGATAAAGATAATATCAAACAATCGGAAAGTCAAAGCCAGTCCCAAAGTGCAGAGCCGTCTTCTTTGCAACCGCAAGAATCTTTTTCAGAGCCTGCTGTAACTGAGGAGGAGCCTGTGAAAGAAAAGCTACCGCCACCGCTGCCACCAAGTCCGCAAGTGTCAGAAAAAGCTTCTTTAGAGCTTCCGTTAGAGGGGGCGACCGCTTATGCTGCAGTAGGTCTTTCAGTATATGCTACCCATGATATATATGATGAAGTAGTGCTTTGGCTAAATGCAGGTCAGGGATTTACAATCACCGAAGACGCAGGCAATTGGTGGAAAATAAGCTCAAACGGCGTGAGCGGTTGGGTGCTTTCTGCAAACTGCATGATAAATCTGCCCGATGTGATACCCTCAATTATTTATGATAATACCAACACATATTCCTCCCTCTTCCGCTCCTCTGAAAAAGAAATACCGAATATAACGGGGGAAGTGCTTTATAATGGTTGGGGTTACAACGAAAGACTGGGCAAAGACGAATATATTATGCCCGTCCTATTTGGAATGGCGGAGAAAATATACACAGCACAACAACTTGCCCTTGCAGATCAAAATACACTCATAATATATGAAGCGTTTAGGCCATCATTTGCACATCAAGCAGTGTACGATAATTTTGGTGTACTCATTGAAGAGGATGAAGAGGTGGCGCAAGGAGTGGCGGAAAATTCCTATACCGCAAATTGGTTCTTAGCGCCTGCACCATATAATCACCAAAGGGGCACGGCAATTGATGTGAGCCTTGGAGAGGTAATCAGCTGGGAACAAAAAGAATTAGGCGGACATTTTTATACGAATATCACCGAATACTATGAATACCCAATGCAGACCTTAATGCATGAGCTCAGTGCGGCGTCGGCGGTATTTGCATATCCTGTGCAGTCGAGCTCGACCACTGCATGGCACAATGCACAGCTGAGTGCAGATGCCACCGAGGGAACTATTTTACTACAACAATATTGTGCAGGGGGAGGGCTTACTCCACTCGCTTCGGAATGGTGGCATTTTAACGATTTGCCCACTACACAGTATGCACTTAAAATAGGTGTTTATGGAGCCTATTCACTTGATAAGGCATATAGTGCACTTCCACCGCAGGTAGAGATAGTGGAGGACGAAACTACCACTCAAAAATCCGAAGAACAGGGAGAAAACACGGCAACCAAAGAAGAGATAAATCAGCTGAATACGGAGAAAGAGCCCATCGAGGTAGAAAAAAATCCGACAGAAGGCGAAGAAGAGATGGCGGAAGATAGAGCGGAAGAGCCCACAGTTCAGACAAACTCATAAAATTCTAATAAATATTTTATACTTAGATGTACTCCTACTCAAAGATGGGAGTGCATCTAAATTATATTTATTATAAAGCTTAAATTAGTGGTATTTCTTAAAAAATATTTGCGTGCGCAAGCAAATAGCGATATTATTTATATTAGGCGAAGCCTAATATAAATGTGCCATGTGGGCATCCTTGCCCACGGCGATCTAAATCGCCCCTGCGAGGGATGTAAATAATCGGAATGAAGTAGAAATTATTTGTATTTTGTGAAGCGAGTAAATGGTGAAAAATGAAGTTTTACTCGATTTTTTTCAAAAAATCGTGGGGTATGGGGTGAAACCCCATAAATAGAAAGGCGAAGCTGAAAAAAGAATGTAGCAATTTTTGCAGAGCAAAAGAGCGGAGGATATACAGAATTTAAAATCAAGTGAGAAATCCCATTGTAGGGGCATGGCCCCCAGTGCCCGCAAATTCTGCATTACATAAAATTCAGCATGATATTTTATACGGATTATTTATATTATCTGCAACGCAGATAATATAAATTTGCCATTTGCTCGGTTGTCACGAAGTGACGAGAGCAAGGCAATATAATCGCCCCTGCGAGGGATATAAATAATCGGAACATAGTGGAGATTATTTATATTTTGCACATAGAGCAAAATGGTAAAAAATTGTGGCAGAAAACCGAAGATATCAATTTAAATATTGTGGCGAAGCCACTCCATCACTATTCATTTTTCACTATTAACTTTTCACTTGTAAATAATCCAACGGATTATTTACATTCTACCTATCTCACAAAACAGAAAAAACGAATAGTAAAAAACAAATAAAATCCACCCACAAAAATTCAGGAGGAAGCATATGGATTATCTAAAAACCCTTACAATGATATCAAAGTACAATAGATTATATATGGACGAAAAACTCAAACCCTATGGGCTGTGCAGTGCAAATTATATCTATATAATGCGCATATCAAATTTCCCGGGGAGCAGTCAGATGGAGCTTAAAGAGATAATAGGGGTGGATGCAAGCAATGTTTCACGCACTGTTGAATTTCTAAAGCGTGAGGGATATATTATCACCGAAAAATCCGATAATGATAAACGAATGTATAAAATATATCCCACCGAAAAATGCCATGAAATGAAGGGAATCGTTTTAGGGATAAAAAATGAATGGGAAGAAAAGGTGTTTAAAAACTTTTCCTCAAAAGATAAAGAAGAACTTTGCATAAGCCTTGATAGACTAATAAATGCAGTGAAAGATATATAAGGGGGATTATATTGAATAAAAAACCACTTTCGGCAGTTGGCGCCGAAATAGAAAGCACATCCATGCAAACCTTGATACTCAGATACTCCATGCCGGCTATAATAGGTGGCCTAATAAGTGCGATATATAATATAGTAGACCAGATATTCATAGGGTGGGATATGGGGGTTATTGGCAATTCGGCAACGAATGTAGCCTTTCCACTCGTCACATTAACAAACTCCCTTTCAATGCTTTTTGCAGTGGGTGCGGCGGCAAATTTCAGCATATCACTCGGCAAACAGGATGTGGAAGGAGCTAAAAAATATATAGGAGTAGCCATAAGTGGTGTACTTACTTCGGGTATCATTATAATGCTAATCACACAGCTATTTACCACTGAAATGCTAAACTTTTTCGGTGCTACCGAGCAAAATATAGACTATGCAACCACATATGTAAAGATAGTTTCGCTGGGGTATCCCTTAGCGA
This sequence comes from uncultured Oscillospiraceae bacterium, assembly GCA_964370185.1. GTDB lineage: Bacteria > Bacillota > Clostridia > Oscillospirales > Ruminococcaceae > CAYJEQ01. The sequence goes on from CAYJIJ010000023.1 coordinate 4,775, forward strand.
TGGTTATAATGGGAGGTGCCCATATCATAAGGGCGGACGGCTCCCCTAAAATTGCCATGAGATGCACCATGACGGGTGCGATTATAAACTGTATACTCGACCCTATATTCATCTTTGGATTTAATATGGGAATTGCAGGTGCGGCATGGGCAACTATCCTTGGGCAGGCAGTTTCCTTTATAATGATCGTAGCCTATATGAAGAATTTTAAAACATTCCCAATTACAAGAGATTTGTTTAATTTCGACTTTAAAACAGTGATAAAAACCACTGCACTCGGCATTGCACCAGCAGTAAATCAGTTTTCGATGACAATCACCCAGATAGTAATGAACAACACCCTAATTCACTATGGGGCGCAGTCGGAATATGGGCAGGATATTCCACTTGCAGTAGTTGGGATTATCACAAAAGTAAATATAATTTATATCACCATAGTGGTAGGTATAGCGCAGGGCACACAGCCGATAGTCGGATATAATTATGGGGCTAAAAAATACGATAGGGTAATAGAGGCATATAAAAGAAACTTTACTTATTCACTCATAATATCAGTTTTGGCGTTCTTGGCATTTCAGCTATTTCCAAGGCAGATTATCTCGCTTTTTGGTACTGGCAGTGAGGAATATTTCCTCTTTGCCGAAAGATATTTTAGAATATACCTCTTCATGACAATAATCAACTGCGCACAGCCGATAACGGGTAATTTTTTCACCGCCATTGGAAAAGCATTTGTGGGGATGTTTGTAGCGCTAACAAAGCAGATACTTATGCTTGTGCCACTTGTAATTATTTTGCCGATTTTCATGGGAATGGACGGTGTGCTTTATGCAGGACCAATAGCTGACTTTGCGGCTTTTTCGGTTGCTATGGGATTTGTGTATGTCGAGTACAAGCGACTAAAAGCAATGGATGCCGAACAAAAAGCGATTATTGCAGAGGGCATCCAGCCAAATTCTAATAATAAAACACCTTAATAAGTGAAAAAAATTGCAGAATATTCTTGACAAATCCCAAAAATATGATAACATAGTTATTAAAAATATTCTTGTTATGCGAGGTGGTATATTTGAGCTATTCATCCGAGCTTACAAAAGAGCGAATTATAGCCTGCGCTAAAGAAGAATTTCTCAAAAGAGGCTTTGCTAATGCAAATTTACGAGAAATTGCAACAAATGCAAAAGCAACAACTGGTGCACTCTACAATCACTTCAAAGGCAAAGACGGTGTATTTGAAGCGATAGTCGGTGAATTTGCAGAAGAATTATTGGATTTATTTAAAAGAGCCCATGAAGAAACCCTTGGCGAGTATGACTTTGAAAGTACTGATATCACTGAAAATATGGGGAAGGGCACAAATGTAGTCCTAAACTATCTTTATTCCGATTTTGAGCTTTCAAAACTGCTATTTTGTTGTTCAGCAGGAACTAAATACGAAAAATTTGTAGATAAACTAATCGAAATTGAAGAAAAATCCTCTTTGGAATTCATGAAAAATGAAAATTTTAAGCTAACAAAAATAAATGAATTTTTTGTTCATGTTATTTCAACTTCTGGAATTAATAATATGCTTGAAGCGATACACCATGATTTGAGCAAAGAAGAAGCCTTTGAGTATATAGGGAAAGTTCAGAGGTTCTATTATGCAGGGACAAAAGAAATACTCGGAAATTGTTTATAAATTTTAAAATATTGGGGCTATACCCCGATATTTTTTAAAGATAAAGTTAGTTTATTCTAACTAATTTTGCTATAAAATGAGTTTAGCAAGAAGTTTTAAAAGCTATACTTACAGGAGAGAGCGCAGAGCTATTATGCCATTGCACACAAAATGCTATTATCACCACATCACTTAGGGAAGCCACCATGGAGTGATAATGGCGAATTAATTATTATTTTGTGCCGACACTGAGCGGCGGAATGGAGCGTTTAAATGGAAAAAGAAAAACAAAAATCACTTCTTAAAAGGCTGTATGTCTTTGCAGGGAATTATAGGCATCTCACCAATTTGGGAATGGTTTTATCAGGTGTGAGTGCTATTATGACACTTCTGCCGATTATTTTCATCTATCGTGGAGTAAGCGAAATTGTTTTGGCTTATCCAAATATCTCACTCACCAATAGCGTAACCTTAAATGCATGGCTCGCAGTGGGCAGTGCCATTGGTGCGATGATAGTATATTTGATAGCTCTTATGTGTACTCATATTGCGGCTTATCGAATAGCAAAAAATATGCGAAAAAGAGCACTTAACCATATAATGACCTTGCCGCTTGGCTTTTTCTCCAATACTGGGAGTGGTAAACTGCGCAGAATTATAAACGACAGTGCAGGAGCCACCGAAACATATCTCGCCCATCAATTGCCCGATTTAGTTGGTGCGTACACAACACCTATCGCAGTGCTAATAGTGTTATTTGTCTTTGATTGGCGGCTTGGGCTAATTAGCCTTGCTCCGATTGTTCTGGCGGCAATTTCGATGATGTCTGGGATGGGGAAAGACCAGTCTGTGAGAATAAAACAATATCAAACTGCCCTTGAAAACATGAACAACGAAGCAACTGAATATGTGCGAGGCGTACCCGTCGTAAAAACCTTTAATCAGTCGGTTTTCTCATTTGAGCGCTTTCATAATGTGATCACACAGTACAAAAAATATGTATCGGGTTATGCGCACCGAATGAGAATGCCTATGACAATGTTTCAAGTATTCCTTGCAAGTACACCGATATTTTTAGTACTCTCATCTATTTTTATGATAAGCGACCAAAGCGACATGAAAAGCTTCTTTTTAAGCTTTTTCTTCTATCTAATTTTTACACCAATTGCCTCACTTATGCTGATGAAAATCATGTGGGTAATGCAGCACACTATGCTTGCAAGCGACGCACTTGAGCGCATTGATAATTTGCTAAATGAAAAACCACTTGCAAAGCCGAATACACCAAAATCTCCAAAGAGTGCTGATATAGTGATGGAAAATGTCTCTTTTACATACCCAAACACCGATAAAAAAGCCGTTGATAATGTGAATATAAGCATAAAAGAAGGTCAAACTGTTGCTTTTGTAGGGCCGTCGGGAGGGGGAAAAACCACCCTCGCAACCCTTATACCACGCTTTTGGGATGTGGAGAGTGGAAGCGTTAAAATAGGCGGCGTTGATGTGCGAGATATTGATAACACAGAGCTTATGAAAAATATCTCCTTCGTATTTCAAAACACAAATCTTTATAAAGCGAGTATTTTAGATAATCTCCGTGAGGGAAAGCCCGATGCCACAACAGAGGAAGTTGCAAAGGCACTCAAAGCCGCAAGGTGTGAAGATATCATCGCTAAACTGCCAAATGGGGTCGATACTATTTATGGAACAAAAGGTGTCTATCTATCGGGGGGTGAAGCGCAAAGAATTGCACTTGCAAGGGCTATTTTGCGTGATGCACCTATAATTTTACTCGACGAAGCTACTGCCTTTGCCGACCCCGAAAATGAGCATCAAATCCAGCTTGCATTTAACGAGCTCACAAAAGGCAAAACTGTTTTGATGATTGCCCACAGGCTTTCAACAGTTAAAAATGCCGACTTAATCTATGTTATAGCCAACGGGAAAATCCTTGAGCAAGGCAGACATGAGGAGCTTGTTTTAAGTGGTGGATTATATAGCGAAATGTGGACTGAATACAATAACGCATTTATTTGGAATGAGGTGGGTGCATAATGAAAAGCTACTTACAAAAAACTTTTGCTCTAACTGAAAAGGGAGCGAGTGAGCTACTAAAAGCAAGCATAACCACAGTGTTTATAAATATAGTGATTATGGCTCTAAGTGCTATATCATATTATTTTATACAGGACACATTAATGCCAATTTTAGAGGGTAGCGCACCAGCATATTCTGTTTTGTTTTATCTGGTGTATGCGATTTTTATATTGTTTTTGCTGGCACTACTTTATTATTTTCAGTATAATTTCTGCTATATTTCAGCCTATGAAGAAAGTGCAAATATGCGAATATCTCTTGCTGAAACACTTCGTAAACTTCCATTATCATTCTTTGGCAAAAAGGATTTATCAGATTTAACCTCAACTATTATGGGCGATGTTACAATGATGGAAAATGCATTTTCACATTTTATCCCAGGCTTTATGGGCTCGGTTATATCCACAATTATTATGGGAAGCTTTATGTTTGTGTTTGACTGGCGCTTAGCGCTTTCACTCACATGGGTTATCCCAATATCGTTTATACTCTGCATTGCCACAAAAAAAATACAGGATCATTTTACTGCAAAAACAAAGGCTATCACGCTTACATACCTTGATAAAATTCAAGAATGCCTTGAAAATGTTAAGGATATTAAGGCGAATAATAGAGAAAACGCACATCTTAATATTATGGACAGCCATTTTGATAACCACGAAAAGGCAAGCATTAAAGCCGAATTTGTTATGGGAACCTTTGTGAATTTATCGCAGATGATACTAAAAGTCGGCATTGCCACAACTATGATAGTTTCAGTCACACTCCTTGCAACAGGCGAAGTTTCACTGCTCACTTTCTTAGTGTTTTTGATGATAGCTTCAAGAATTTACGACCCACTTGCCGGTGCACTTGTAAATCTTGCAGGTATATTTATCACATTAAAAAGCGTTGAGCGAATGAAAGAATTTGAAAACACAAAAGTTCAAACAGGTAGAGAAAATATGTCGCCTAAAGGCTATAATATTAATTTTGAAAATGTTAAGTTTAGTTACGATACGAGTGAGACTGTTTTAAACGGTGTATCATTCACTGCAAAGCAGGGGGAAGTTACAGCACTTGTGGGCCCATCGGGTGGTGGTAAAAGTACAGCCATGAAGCTTGCCGCAAGATTTTGGGATGTGAGCAGTGGAAAAATCACCATAGGCAGTGAAGATGTAAATAGCATTGAACCCGAAACGCTACTAAAAGATATTTCCATTGTATTCCAAGATGTAACACTGTTTAACAACACGGTGATGGAGAATATTCGCATAGGTAGAAAAGGTGCAACTGACGAGGAAGTTATTGAAGCTGCCAAAAATGCACAGTGCCATGAATTTATTATGAGTATGCAGGATGGTTATAGTACCCTAATAGGCGAAAACGGCTCTAAACTCTCGGGCGGTGAGCGGCAAAGACTTTCAATTGCAAGGGCACTTTTAAAAGATGCACCGATCGTACTGCTTGATGAAGCCACCTCCTCGCTCGACATCCAAAATGAAAGCGCCGTGCAAAAAGCAATTTCGGGGCTTACAAAGGATAGGACGGTTATAGTTATTGCGCATAGAATGAGGACTATTGCAGGGGCAAATAAAATTGTGCTCCTAAAAGAGGGCAAGGTTTCGGCTGTGGGAACACATAGCGAACTCTTAGAAAAATCTGCCGATTACGAAAACATGATAAAACTTCAAACCGAGAGCATGAAATGGGTGTTATCATAAAATATATGTTAATGGCGGATTTTACATCCGCCTAAAACTGTTTAAAGTAGGAGGAATTAGATGCCTAAAAATCAATTTTTAGCACAAGCGAAAGAGTTTTTAATAAAAACATATGGCAGGGAAAAGGGTGGCTTAATTGCAAATTCATCGCTTGAAAGATTTGTAGAAATTTGCAAAGAAAATGCAGACGAAGCAAAGGCTATGCACAGCCACACAAGGGCAAAAATTTACCCTTGCATTTCACTACTTGACGCACAGGTTAAGCATGGAGTGAGCAGAGAAGATGCGCTTGCCTTTAATTTTAAGCTTATCGAATGGAGAAGCTACCGAGCTGCAAATTTTGTTGCAAAGATTATGAAGATACCGGGGATTTATAAAAAAGTACCAGTGATGTTTGGCAATATGACAAAGAAAAAATTTGGGGTAAAGCAGAATTTCGACGCAGTATTCTACGAAATATCCCCTAAAGAAATGCGATTTGATATGACAAAATGTCCCTACTCTGAGCTGTGCACAAAATATGGATATCCCGAAATCACAAAAGCATTTTGCAGGGGGGATGACATAATTTATGGGAATATGCATTCAAAGCTTCTTTGGGGAAGGAGAAAAACCATAGGCGACGGTGATACTGTCTGTGATTTTAAATTAACGGTGGTAGAGTAAAATGACTACTTTTATAATAATTTGCATAGTGTTTTGCACTGTCTTTACAGCTGCTATATACTTTGCATCAAAAGATCCCATCAATGTTGTGATGAGTTATCCAAAAAATATAAGGGATAGGGTGGACACCCTTCCACAGTACAAAAGCCATATTAAAGCTACGAAGAAAAAGCATCTATTAAAGAAATTAGCCGCTGTGATTATTTTTATTGTGCTTATGGCTATTATACTTATATTTGTTGGGAAAACACAGTTTGCAGAGGCTTTTCTGTATACCTTTGCCCTCTTTACAGTCCTAAATTTATATGATCTTGTAATTATCGACTGGATATGGGTGCCATGCAGTAAACGCTGGATAATAAGTGGAACAGAAGAGTTCACAGATGAGCTAAACAGTAAATTTTATCATTTTATCGGTTTTTTAAAAGGCACAGTAATTGGAGCAGTTGTGTCGCTCATTTCGGCGTTAATATTGATTTTGATAGTTTAAGGAGAAAATATGGCTGATAAAATACAAAAATCATACAAATCTTCAAGGAATATCTACGATACAATCATTACTCACAAAACTTGGTGGAGTAAAATATATTCAAAGATAGTTTGGAACGGTGTGGATAACAACATAATCGCAGAGAAACTCCTTAATGAAATCCCAAATGATTTTAGCGGTAAAATTCTTGATGTCCCAGTTGGCACGGGGGTGTTTGTACATGAAAAATATGCTAAACTCAAAAATGCCCAAATAACATGCCTCGATTACAGTGAGGATATGCTAAATATTGCAAAAGAGAGGATAAATGGTGAGCATATAAATCTTATCAGGGGAGATGCCAGCAATTTGCAATTTGAAGCTGAAACTTTTGATATAGTTTTAAGCATGAATGGCTTCCATGTTTTCCCCGATAAAGACAAAGCTTTTGCAGAGGTTACACGGGTGCTTAAAAAGGACGGCATAATGCTTTCCTGCTTTTATGTAAAGGAAAAAGGCAAAGTGACTGATTTTGTAGCACATAAGATACTTGCTAAAAAAGGTTTTTTAACTCCTCCATTTGATAACGAAGAGGCTGTAAAGCGAAGGCTATCAAATAATTTTAAGCTCGAATTTTTCAGCTCCCATGGTTCGCTAATTTATTTTTGCGCAAGAAAGACAGGGTGAAAAACTAATGGATAAGAAAAAGCTGAGCGGTGTTCCCGATACATTATTCATACCACTGATGGCACGCATATACATCTCAAATAGATTTCCCGAATATTTCTATGATGAGAAGGCTCTTAGTCTCGAAAATCTTATACCACGAAACATCATCACTGAAAAAAGCAGTGAATACGCAATGATGGGCTCTGCTTCAAGGGCGGTAAATATGGATAAGGTGGTAGCTGAATTTGCAGATGAAAACGGCAACTGCAATGTGGTTTGTATTGGCTGTGGACTTGAAACCATGGTTTTTAGGCTGAGTGAATTATCCGATAGAGCACTTTTTTTGAGATTGATTTCCAATCTGTAATAAAAAATAGAGAGGAAATTTTAGGCATACTCCCAAATGAAACTCTAATTTCGGGCAATGTAAACGAGCTTGATTTTTCACAGCATATGGACTGCACGATTCCCACGATTTTTGTTGTGGCAGGGGTGTTTCAGTATTTTAAAGAAGAAGAGGTTTTATCACTTATATTAAAGCTGCAAAATCAGTTTAAGAATGCGGAAATTCTCTTTGATGCTACCGATGAATATGGAATAAAATATGCAAATAAATATGTTAAAAAGACTGGCAACAAAGATGCAATGATGTATTTTTACATAAATAATCCACAGGAATTTGCGGATAAAGCTAAAATTAAGCTCATTTCAGTAAGTGGATTTTATGAGAATGTTTCAAAAGAGCTCCGCAAGAAACTAAAACTCTACACTAAAATTGCAACAAAAATAGCGGACAGTAAAATGCATGCTATGATATTAAAATTCAAAATATAGCTTAATCATTAATAATGCTGCAAAAACAGGCAATACAATAATAATGCTTCCCCAAAACTAACCGTTTTGGGGAAGCATTATTAAATATTCTGTATTATCTAAGAAGCATACTCATATAGTAACTGATGCACTGCCTCTAATAGCTCTGTCTCATTCATGCCTTCTGAGTCGATTATTATATCCATAACCTGCAGATACACTTCATGTATTCTAATTTCTGATATGGATGAAGCATTTGTTTCTGCAAGCTTTTCCTTAAGCATGATAAACTGCTCGGCATAAATTTCTCTGTTTATATATGTATTCTCGATATTTCCCGAATTTAAAATAGTTTCTAAATATATTTCAATAGAATTATTCCAAAAAATTTCGTTATATGGGCTGTAATCTATATGGGAAATTAGCCGCTCAAATGCCTTTTCTGGATTGTTTTGAGTTATGTAGTATGTTGTAAGTTGAGAATGCACTGAATTGGATTTTGCTTTTTCAAGCCTCTCGAGATATTTCTGCGCATCCTCAAGGACTTCGGGGTCGGACGAAGATGTGCTATACATCACATATGCAAGCATATAGTCGTTGGTGTCATACACATCAATTGATATATTTTCATGAATAATATCAATATGCGCCCCACCGGCACTCACACTACTTGATGCGACGATATTTCCAAAGAGCAGTACTATGAAAATTGACATTGAAAGCATTATAATAGGTGTTATAAAATTCTTTGCACGCCCCTTGATAAATGCTGTATCGCTGTAATGCAGTGCTGATATCAGCGCAAAAACAGCAAATGCATAGGGCAAAAAGTCCTCCCTCGACATAGAAAATTCGCTACTGCCGTGGAATATTATCATGAGCAATGCCCCGAATAGATAGGGGGATAAATCCTCTTTTCCTCTAAGCTTTATCAGTGCATAAACTGATATTATAAGAAGAGCTGCATAAATAGAAAATCCTATTATGCCTGTGTCCACCAACATTTGCATGAAATGATTATGGGCATATTTTGTTTCATATCCATATTTTTGCACGCTCTGTATCGCATTTTCAAATCCACCGAGTCCGTGTCCGATAATTGGGCTTTGCATAAAAAGGGTAAATCCGTCTTTAATATATTCGCTTCGGATTAAAAAGCTACTATTTGTGGGAAGTCCTTGAAGTCTATTCTCGATGTTTTCGGGCAGTAATGTGTAGTTGAGTGTTATGGGTACTGTCTCAGATGCTCCATAAAAAACAGCGCTCTCTATCTCAGCTTGCCCCTCTGTGGATAATAATACAAATGTTTCTTTGGCGTTCTCGGGGATTATTAGCTCAAAGCTGTTTTCTCCCGCAACTAAATCACCATCATATACTAATGTTTCTGAGCCAGTCATAATTTGGGGCATATCTTTTGTAAAGACTCTTATCTGCAAGTCGGAGGTGTTTTGAGTAGCCATAATCTCCACTCTATTTTCACCATGCTCAGGGTATAGTACCCTATAATACGATATACCACTACCAAGCGATAGACTGCTTTTGAGTGTGAATACAGCTATAAGCACTGCAATTGCCAATATAATAAGTGCAACAAAAAATAGCCAAACCTTTTTAGCATTTGTATACAGTATTTCGGTGAGCTTTTCTCCGAAATATTTTTCCGCTAAAATAAATGCGGCGCATAGTACAGCTAATAATAGAAGTGCTATTGCACTGCCATTATTGAGCATTGGTATCATGAGGAATAGGCCAATAAAAGCAGTCAAGAGAACAAAAAATATGCAGACAATCCCTCTTATTCTCTCTTTATCTTTTGTAAATAGCAAAAAGCCTATAACTGAGAGTGCCAGCGAAAATGTACCCCCTAAGCTAAATGCTAAAAGCACTGTGGTAGCCATTATCACTAAATATACGCCCTGTATGTACTTGTATTTCTTGTTTTCTTCGGTAAGATAGAGGTATAGTGATAAAAAGAGCGAGACCCCCAAAGCACTAACAAACACATTGGGATTGCCAAATGGGCCGTGCAGTCTTCCCCCTGACCACACTGAAAAATCGGGTATTTCAGCTCCAGAAAACAGCTCTTCAATTGCGGGAGCAATCACCGCCAAAGTGGCTCCTTCTATTGCCATTAAGCAGGATATCACGGTATATGTAGTTATTGTTCCTAAAATTAGCCTGAGAGTGTCTTTTTTCTTGCTCGCATAATATATGAAAATGTAAATGCTAAATCCCACAATAACTTTTATATACTCATTTATCGCAAATTTACCTGCGTTTGCATATAGTGTTGATATTCCTAAAAATATCACATAGCTTGCGACGGCGATCGGTACTGGGCGATTAAAACTTGCCTTTTTACGCATTATTATTAAATATGTAAAGGCTAAAAGAAAAAACATTGCCGAAAACTGCTTTGCATCCAGATTTGACACGAGCGAGCACTTTGCTGTAAATATAAATAGTAATATTGAAACTGCTACCATCAGTATTATTTCAGCATAATTTTTTTGTTTTACCATCTTTTCCTCCGATGTTTTAAATATTTATATCAATACCACTTAGTATAACATACAGATATTTTTCAAGTCAATAAAACCTTATCGCTTGGTAAAAATAATTGGAGGGATGCAGGAGCACTCATTTTCTAATTTATAATATTTTGCCTCTTAATCCACTGTGTTTCTAAACTCTCCCATATTAAATTGTATTTCGCCAAAATCTCCATTTAATATGATATATAACTTGACAGATAAATTTAAAATGTGTTAACATTTAAAAGTCATATCAAATAATGAGAAGTAGAGGGTTTTAAAGTGCAAATATTATACTTAATCATGGCATTTTTGGCAACAAGCTTAGGAGCAATTACGGGACTTGGCGGCGGAGTAATAATTAAACCTGTAATGGATATGCTTGGTCATTTTGACGCTGCAAGTATCAGTGCTATTTCAACGATGACGGTTTTTGCAATGGCAATTTCCTCTATAATAAAGCAGATAATAGCTAAGACTAAGATTGATTTACATGTGGCACTCCCCATGGCGATAGGCTCCCTAATTGGAGGGAATTTAGGACAGTATATACTTACATTTTTAGCGCCAATAATAGAGGAAAATATCCTTGTAGGTACACAGAATTTAATTTTATCAATAGTTATTATAATAGTTTTTATATATATGAGGCACAAAGAGAAAATAATGCCCCTATATATAAGAAGCGCCATTCCAGTATTTTTAGTGGGCATATTTTTGGGAGTTTCTTCTTCCTTTTTAGGCATTGGTGGCGGCCCGATAAATATAGCCGTGCTTATATATGTGATGGGGTATACTGCTAAAGCTTCCGCTATCTATTCGATAGTAGCCATACTCTTTTCGCAGGCGGCAAAGCTCTCGGGCATTGCATTTTCCACAGGCTTTGCAGGGCTTAGCCTATCGGTTGCACCTGTGATGATAATTGCCGGTATAGTGGGGGGGCTTGTAGGCTCTTCGCTAAACAGAAAGTTAAATGTAAAGCAAGTAGAAGTTTGCTTTGATTGCATGCAAGTGTGTATATTTATTTTATCAATGTATAATGCTGTTTCAAATTTTATGCTTTAATTATTTTAATGCTCTATCCCACCGCTAAATTAATACATTATATAAATAATTATCCCCCGCTTTGGCGGGGGATAATTATTTATAATCGAATGTTTTAGTATGCTTTTTGCTATTTTTTTAATAAACTATATCTCGGTTTTCTCATTCATCCAGTCCCTCTCAGGGGTGCCGTTTTCTTCATATTCAAAGTTCTTTATAAAACTATTTCCTTGTAATATAAGCCTAAGCGGTGCAGGGATAAAAATTGTGTGGTTTTCTTGAATTGCTTTAGCCAATTCATTAACGGCTTCTTTGTCCATGCTTATTCCAGAATTAAAAAAATATATATTAAAATGCTCTTCATTTTCCAAGGTGCGAACAATTTTTGGCATTATGCCGCTTAAATAATTATCCGAAGAAGCGGCAACCATATTAAATCCGATTATTCCAACTGCAAATACTGCTGTCAAAAAAAATCCGCTAAAAAAATAATAACTCCTCTTCATTTTTCTCCTTCTTTGCTTTTATCGTTCCATGTCTTCTTTTAATACTGTGGCAAGTGAAACACCGAGCTCTTCAGCAGAGCGTATTGCCTCCTCTAAAGTGTTTGCGTGGGAGCCCATTTCGATGAGCAGTGCATTATCCGCAAGCGACTGATTATACTTGCCCTCTCTAAAGTATATTGGGCGATTTATACTCGGATTATTCATTTCCATATTTCTTACAATATCTGCGGCGAATCTTAAATTATTTTCCCAGCTTTCATTTTCATCATCTTTGGCGACCATTATCATTATTTGTGCAGCTTTTTCTCCGTCGATTTCAGTTATAGGCTTTACTATCACTCCACCTTCACGCTCGAGTGCATCCCTGTGCAAGTCTATTATAACCTTTATGCTTGGATATTCCTCAAGATATTGATTTACTGCAACTGCGCTCCTCTCATAACTTCCCGTGTATGAGGGATAGTCATGTTGCATTCTGCTATGCAGTGTTGATATTCCATTTGCCTCTAAAGTTTCCACTAAAGCCTCACCAACTGTTATCATGTTTTCATTATTATCAGTACTTCGCCAGTCATTTCTTTTATCATATGTATCACTATCGTATTTTTCAAAGCTTTCGGTGCCGTGGGTGTGATAAATTAGTACTTGAGGAGCCGTTTCATTTGGGTCAAACCCTAAATCAGCAGGGCTTGAGATAATATTATTTATTTCGTCACTTGTTAAATCAGTGCTGTTCCTAATATATACATCTCCGAAAATTTCCCCCGAAGGGCTATCCGCCCCTGCAAAGCTTTCTCCCACAAGTGTACCGCTGTATTCCTCGGGAATATCTGGCGGAGTGGGCTTTTTCTGTGTGGTTTCAATTTCTGCCTCAGTTTCCACATCTGGCATTGGTGGTGGGGTTTCCTCTGCGGGCGTTATGCTTTTAGGCGGTGGAGTTTCCGAGCTTGGCATTTCTTCCACTTCTGGCTGTGACGGCATTTTTTCTGTTTCGTAGGAAAAGCGTTCTTCGAGTAATTTTGCCGTCCCCTCGGGGGAATTTACCATGAGAGAAGTAATTGCCATGCTCTCAAGGAGCTTACTTGCCCCCGAGCTTAAATTTTCCTTTATAAGAAAATAAATCGCAGGTATATTAAATACTATAATAAAGATTATAATTATCAGGGGGATAATAATTTTAGCTCTGATTTTTATCACTGACTTCCTCCATATCCCAAGCTAAACAATCGGGCATATTTGCAACGCTTAGGTTAATTTGTCCTTTTTAGAAATATTTATATAATGTCAACAACTTAAGCTGTAGAATATTTTTTTGTATATCTTTCCCCGCCTACGGTGTTGAAAGATATACGGGATAATTCTCTTAAGTTATTGGCATTGAATATTTATATATAAATCATATTCAAATCAGTGTTAAATAATACAAACTTTTATAAAACTTTTTATTTTCCACTGTACTAATAAAGATAATTACTGTACAATATATTTATGCGGGCAGTACTAAAAATTATTTGTCCATCACTGTAATTAAAGAAAAAGGGGATAAAGTAATGATTGATAAGGACAGGGTAGTAGAGAGCTTTTTCAGATATGTAAAAATTGATAGTGAAAGTGGAAATGAAATGCAGTTTGCCAATTGCTTAAAAGCTGAATTTTCTGCACTTGGATGCGAAATATATACCGATGATGCTGGCAAATCGGCAGGCTGGGAAAGTGGTAATCTTCTCTGCACATTTAAAGGGGAGGACACACTTCCCCCAATTATGCTCTGCGCACATATGGATACAGTAAAGCCGGGCAATGGCATAGAGCCCATACTCTGCGAGGACGGATTTATAAGAAGTGCAGGAGATACAATACTCGCAGCGGACGACAAAGTGGGTATAGCTGCAATATTTGAGGCGTTATTCTCCATAAAAAATGCAGGTGCAAAGCATCGCACTGTCGAGGTTTTTTTGACTGTCGGCGAAGAGCTTGGCATGGTAGGTGCCAAGGGCATGGACTACTCAAAAATCGTCTCGAAAAGTGGAGTTGTGCTCGATTCAAGCGGAGATGTGGGAAACATAGTGCTCTCTGCACCGGGGCAAACTAAGATGGAAGTTGATATAATAGGGAAATCAGCCCATGCAGGCATTGCCCCCGAGCAGGGAATAAGTGCAATACAGGTTGCCGCCGAGGCAGTGAGCAATATGAAGCTTTTAAGGGTGGACGAAGAAACCACTGCAAATATAGGCACATTCACAGCGGTAAACGCCACAAATATCGTGGCGGAAAAGGTGTATTTAATGGCTGAATGCCGCAGTAGAAATGCCGAAAAACTCACTGCACAATCAGAGCATATGCTAAGCTGTGTAAAAAATGCCTGTGAAAAATACGGAGCTAAATTCACAGGCGGTTTAAAGGAGAGCTATCTGTCCTATAATTTTAGCAGTGATGACGAATTCATAAAGGAAATCGCCGCCGCTTGCAGTGCAGTGGGTACGGCGCCAAACTACACCTCCACGGGGGGCGGAAGTGATGCCAATATCATGAATAAAATCGGAATAAAAAGCGTTGTACTCGGCACGGGCATGAGCAAGGTTCACACCTGTGAGGAGGAAGTATCGCTAAAAAACCTTGTGAAACTTACCGAGCTCATCTATGAGCTAATTAAGGTTTAGTGTTTAAATAATAGGAATATCATGCTAAGAGACTAAATGAAATTACCAAATATGCTTTAGGATATTGGAGAGCTATAATATATAATTGATTTTAAGGAAAAAATATTATACAATAAGCACTAATAGAAGCATCACGGAATATCTTATCCGCCTATGTTAGAATGGGAGAAGCGCAAAAAGTAAATACGCATGCTTTTAAAGTTGTTTGATTTGTGTTTTAGCTAATTTTATGGTAAAATATCTATTTGTGGTAAGGAGGTGGCGGTTATAAATCGAATTATACTTTTTTTAATTACCTTTACATTAATTTTATTCGGTTGCAGTGAGAATGTTCCCACAGAGGATGCATCCACTCCACAAACCCCTGCCGAGGAAAACAGAGTAATTGATGAAACCACCATCAATCTATATCAGTTTGACCCTCCAACCGAGGAGCAAAAAGAGGCACTTATAAAAACCTCCGCAGGCGATATAACCATTGTATTCTTCCCCACCGAGGCACCAATGGCAGTGGAAAATTTCATATTGCTTGCCGAGAGTGGATATTATAATGGTCTGCGATTTAATAAAGTAGTAACCGACTGGTTCATTCAAAGTGGCGACCCCGAAGATGGGACGGGTGGCAGAAGCATTTGGGATAAGACTTTTGAAAACGAAATTTCCTATAATTTGTGGAATTTTAGCGGTGCGGTAGGCATGGCGTCCACCGATGAAAACGGCAATGGGAGTCAGTTTTATATAGTGTCGGACATCCCGATAGGGGATGCTACCATAGAGCAGATGGAAGAGGCACTCTATCCCTCCAAAGTAGTGAGCAAATACGAGGAAGAGGGCGGTGCTCCATGGCTTGATGGCAAGCAGACTGTTTTTGCGCAGGTAATAGACGGCATGGAAATTGTAAATGAAATTAGTGCCACCCCAACCGATGAAAACAATATGCCAAAAAGTGATATTATTATAGAGTCCATAACTATTAGATAAAGTAAAAAGAATAAATCATTGTTTTTTCATATCTCCCACTGCGTGGAGATATATATAAATTTTAGGGTATTACAGGAGTGTATCATGACTGACGAAAGAATTAAAAGAATAAACGAACTCGCACAAAAATCCCGTGAAGTAGGGCTTTCTCCCGAAGAAGAGGAAGAGCGTGCAAAACTTCGGCAGGAGTATGTGGCGGCATTTAGAGAAAGCCTTCAGTCCACACTTGACAACACTTATATAGTGGATGGTGAGGGCAATAAAAAAAGATTATCACCCAAAGGCAGTGAGAATAAAGGGGAGAAATAGAGTTAATGGAATATATTATCCTATCACTTGGTATCATAAATATAGTATTGCTGATTTTTCTTTTGTCAAAGTCAAAAAGCGGAGACAATAGCGAGCTTAGAAATGACATAAAGGCAGAGCAAACTGCACTAAGGCAGGAGCTTTCACAGACGGTGCAAAGCTCTGTGAAAACACTCGGAGATTTTCTCTCCACCTCGCAAAAAGAAGCCGCCATTTCACAGGAAAAACAGCTTGCTGCAATGGAGAAATCACTCTCCGAAAAGCAGGAGGCACTGAATAAATCGGTGGTGCAAAGCTTGAGCACACAAGAGGGTAGGTTTAAGACTTTCTCGCTTGAAAACGAGCAAAAGCTTGATAATATAAGGACTGCCGTTGAAAAGAAACTCAGTTACATACAAGAGGACAATAATAAAAAGCTCGACGAAATGCGCAAAATAGTAGATGAAAAACTGCAACAAACTTTAGAAGATAGAATGACAAAATCCTTCATGCTTGTAAACGAGCGTCTCGAGCAGGTGTATAAGGGACTTGGCGAAATGCAGACCCTTGCAGTAGGTGTGGGCGACCTCAAAAAGGTGCTATCGAATGTTAAGACGAGGGGTGTCCTCGGCGAAATACAGCTCGGTGCAATACTCGAAGAAATTATGGCGCCCGAGCAGTATCAGGCAAATATTGCCACTGTGTCGGGAAGTAGGAATGTGGTGGAATATGCCATTAAAATCCCCACCGATGATGACGGCTTTATCTATCTGCCCATCGACTCCAAATTCCCAGCCGATGCTTACACCCAGCTTTTAGATGCATATGACGCAGGATCTCCCGAGCTTGTGCAGGCGGCGGTAAATGTGCTTAAAGCTCGTATTCGCTCCTTTGCTAAGGATATACGGGATAAATACATAAACCCACCCGAAACCACTGAATTTGCGATAATGTTCCTCCCATTTGAGGGCCTATATGCCGAGGTGGTAAACCGTGGCATGGTGGAAATACTGCAAAGGGAATTTAGGGTAAACATCGCAGGCCCAAGCACCATGGCAGCACTGCTAAACAGCCTTCAAATGGGCTTTAGGACTGTGGCAATTCAAAAGCGCAGTGGCGAGGTTTGGAATGTGCTTGAAGCGGTGAAAACTGAGTTTGATAAATTCGGCTCAGTACTTGTAGCCACACAACAACGCATCGAGCAGGCAAATGCAGAGCTTGATAAGCTTGTGGGTGTGCGCACCAGACAAATTCAGCGCAAACTTAAGAATGTTGCTACTTTAAGCGAGCAAAATGTAAAACTAATACTGCCCGACAGTGAAACAGAATACATAGAAGAAAGCGAAACATCCGAATAAATTTCAAATGGATTACCGAGGTGAAAGAATGTCAGCCAAAAGAGAGAATATCAGAAATTTTTGTATAATTGCACATATCGACCATGGAAAGAGCACCCTTGCCGACAGGATTTTAGAACATACTAAGACCGTCGCTAAGCGTGACATGGAAGAACAGCTTCTTGACAACATGGACATCGAAAAAGAGCGTGGTATCACCATCAAAGCGAGGGCGGTACAGCTTGAGTACACTGCTAAAGACGGCGAGACCTATTACTTTAATCTAATAGACACCCCTGGGCATGTCGATTTTAACTACGAAGTATCCCGTTCCCTTGCCGCTTGTGAGGGGGCTATACTTGTTGTTGATGCCTCACAGGGTATAGAAGCGCAAACACTCGCAAATACATATCTTGCAGTGGAGCATGATTTAGAAATACTCCCAGTGGTAAATAAAATTGATTTACCCTCCGCAGACCCCGAGAGAGTTTGCAGCGAGATTGAGGATGTTATAGGAATTCCAGCCATGGATGCCCCAAGGATTTCCGCTAAAAACGGCATAAATATTGAAGAAGTGCTTGAAAGAATAGTGAGCGACATTCCAGCGCCAAAGGGCGACGACGAAAAACCACTACAAGCTCTAATTTTCGACTCATACTACGATAGCTACAAAGGTGTAGTTGTATATATGCGTGTAATCGAGGGTAAAATCACCCCGGGCATGAAAATTCGCATGATGGCTACTGGCGCCGAATTTTCGGTGGTGGAGCTCGGTGTCATGGGTGCAACTGACCTAATCCCACAAAAAGAAATTTCCGCAGGACAGGTGGGGTATATAACCGCAAGCATTAAAAATGTTAAGGATACCACGGTGGGTGATACTGTAACAGATGCAAATAATCCTGCCGATGTGCCACTCCCAGGTTATCGCAAGGTAAATCCGATGGTGTTCTCAGGTATCTATCCAATAGACGGCGCAAAATACCCCGATTTAAGGGACGCTCTTGAAAAATTAAGGCTCAATGACGCCGCTTTAACTTTCGACCCCGAAACCTCAATAGCGCTTGGTTTTGGCTTTAGATGTGGCTTCTTAGGACTGCTACACATGGAGATTATACAGGAGAGAATTGAGAGAGAATTTAATCTTGACATCATCACCACTGCACCGAGTGTTGTTTATCATCTGACTATGACAAACGGCGAAACCATCTCGATAGACAACCCTACAAACTACCCCGACCCAGGGCAGATACAGTCCTCCGAAGAGCCGATTGTAAAGGCGAGCATATTCACACCCACCGAATACATCGGAAATATCATGGAACTCTGCCAAGAGCGCAGAGGGACATATATCGACACAAAATATTTGGATGCAAACAGGGTGGAACTGCATTACATCCTGCCACTAAATGAGATTGTATATGACTTTTTCGATACTCTAAAATCCCGCACAAAAGGCTATGCGTCGTTTGACTATGAGCTAAATGGTTACCAATCCTCAAAGCTTGTAAAACTCGATATACTCCTAAATGGCGACATGGTGGATGCACTTTCCTTTATAGTCCACACCGACAAAGCCTATCCAAGGGCGAGAAGAATGGTGGAGAAGCTTAAAGAGCATATCCCACGCCAAATGTTTGAAGTGCCAGTACAGGCAGCAATCGGTGGTAAAATCATTGCAAGGGAAACTGTTAAGGCTATGCGTAAAGATGTACTCGCAAAATGTTACGGCGGTGACATCACCCGTAAAAAGAAACTGCTTGAAAAGCAAAAAGAGGGTAAAAAGCGTATGCGTCAGCTCGGTAGCGTAGAAGTGCCACAGGAGGCATTTATGTCGGTGCTGAAGCTTGATTAATAGGGGCTTTATCCTTTGTGAATAATGATTGAGATTATTTTATACCCTTTTAAAAGCTGTCTGAAATTTTAGACAGCTTTTTTATTTTAGTTTTTGTAACTTTTCGACAATCTCATTTGTATTATTAGTGAAGGACTTTCAAAAGCAAAGGAGGAAATTATGCGAGAATCAGTAGACGTACTGGTTGATAAGTATAAGAATAATTTATTTGGAATTGCGTTTAATATCTGTAAAAATATGCAGGATTCCGAAGATATTGTTCAAGATACTTTCATTGGTTATTTAACAACAAAAAAAGATTTTGAAACATTGGAGCATATTCGTGCATGGTTGATACGAGTTACTATAAACAAAGCTAAGAATAAAAATATCAGCTTTTTCAGGCGAAATACAGTACCGCTTGAAAATTATATGGAAGCACTTACTTTTGTTTCAGAAGAATCTTCAGAATTATTTGTGACTGTAATGAATTTGCCCGAAAAATATAGAGTGGTGATACATCTTTTTTATTATGAAGATTACTCCATAAAAGAAATTGCAGATATTTTAAAACTTTCGCAAAGCAATGTAAAGGTTAGACTATCACGAGGAAGAATGCTACTTAAAAACATATTACGGCAGGAGGTATGGGAAGATGACGAATAAAGAGAAATATAAACAGGCATTTTCTACTATTCATATCTCTGCAGATTTTTCTTTGGAGGTGAATGAAATGGCAACTACAAGTAAAAAAATGAAACTAAATAAATTATGGGCAGGTGTTGCTGCTTGCGTACTTTTTGTTGGCAGTGCAACTGCTGTCTATGCCGCAGATATTGGTGGAATTCAGCAAATTATTCAGCTATGGTTACAAGGTGAGCAGACTGATGTTACAATCGAATTTGATGGCAATGGTAATTATGAGATGGATTATGTTGATGCTGAAGGAAATGAGACGCAGCAAGGTGGCGGTGGTATTGCCTATGACAAGGATGGCAATGAGCGTCCACTGACGGAAGAAGAGCTTTTGGAAAAAATGAATTTGCCCGAGGTTGAGTATAAAGACGATGGCACGGCGTGGGTCTATTGGTATAATCAAAAAATTGATATTACCGATAAGTTTGAAGATGGTGTGTGTTATGTTGAGCTTGTAAACGATAATGAAATATTGTATATGACTATAACAGAAAATGGCTATTCTGCAAGTCCCAACGGATTTTTAGCCCCTTAATATCTTTAGTCAATATAAAAAGGTTGAGGCACAATAAATCTGCAATATTCTCTTAGAATATCCGTCTCCTGCTCCCTTAAAGACTCATTTGCAGGCAGATGCTCGTGGCTATCTATCACTATTATTCCATTTAAATATTCAAGTTATTATTTCGCTATTTTAAAGCGACCAATTCACAAATTTAATACACTATTTATAAAAATATCCTCCGCAGTAGCGGAGGATATTTTTATAAAATCTAATGTTTTACAAAGCTTATAATTAGTGTGCTCCATATACTTTGTGCTAAATGGCTATATGAAGACTTTGTGTCATTTATCTAATTTTTCTTGTTCAATAAATAATTTGTAAATCATGAAAAAGTAGGAAAAAAGAGCTATAATCCCAATAAATGGAGCTTTGCTTTTTAGCTTACTACTAAATCTTATCCCCAAATACATGCCTGCAAAGGATAAGCATATTTTCATAATTGTAAAATCCACAAGACTGAACTTTCCCACTTTCCCCATAACGGACTTGACTAAATAATTAAAATTATCTCCAATTTTATTTATACAATTACAATTATCCATCATCATTCCTCCAAATAAAGGTTTAATTTACCCATATCGGTAACATAGAAAAATCCATCTTCTTTACATATTATGTTTTCCTCTGCAAGCATTGCGAAAATATTGCTAACTGTAACACGGCTTGCATTCACCATCCCTGCAACATCCTGATGGGTAAATTTCACATTGATTTTTGTTTTGCCATCTTTTTCTCTTCCATACTGTCCGCATAGATTTAAAAGCACCCTATACACACGCTTAAGCGATTGGTCAAAGGATAGCTCTGCAATCTCTTGCACGAATACAGAAATTTTCCTTGCCATAAATTCTATAAAAGCTAAGTTTAGCTCCCAATTTTCTGAAAGCACTTTTTTTACATGCTCTATTGGAATTTCATAAATCAGGCAGTCCACAAGTGCAATTGCGGTAGAAAAATACCCCCTGCCTAAAAACGAGGAGCTTTCACAGCAGATTGCGCCTTTTTCAGCTATATAGAGCTGTTTTTCCCCGCCGTTTAGGTCAAATGTGGTGATTTTTGCCCTGCCCTGTGCCATGATGAATATACTATCATATATTTCACCTTGATGAAATACTGTGCTTTTTTTATTGTATTTTTTAGGTGTAAAACCCCTGTATATTGGCTCCCATATATTTATGTCGCAGGAAAGCCACGGTGAAGATGTTTTATCAAAATTATTCATAAATCCTCCCGAAACTTTTTAATAAGTTTATTATACAACATTTTACAGTTTTGTGCTATACTTTAAAAATAAAAAAATACCTAAAAATGTAAAACACTTTACTGATAATTTGTTTAAACAATTATAAACTTACCTTAATAAATTACATAATGGGAGGGTTAAATCATGGGGGTTAATTGGGAAAAAATAAGAAAAGAAGAGTGGCCTGTACTTGAAACGATGACATTCTTAGATGCTGCTTGTGTAAGTTTTGCTCCGCAGAGGACTGTTAGAGCGTTAAAAGATTTTGCGGATTTTTCTGCACGGCAGGACGAAATAAATTCAAGTGCACATCATATTGCAATGGACGAAAAGAGAAATAAGGCTTATGAGGAAGGTGCGAAGCTTTTAAATGCAGATATTGAAGAAATTGCGGTAGTTGAAAGTACTTCGCATGGCCTTAATATAGCTGCTTGTGGAATAGAGCTTTTGCCGGGGGATAATATTGTCACCACCAACTTAGAGTTTATACAAGTTGCACTGCCTTGGTGCATGATGCGTCAAAGACAGGAGCTCGATATAAGAGTAGCAAAAACTGCCGATTCAAGCTTTACTGTGGCGGATTTTGCCAAACATTGTGACGAAAAAACTAAAATCCTGCTACTTTCCACAGTAGAATGGTGCAATGGTTGGAGGATGAATTTAAAGGAAATCGGTGCTTTTTGTAAAGAGCGTGGCATTATGTTTGTAGTGGATGCTGTGCAGGAGCTCGGTATAGATAAAATTGATACAAAAGATTGCCATATAGACATACTTGTAGCAGGAGGCCATAAATGGCTTAACTCTCCATTTGGTGCAGGTATTATGTATGTAAATAAAGAAACTATGCCTAAAATAAAACCCTCTTACTATGGTTACCTAAATACAGAAGTGCCAGAAGAGGGCTGGGGCGCTTATTGGGAAAATCCTGCCGCACCACCAGTTAATGACTGGAAATTCCCTATGACTGCAAGGCGTTTTGAAATTGGAGGAACCTCAAATTATCCTGGAACAATAGCTCTGGGTGAAACGCTGGGTCTTGTAAATGAAATTGGGATAGAAAATATTGAAGCTAAAGTATTTAACCTTGCTGAGTACTGCATGGATAAAATAGAGGAAATCGGCGGTACGCTAATCACTCAGAGGGGCAAGGGTAAACATGCAGGTATTGTTATAGCAAGGCTGTACGAAGACCTTGACACCGACAGGGAAATACTTCGCAATCTTCATGCAAGCGGAATAATGATTGCACAGAGATTTACCGATTATGTGGGTGGCTTTAGAATTTCCTGTACATATTTTAACAACGAGGGCGATATTGAAAACCTCGTGAAAGCCTTTGAAAAAGAAATTGCAAGAATAGGCAGAAAACCCGACTATATTAAAAAATGGTAGCCCGAATTATTTATACCTTAGAATGAGCTAATTGTATTAGATAAGATGTTTATTTGCTCATGTAAGGCGATAAGTGAAGGCGAAAAATTGCCCCAAAAATGCTTTTATCGGCTGTGTGTGCGGATTACAGGGATTACCCAAGGCGATGATTTATAATTTACACTCCACCGCCGTATGCGGTGGAGTGTAAAAAAAATTGTGAAGTTTAGATTTTTCTACCACCCTTAAAAGAAAAGAGGTCATGTGATGAAAATTGAAACGGGCAAACCCTTTTATGGGCAGAATGTTGGGATTTTGGTTTTTTCCACAATTACTCCACGCATACCTGGGGATGCGGGCAATGCCGCCACTTTCGACTTCCCAGTGAGATATGAGGTTGTAAAGGGTGGGTTTGCCGATTTAATAGAGGGGGGAGAAGAGATAAAAAATAATCTTCTCATCGCTTGTAATAATTTATCCGATTTAGGGGTAAAAGCCATTGTGGGTGACTGCGGTTTGATGAGCCTTTACCAAAATGAGCTTTCAAAAACCATACCCGTTGCCGCTTCCTCGCTCTGCCAAATTCCGATGATTTGGGAGATTATTTCACACAGAGGCAGTATAGGGGTGCTCACAGGACATTCCGAGCTTTTAAGTGAGAAACATCTTCTAAATTCTGGTTGGCGCAAGGATATAAAATTAGCTGTGCAAGGGCTCGAGGACGAGCCGCATTTTAGAGAAATTGTCATTGAGGGTGGACTTGATTTAGATGTGGAGCTCATGGAGCGAGATATAATAAATGCCACCGCTAAACTAACCCGAAAAAATACCGATTTAAGTGCTATTGTATTTGAATGCAGTAATATTGCAAGCTTTTCAAAGAAGATTTTTGATAAATTTGGCATACCAGTCTTTGATGTGGTGTCCGCCGCTAATTTGCTTGAGTATTCTGTTAATCCGAAGGTGTATTTTTAGCTTTTAAATATGATAATTGCCTCGCTTAATATAAAAATTATGCCATTACCTTGCTACAAGCAGAGTAATGGCATAATTTATACTGTCACAAAATCCACAAACTCAAAAATCTCTGCTGTATTGGCAGAGATTTTTGCTTGCAGTGTCACTGAAAACATGCAAATTACGCGTATGTAGCATCGCATTATTCTCTTATTTACAAGCTTAGTTCCTTGCCCCACAAATTTTTTGAACACATCAGATTATGCCAGTACCCTGCTCCACACAAGGTACTGGCATAATTTTATCAATATAGATGCTTTTAGTGTTGCTTTAGGTTGTCTATCCTGCATTTTCAAACTGGGAATTATACAGCTCCGCATAAAATCCATTCGCCTTTAAAAGTTCATCATGGCTACCGGTTTCTATCACATCCCCATCCTTCATAACCAAAATTAGGTCGGAATTTTTGATTGTGGATAGTCTGTGCGCTATTACGAAAGAGGTGCGGTTTTGCATGAGCTCATCCATTGCTTTTTGTATGAGAAGCTCGGTTCTTGTGTCTATCGAAGAGGTGGCTTCATCGAGTATTAGCATTGGTTTATCGGCAATCATTGCCCTTGCAATTGTAATTTGCTGTCTCTGCCCTTGGGAAAGCTCTAATTTGTCGTTTAGCACTGTGTCGAAACCTTGCTCAAGTGTCTTCACAAAATGGTGAAGTCCCACCGCTTTAGTCGCACGCCTCAGCTCTTCCTCGGTCACATTTTTTGAAGCGTAGATGAGGTTTTCCCTCAGTGTGCCCTCAAATATCCATGTGTCCTGAAGTACCATGCTGAATTTAGAGTGCACTTCCTCACGCTTTACCTCTTTGGTGGATATGCCGTCTATCAGTATGTCCCCTGAATTTATCTCGTAAAAACGCATTAACAGATTTACCATTGTGGTCTTACCAGCACCCGTTGGGCCTACTATCGCAATTTTTTGTCCCTTTTTCGCCGTGGCGCTGAAATCTTTGATTATCACTTTGTCTTCATCGTATCCAAAGCGTACATTTTTAAATTCTACATTGCCCTCAACTTCGTCGATTACCCTGTTCTTTTCGCTTTCATCAATCATCTCTTTTTCGTCTAAGAATTCAAATACTCTCTCAGACGCCGCAAGACCCGATTGCAAATTCTGCATAGCCTGTGCTATCTGTCCAAGCGGCTGGGTGAAAAGTCTGATATATACCATGAATGCCACGATAACACCGAAGTTTATACTGCCATTAATTGCGAGAAGTGCTCCCACGATACAAACCGAAACATATCCAAAGTTTCCAATAAACATCATCATTGGCATCATAAGCCCCGAAAGCGCCTGCGCTTTAAAGGCGCTGTTTTTCAGCTCTGAGTTTATCGAGCTAAATATATCAATAGCCTTTTCTTCTCCATTATACGCTTTTACAACAGTGTGCCCAGCATACATTTCTTCTATATGTCCATTAATCTGCCCCAAATGTTTTTGCTGATTTTTAAAGTACTTTTGTGAGGTGCGCATCACAAGCATCATAAAGACAAACCCGACTATAGTCGAGAGTATTGCGGTGGCTGTCAGTGTTAAATTAGTAGCTGCCATCATAACTACCGAGCCCACTATAAGCGTAACCGAAGATATAAATGTACCCACCGATTGCGAAAGTGTTTGCCCTATTGTGTCGACATCATTTGTCACCCTTGAGAGAACATCCCCTTTAGAATTCTTTGAAAAATAGCTCATTGGCAAGTGGTTTATTTTATCCGAAATATTACTGCGCAAATTCTTAGCAGTTGCCATCATCACTGAGGAAATCATAAGCCCCTGTGTTATCGAAAATATATAACTAAGGGCGTAGAATACCGCAAGTGCCATACCTATTCCAAACACTGCCCCCATGTCAATGCCTGCACTACCCATCATGCCCGTGGTAATTTCGTCCGTGAGCATGCTGAGCCTACTTGGGCCTGCGAGTGTCATTATCGAGCCAGCCATAGCAAAACATACAGCAATTATCATAAATGCTCTTTGTTTTCTAATATAGGCAAATAGCTTTTTCATTGTAAGCTTCATATCCTTAGCTTTTTCGCCGCCGCCCATGCCGCCACCCGGACCACCTGGGCCTCTGCCCTGTCTTTTGTTTTTTTCGTTAGAGCCAAGTTCATATTCATTTTTACGCATTTTTCAGTTCCTCCTCCGAAAGTTGTGACAGTGCGATTTGTTTGTAAACATCGCAGTTACTAAGCAGTTCAGTGTGTTTGCCCATTCCAGCAATTTCGCCATCTTCAAGGACAATGATTTTATCGGCATCCTTAATAGTTCCTATCCTTTGCCCAACAATTAGCATTGTGGCATCGCCGCATTCTTTACTCAGTGTCTCTCTAAGTTTTCTGTCGGTTTTGTAATCGAGTGCAGAGAAAGAATCATCAAAAATAAAGATTTCAGGGTCACGGTAAATTGCCCTTGCGATGGAAATTCTCTGTTTCTGCCCACCTGAGAAATTTCTTCCACCCTGTGCTACATGTGCGTCGTATTTATCTTCTAAATTGCCTACAAAATCAGAAGCCTGTGCTATATCCACCGAAGATGCTAAATCTTCGCCGTTTTTAGTGCCATTTTCACTGTCGCCAAATGCTACATTGCTCTTAATTGTGCCAGTGAAAAGTATGGAGCGTTGTGAAACATACCCTATCATGCTGTTTAATGTATTTTTCGTGTATTCTTTTACATTTACACCATTCACTAAAACTTCGCCCTCGGTGGCATCATAAAAGCGTGGCACTAAATTTATTATTGTACTTTTGCCACATCCAGTAGATCCTATAAACGCCACTGTTTCTCCATGTTTTGCGGTGAAGCTTATATTTTTGAGCACATAGTCCTCGGCATCGGGGTATTTAAAGCTTACATTTTTAAACTCTATTTCACCCTCTTTGCCCTCCACTCCATCATTTCGCTTACCTTCTATCACGCTGTCCTTTGTTTCGAGCACTTCATTAATACGCCTTGCAGAAACACTCGCCCTTGGCAGTAGCATAAATACCATTACAAGCATCATAAATGCCATGATAACCTGCATTGCATAGGAGGAGAAGACCACCATATCCGAAAACAGCACCATTTTATCAGGTCCCATTGCTTCATTTATTAAAGCGGCTCCCACAAGATATACCGATAAAACTAAGCCATTGCTTATCATCTGTATGCTTGGCATTAGGAAGGACATTGTTTTAGCGGTGAAAAGATATGTTTTAGTGAGCTCGTCATTTGCTTTTTCAAATTTTTCGCCCTGATATTCCTCCGCATTATATGCCCTTACAACATTTATCCCATCAAGGCTTTCCTTTGCCACTCTGTTTATATTATCGGTGAGGGTTTGTAGTATTTTAAATCTGGGCACCGCAAGGGAGAGGCAAAATGCTACAATGGTGAGCAGCACTACTATTGCGGCTATCGTCACTACAAGCCATGCGCTGTTTTTATTTGCTATTTTGCTAATCGCCCAAACTGCTGTAATAGGTGCCTTTATCAGCATCTGCATACCCATTACAATAAGTCTTTCAACCTGTGTTATATCATTTGTTGTTCTGGTGATGAGGCTTGCTGTTGAGAAAGAATTTACCTCTTTCATCGAAAAACCCATAACCTTTTTAAACATCTTGCTCCTTGTTATAAAGGAAAAATTAGATGCAATTCTCGCCGATATTATTGCCACGGTAACAGAAAGCAGTAAGCTTCCAAGTGCACATAGCATCATCATAAACCCAGCCGAGTAAATATCGCTCATTGCACTGCCCTCGCTCTGGACAAGCATTGTTATTTCCGACATATAGTCGGGAAGTGTGAGGTCTAAGAAAACCTGTGCACATATTAGTATTACCGATACAAACGCAAGAAGGTAATCTCTTTTTGTTAAATTTTTAAGTAGTTTAAGCATTGCTTTCCTCCATATCAATTAGCATATTTTCTTCTAAAATCTTATTAATTTTAGATAAATCAATAAGCATATTTGTAAGCCTTTCTATGCCAAATTCATCTACAATTTTCTCCATTGTGCCATACATGCGCTCTTTTAAATCCCTTACAAACTTTTCACCTTTTTCGCTTAGCTGTATCATAACTGCTCTGGCATCTGTTTTAGACTCGGATTTTACAATAAATCCCCTGCTCTCTAATTTTTTGAGCAATACTGCCATTCGAGCAGAGCTTATACCCATATGTTTGCTTATGTCCACTGATTTAGCCTCGCTGTTTATTTTATGCAGATGCTTTAAAACAGCAAGTGAACCTATTTCGCTTTTATACAGCTCTTCCACGGTTTTTTGTGGTTTGTGGTTATGAAACATTTCAAGTGCTAAATAAACATCCTCTTTTTTTGCCATGTAAATGCTCCTTTCAAAATTGTTATGTAATTCTAAGTAATTTCAAATCTATTTTTTCTTCATTAATATTATCAAAATGATGGGGAAAACGATGTATATTAGTATTCGCCAATATATGATAAAAATTACTTAACCCAGTTAGCATATTAACATAGCTAACTGGGTTAATCAAGTGAATTCACAATTAATTTACATTGTTTATAGATGTTTTGCAAAATTAAAAATTTAACCTATATTATTATTTTATTATCTTGCGCAGAGATAATGTGTTTAAAATAGGCAAAATATAGGCAGTTTATTTGAAGTGGTTACATTATGTTTTTAGCTATGATATAATAAACACAATAATATATACTAAAATCTATAAGTATAGCAAATGTTTATTATATTTCATGCCCACTTTCTCGCAACTTCGTGGCAACCGAAAGTGATGGCGGATTATATCAAAATTCTTCCGCATTTATGATATAATAAACACAACAATATGTACTAAAATCTATAAGTATAGCAAAGTGTTTATTATATTTCATGCCCACTTTCTCGCCACTTCGTGGCAACCGAAAGTGATGGCGGATTATATCAA
>CAYJIJ010000024.1:0-11509 GCA_964370185.1 uncultured Oscillospiraceae bacterium
CTTGCTTAATAATAGCAAATTTTATTTTACGCCGATATTAGCGGCAGAATGGAGCATTTTATAATATGGAAATGCTGATTGTTTCAGGTGTTTCAGGGAGTGGTAAGTCCTATGCGATGAATGTCCTTGAAGATATGGGATATTTTTGTGTGGACAATATCCCGCCAACGCTTATAAAAGAGCTTTTCAAAGTGTATTTAAACTCGCAGTCGTCCGAGGGTAAGCTTGCAGTAGTAATAGACTGCAGGACAATTTCCCAATTCGGTTCTGCTGAAGATATGCTTAATGAGCTCGATATAAATAGCTTTGAGATGAAAATATTGTTTTTGTATGCGGATGATAGCACCATACTCAGAAGATACAAAGAAACAAGGCGCCCACATCCGCTTATGTCGGAGAGCGTCTCGCTTGAAAAAGCAATAAGAACAGAGAGAGAAATACTCTCATCAATCAAATCCAGAGCGGATTATTTAATAGACACTTCAAAGCTTAAAGGTGCAAACTTAAATGAGAAAATTAAGGGTATATTCGACACCCAAAATGAAAATTCTCTTGTAATAAACACAGTTTCATTCGGCTTTAAAAACGGAATACCCCTCGATGCAGATTTATTATTCGATGTAAGATGCTTACCAAATCCCTTTTACATCCCAGAGCTTAAACATAAAACAGGCATGGACGAGGAAGTGTATAATTATGTGCTAAGTTTTGCGCAAACTAAGGCACTTATAGAGAGTATTAAAAATTATTTGGAACTAAGCATTCCAATGTATATAAAAGAGGGAAAACATCAGCTCACCGTATGCATAGGTTGCACAGGGGGGAAACATCGCTCGGTAACCCTTGCAAGAGTTATTAACGAGTATGTAAAAGAGTGTGGATATTATTCTTTTATCACGCACAGAGATATAAAAATTAATTAACACTCATACACGGAGAAAAATAAATGAAAGAGTTAACTGAAATTAGCTTTACAAATAAAGTGAAAAATGAAATATATAAGCAAAAATATGATATAGGTAAGCAGAAATTTGCATTTGCATATGGAATGGTTATGTTTGGGAAAAATGCCACATATGACTTAGTAAATATCACCACCGAAAATAATACAGTATGCGAGCTTTATATAAATGTGATTAAAAGAACAGTATCACAGGAGATAGAGTTTAATAAAAAGGAAACACCCCATAGTGTGGGAAATATAGTCTATACAGTGAATTTAGCTAAAGAAGAAGATCGAAAAAATGTAATAGATACTTTTTCACTTGGCACCTCTGCGCAAATAAATAAAGAATTCTTAAATTACACTGCCGATATTTCTTCTTTCTTAGCAGGCGTATTTATGGTTTGTGGCAATGCGGTAAATCCCGAAAAAGGCTATCATCTCGAATTTTCATTAAATAATGAAGATACCGCAAAATCACTTTCCGACTTTTTAAATGAGCAGAATATAAAGCACAAAATAAGTGGGAGAAGAAACAATAAGATTATCTATATAAAAGAAAGCGAGCAGATAGAAGACATCCTTGCGGTAATGGGGGCAACTAATGCAACATTTGAGCTAATGGATGTAAAAATCCTAAAAGAACTGCGCAACAAAGCCAATAGGCAAACAAACTGCGAAACTGCAAATATAGATAAAATGGTCAATGCGGCATCGGTGCAAATTGAGGCAATAAATAAAATTGAAGCATTAATAGGATTATCAGCACTCGGTGATGAACTATGTGAGCTTGCAAATATAAGAATAAACAACCCCGATGTTTCTCTAAGGGAGCTTGGGGAGAATATGAGATTGCCGCTTTCTCGTTCGGCTGTAAATCACAGAATGAAAAAGATAATAAGCATAGCAGAAAATTTGGCATAAGGGGAATATATTTTTATGAAGCCATTTGTACACCTACATGTGCATACTGAATTTAGCCTATTAGACGGTGCATGCCGTATTGATAGGCTTTTAGAGCGTTGCAAGGAGCTTGGTCAAGATGCAGTGGCAATTACCGACCATGGTGTAATGTATGGTGTAATAGATTTTTACAAAAAAGCTAAGGCAAAAGGCATTAAGCCGATTATCGGTTGTGAGGTGTATGTAGCACCACGCACAAGGTTTGACAAAGTGCATAGAATTGATAATTCACCGCATCACCTAATACTATTATGTAAAAATAATAAGGGGTATCAAAATCTCTCAAAACTTGTCTCAATGGCGTTTATAGAGGGTTTTTATAGCAAGCCCCGTGTTGACTTTGAGCTTTTGTCAAAATACAGCGAAGGCTTAATTGCACTATCCGCCTGCCTTGCAGGAGAAATTCCAAGGCTACTTGTTGCGGGGGACTTTGATAAAGCTAAAGAAGTAGCACAGAAATACAAAGATCTCTATGGAGAAGATAATTACTACATCGAACTGCAAAACCACGGCATATCCGAGCAAGTTCAAATTCTACCGCTACTGCAAAGGCTTTCAAGCGAAACAGGGATTCCAATGGTAGCAACAAACGACTCCCACTATGTCCTTAAAACGGACAGTAAAGTGCAAAATGTGCTGGTCTGCATACAAACAAATAGGACTGTACACGATGAAAGCAAGATGGAATTTGAAACGGATGAATTCTATATTAAATCCTATGATGAAATGAACAGCTTATTTTCGAATTATGAGGATGCACTTGCAAATTCGGTGAAAATTGCCGAGATGTGCGAGGTGGATTTTGAATTTGGCGTAACAAAACTTCCGCATTTTACCTCGCCCGACGGAATGGACAACGCAGAGTATTTTAAAAAGCTCTGCATGGATGGGCTTTTTGAAAAATATGAAAACCCATCCATTGAAATTACTAAAAGGCTTGAATTTGAAATAAATATTATCGAAAGCATGGGGTATATAGATTATTACCTCATAGTATTCGATTTTATTAATTACGCAAAAGAAACAGGCATACCAGTAGGCCCGGGGCGTGGCTCAGGTGCAGGAAGTTTAGCGGCATACTGCATTGGGATAACTGGAATTGACCCAATAAAATACAATCTTTTATTTGAGAGATTTTTAAATCCCGAGAGAATAAGCATGCCCG
This sequence comes from uncultured Oscillospiraceae bacterium, assembly GCA_964370185.1. Lineage (GTDB taxonomy): Bacteria > Bacillota > Clostridia > Oscillospirales > Ruminococcaceae > CAYJEQ01. The sequence goes on from CAYJIJ010000024.1 coordinate 3,072, forward strand.
ACTTTGATATAGATTTTTGCTATGAGCGCAGGCAGGAAGTAATTGATTATGTGGTAGAGAAATATGGCAAGGACCATGTTGCACAAATAATTACTTTTGGTACAATGGCGGCAAGGGCGGCGGTAAGGGATGTTGGCAGAGCGCTTGGAATAAGCTATCAGGAAGTGGATGTAGTTGCAAAATCAATCCCTGCCGAGCTTAATATGACAATAGAAAAAGCAATGAAAGTTTCCGCAGATTTAAGGGAGCATTATAATTCCTCTCCACAGATTAAAGAGCTTATAGACATGGCTAAAGGGCTTGAGGGAATGCCAAGACATGCCTCAACGCACGCCGCAGGTGTAGTAATCACAAAAGATCCAGTGGAAAGCTACTTGCCTTTACAGTCGAATGACGGCGCAATAATCACCCAATTTCCAATGACCACCCTCGAAGAGCTCGGACTGCTTAAAATGGACTTCTTAGGGCTTCGAAACTTAACAGTTATACAGTCCACATTAGACATGCTCTCCCAGCGAGGAATAGAAATAGACATAAATAAAATAGATGACAAGGACAAAAAGATATATAAGATGCTATCCGATGGGCAAACCTTTGGGGTGTTCCAATTTGAGTCCGCAGGAATGCGTCAAGTACTCATTCAGCTAAAACCTGAAACACTTGAAGACCTCATAGCAGTAATTTCACTCTATCGCCCAGGGCCGATGGACTCAATACCCACCTATATTAAAAACAGACATAATATGAAAGGCATTACCTATAAGCACCCTTTGCTAAGACCAATACTTGATGTGACATATGGATGTATAGTTTATCAAGAGCAGGTTATGGAGATATTTAGAAAACTTGCAGGTTATTCTTTTGGAAGAGCCGACCTTGTTAGGCGTGCAATGTCCAAAAAGAAGATGGATGTAATGCAGAAAGAGCGTCACAGCTTTATCCATGGCGACACTAATTTAGATGGCAGTGTGTCCTGTGTGGGATGTGTTGCAAACGGTGTGCCAGAAGACATTGCAAATAGCATTTTTGATGAAATGAGCTCTTTTGCTTCCTATGCATTTAACAAAAGCCATGCGGCAGCATATGCCACTGTATCATACCAAACAGCCTACCTAAAAGCCCATTATCCAAATGAATATATGGCGGCACTGCTAACCAGTGTAATAGATAATACGGATAAAATTATTGAGTATATAGATGAATGCAAGCGACTCGGTATTGAGATTTTACCACCCCATGTAAATAAAAGTGGATATTCATTTACAGTTGATGGCAGTGCAATACGCTTTGGGCTTCTCGCTATAAAAAATATAGGGAAAGGCCTTATCGCCGCCCTACTCAAAGAGCGAGAAGAGGGTGAGTACACCGATTTTACCGACTTCATATCAAGAATGCATGGCAAGGACTTAAACAAACGAACTCTTGAAAGCCTGATTAAAAGCGGTGCGTTTGACAATATGAAATACAATAGGCATGAAATGCTTGTGGGATACGAAGCGATTATCGCCGATTTAGACTTTGTAAAGAAAAACTCTGTGGAGGGGCAATTAAATCTTTTTTCAGGGGAAGTAACAGGACAAAAAGAAGAATTTTTCGTCGAGAAATATGAAGAATTTTCCCTTAATAAACTGCTTTCAATGGAAAAGGAAACGACGGGTCTATATATATCGGGGCATCCACTGGATAAACTTACTCCGCTAAAGGATAAATTAAAACTAAAAAGCATAAATCAAATTATCTCTGAGGGAAAAGAAGATGTTAACCACAGGTTGGATGGTAGTTCAGTGCAGGTTTTAGCCGTTGTTTCACAGCTCAAAAGCAAAATCACCAAAAATAATGAAACCATGGCATTTGCAGAGCTTGAAGATAGGGGGGGGAAGATAGAATGTTTAATTTTTCCAAATGCTTACGCAAACTATAAATCTGTAATTTCTTCAAGCGAAGCAGTACTTGTAAAAGGTAGGCTCAGCCTTAGAGAAGACGAGGACACAAAAATTATATGCGAAGAGATTACCGATGCCGCAATATTTGATGTTGAGAAATTAGCACCCAAACCCACAAAAAGCAAAAAGAAAGGTATTCATTTAAAAATACCCTCGGCAGATGTTTCAGATTATGTAAAAGTGAAATCCTTACTTGAGTATGCAAATGCTGAAAATGCTGTTAATACTCCTGTCTATATATTTTTCTCAGAGGAGAAAAAATATGTGCTCTGCCCCAATAATATGTGGGTAATTAGCTCGGGTGCTCTAATTAAAGAATTAAAATATATTTTGGGTGAAGAAAATGTAGTGGTAATAAATTAAAAATTCTCCCATATATTTCTTTACAATGCCAACAACTTAAGAAAATTATCCCGTATATCTTTCCCCGCCTACGGCGGGGAAAGATATACAAAAAAATATTCTACAGCTTAAATTGTTGACATTGTATTTCTTTAAATAAAACTAATAAAAATACGAGGTGATTTTATGGAAAAGAAGCAAATGACAATCGGTGTGCTTACAAGTGGAGGGGATGCCCCAGGGATGAATGCCGCTATCCGTTCAGTTGTGCGTGCGGCAATATTTCACAATATGCGAGTGCTTGGAGTTCGCAGAGGATATAGCGGACTTATAAGCGGAGATATCTTTGAAATGCATATACGAAGTGTAAAAGATATAATCCAAAAGGGTGGCACAATGCTTTTTTCTGCGAGATCAGAGGAGTTCATGACGCCAGAAGGCTTTGCTAAAGCAGTGAAAAACTGTAAGGATGAGGGAATGGACGGCCTTATTGTAATAGGCGGGGACGGAAGCTTTAGAGGTGCGAGCAAACTCAGTGAAGCAGGCATCCCATGCATAGGCATACCCGGAACAATAGACAATGACATCCCATGCTCGGACTACACCATTGGCTTTGATACAGCTGTTAATACTGCAATAGAGCTTGTGGATAAAATAAGGGACACCTCCCAATCACACGACAGATGCTCGATAGTAGAAGTGATGGGAAGAAATTCAGGACATATCGCATTGCACGCAGGCATTTCCTGTGGTGCTTCGGCAATTTTAGTACCTGAAATTGAATTTGATATTGAAAAAGATGTTGCACAGAAAATACTTGCGAGCATTAAAAGCGGAAAACAGCATTTTGTAATTGTAGCTTCCGAAGGAGTGGGGGACACACTCGAAATTGCAAAAAAACTTGAAAAAATTATAGGCATTGAAACAAGATGCACTGTGCTCGGACATGTACAAAGAGGGGGAGCACCCACATATACGGATAGACTTCTTGCAAGTATGATGGGGCATTATGCAGTTACATTACTCCAGCAGGGCAAGAGTGATAGAGTGGTAGTGCAAAAAAACAATAAAATAGTTGATTATGATATTACCGAGGCACTATCCATGACAAAACCATTTGAATGTGATTTATATAATCTTGCGGATGAAATATCGAATTAATTTCACATGAAAATATAGCAGTGAAAATTAAATCATGCTTTAAACCGATGAATTATCGCCTGCAATGTAGTCCTCTTCACGACTTAAGATATAATTCACATGTAAAAGGCTATTATATACACACTAAATTACTTTTACTACTTGACAAAAAAATGTTTATGTAATATTATACATTGTGTGTACAGCTTTTAAATGCATAAAAGGCACAGCTTTACACAAAATATCTAATAAGTTAAAAGCTATGATAAGAAGAAGTAGTGGATATATCCCCATTTCAGAGAGCCTTTGTTTGCTGGAAAAAGGTATGGGATTTTCTGTGAATACATCTTTGAGCTGCTACCTGAACAGTAATTACACAGTAGGGTAAGCCGTCGGTGCACGTTATAGCACATGGGCAATTTCGAGCGAATTTGTCCATAAGGTCGTCGCAGCAATGTGCCGATAAACTGAGGTGGTACCACGCATTACAGCGTCCTCTGCTCTTATGAGCAGAGGACTTTTTTATTTTATTTTTGAAAGGATTAAAAGATTATGAAACTATTTACAGAGCTTAAAGAGAGGGGCTTAATAGCCCAGATGACAAACCCCGAAAAGATTGAAGAAGCTATAAATAATGGCAATGCAACCTTTTATATCGGCTTTGATGCCACGGCGGATAGCCTACATGTAGGGCATTTCTTACAGCTTATTGTAATCAAACATATGCAAAAAGCAGGTAATAAACCAATACTGCTCCTTGGCACAGGGACAACAATGGTGGGAGATCCTTCTGGTAAAACCGATATGAGAAAGATGCTCACCGAAGAAGCGATTGACCACAATGCAGAGTGCTTCAGAAAGCAGATGGAGAGATTTGTAGATTTTGAGAATGACAAAGCAATTGTGCGCAGAAATGGCGATTGGCTTAAAAAGCTAAATTACATTGAGCTTTTAAGAGATATCGGCGTATGCTTTTCTGTAAATAAAATGCTTTCCGCAGAATGCTTTAAAAGCAGATATGCACATGGTCTTTCATTCATTGAGTTTAACTACATGATTATGCAGAGTTACGACTTTCTCTATCTCAACCGCACCGAGGACTGCATAATGCAACTTGGTGGGGATGATCAGTGGTCAAATATCTTAGGCGGAGTTGACTTAGTGCGCAGAAAAGAGCAAAAAGAAGTATACGGCATGACATTTACCCTCCTCACTACCAAAGAAGGTAAGAAAATGGGCAAGACAGAAAATGGAGCTGTATGGCTTGATGCAGAGAAAACTTCCCCCTATGATTTCTTCCAGTACTGGAGAAATATTGACGATGCAGATGTAATCAACTGCCTAAAAATGCTTACTTTTATAAGCCTTGAAAAGATAAAAGAGATGGAGTCTTGGGAGGGGAGCCAGCTAAATAAAGCAAAAGAAATGCTTGCAAGTGAGCTAACAGAAATGGTACATGGTAAAGAAGCAGCAGAAAAAGCACTTGAAGCAGCCACAGCACTCTTTAAAACAGGTGCAGACAGCGCAAATATGCCAACAGAAGAAATATCAAAAAATGACTTTGTAAACGATGAAATACTGCTTTCAGATTTAATGATTAGCACATCAATAGCGCCATCTAAGAGTGAGATAAGAAGACTTATTACACAGGGCGGTGTCTCGGTGGACGATGTTAAAATTACTGATTTTAACCATATGATTAAAATATCTGAATTTGATAAAGGCCACCTAATTATTAAAAAAGGTAAGAAATCCTTTACAAAAGTAATATTAGTATAAAATTACAAACTTTTTGCCCCGCCATTTGGCGGGGCAAAAATCGGTTAAAGGTGAAATAAGCTAATATTAATTTGCCATTCGCTAACTCTCCAATGGTCTAAAAAGGACAACTCCTGCATATCTATTAATTGTAAAAAAATATAAAGGAGAAGAAAATGAGGGGAATAGTACTGAGCAGACGAAAGATTAAGACAAAATTACATACAAAACAAGCTAAAAATTATTTTAAAAACCAGATTGCAATACTTATATTTGGCATTATATTTATTTTAGGTGTATTTATTGGCAGTAGTTTAGTTTACAGGCTCAGCGGTAATTTTAAAGACAGCTATGAAATTATCATGGAGGAGTATATCTCCCGAAGGACAGTCTCACACTTTACCGAGGTCTTTTACAGTTGCACTAATTCTGCACTTGCATATATAGTAATTGCATTTTTTTGTGGATTTTGGGCAATTTCACAACCGATAGTGATTATGCTCCCCTTTATTAAAGGGCTTGGGGTGGGCCTTATCATGGTTGGAATACTGGGCGGCGGAATAGATGAGGGATTTGCTTTAATTTTTTCGGCTGCACCGGGAATGATAATATCTACATTAATGCTATTCTTCGCTTGCAGTCAATCACTTAAGCTCAGCATAAATTACTTGCAAAGTAGTAGTGAGAATGCTTTAGTCACCCAGAAAATTACACTAAAGCAATACCTGATACGATTTACTGTATATGCATTAATTACAATCTTTGCATCATTTATTGAGGCATTAGCTTACTACCTATGGTAAATATTAAACATAGGATAAGAAAGCTCTAAACTGGTATACAAGGCGTTTTCAAATAAAAATGCGTATGATAGCAGGGCGTATATAGGAAAACACCGCTTATTGCTACTCAAAATAAGTGGTAATATAATAATATTTATATAAGTGTGTGGGATGTGGCTTGCCATATCCCATACTTTTTTGCGCGCATTAATTGAATATAACTGTGTATAAATAAAACACCTAAATTAGTTTTAAAAAATTAATAACTACGCACTTGACAAAAATAAATAGTTAGGGTAATATAATCAATATAAAATAGTTAGGTAAATATAATTAGTTAAATATAACGATTAAAAGGAGTAAGAAAATGAGAGGAAAATTAGCAAAAGCATTGCACAAAATAACACATGACACAGCACTATATGAGTTAAAGCGTCTTTATTCTTTTGATAAAAAGAGCCAGCTTTCATATCACGACACACTTTATCTCAATATAATCGAAGCACATCCAAATAAATATACTTCTTCACAAATTGCAGATTTACTAAAAATCACACGCCCCTCGGTTACGGAAAAAATAAATCAGCTTTGTAATAAAGGGTATATTTTAAGGACGCAAAGCGAGAAAGATAAGAGAGTATTTTATCTCTCGATAAATCCAGATAGCCCTAAAGATTATGAAACAACTGCAGCTTATGAAGAAGAAATAGAGCGCGATATATTATCAAAATTCGGAGAAGAAAAAGTAGATTTACTCTGTGAAATGATAGAGTATTTATCTGATGTACTTTCCGAAGATATTAGTAAGGAGAAAGAAAGTGAGTAATCCATTAGCAAAAAGCTTTAATATGAAAGAGCTTATCAAATACACACTGCCGAGTATGTTAATGATGATATTTATGTCGACATACTCGATAATTGATGGTGTTTTTGTATCGGCATTTGTCGGTGAAAATGCCTTAGCGGCGGTTAATTTAGTTATGCCTTTACTCGGAGTGGTAATGGCTGTAGGACTTATGTTTGCCACTGGTGGTAATGCAGTTATAGCAAAACTGTTAGGGGAGGGCAAGGAAAGGGAAGCACGGGAGTTTTTAACGGTAATTTATATTATTGGAGGAGTGCTCGGCTTATTGCTTACAGCAGGTGTACTGATCTTTCCCGATGAGCTACTAAATATGTTAAATGTGAGTGGTAATTTATATACACTTGCAAAAGATTATATGCTTAGCTTAGCAGGTTTTCTAATTCCTGTGTTTTTCATGGTTTTTATTCAGTCTTTTATGGTAACAGCAGGGCATCCAATATTTGGCCTTATCATAGGCATTGCAGGCGGAATTACAAATATCATTCTTGATTATATCTTTATTTCACCCGATATGCTCGATATGGGAATTACAGGTGCAGGACTTGCAACAGGTATAGGGAATGCGCTTCCTGGAATAATTGGTTTTTTCTATTTTCTATTTAACAGAAAATGCATACTTCATTTTGTAAAGCCAAAGCTTAAAATGAAAACTCTCGGACAAAGCATGTTTAACGGCTCGTCAGAGCTTGTAGGTTCTCTTGCAACTTCAATCACAACCTTAATGTTTAATTTCATTTTAATGAAAATGATTGGTGATGCAGGGGTTGCGGCTATAAGCGTTATACTATATATACAAATGTTCCAAAATGCGATTTACACAGGCTACACTTTGGGCGTAGCGCCAATAATTGCTTTTAAATATGGTGAAGAAAATCATAAGGAGCTAAGAAAAGTTATAACTGATAGCTTAAAGATTGTATCTGCGGCTTCCTTGCTTGTAATCGCTATTACCCTACTATTTTCAAATCAAGCAATAGGCATTTTCATTTCCAGTGAAAGTGATACATTTGAAATGGCGAGAAATGGACTTTTATTATTCCTACCATCTTATTTGTTTATGGGATTTAATATATTTTTCTCCGCAATGTTCACTTCATTATCAAATGGAAAGGTGTCCGCAACTATTTCTGTTTTAAGAAGCTTAGTATTTATTGTTATTGCGCTTTTAATCCTACCACAAATATTTGGACTAAATGGAGTGTGGATAGCTGTACCTGCTGCAGAGTTCTTAGCTATAATAGTATCTTTTTATCTCTATAAAAAGAATAGGTCATATTATCACTATTAAATTAAGGGAACATATATGAACTTAACCGAAAAAAACCTATCTAAAAAGCTTCACAATTACGATGAAATTTCACAGTTTATGAAAAGAGTTTTCCCACAGGAAGAAAATATGCCAATGTGGGTTATAAGGCTATTAACATTAAAGAAAAATTATGATTTTAAAGTTTACTATGATGGTGATTTATTTGTAGGAATTACTTTTACAATAGAGACTAAAGACACTTTGTTTGTGTTTTATATAGCGGTAAATGATAAAATACATTCAAAAGGCTATGGCTCAAAACTACTGCAAGTTTTATTTGATAAATACCAGAATAAACC
>CAYJIJ010000024.1:11519-33797 GCA_964370185.1 uncultured Oscillospiraceae bacterium
ACTCTCGTTTTACGAGCGAAATAATTTTATTCACACAGGAATAAGAGCAGGCTTTAAAACGCCATTTGTTGATATTTTATCCACTGATAAAGACTACAATATATTAAAGGCTAAAAAGCTTATGAAGTATATACCAATGAGAATATTTCCATCAGACAATCTATAAGAATGGGGTTTTAAACATGAATGAACTAAAGGGATTAAGTATAGAAATATTACCGCCTTATAGATGGGATGAAATCAAAGATTTATCAGTTTACGAAGAGCAGAGCCATTTTATAGAAACTTCTCTTCACTGCCTTGATGATGCAAAAAACAATGCCTATAATATGAAGTGGAATTTTTATGGGATTTATGAAGATGATAATTTAATAGGTTTTGCCATGCACGGTGAAAGCAAAATTTTATTTTTAACCCAGGTCTGGCTTGATAGATTTATGATTGATAAAAAATATCAGGGCAAGGGGTATGGAAAAAAATCCATGGAGCTAATACTTGAAAAAATGTATGAAGACTATAACTGCAAAAAAATACACCTATCCGTCCATGAAGATAATTCTTTTGCAATAAAGCTCTATCAGAAACTGGGGTTTGCGAAAACTATATTCAAAGACCCAAAAGGTGAGCGAATTATGACACGAAAGAAATAAAAAATAACCCTGTGCTAAGTTTACTCGGCACAGGGTTATTTGTCTTTCTTACAAGCTTACAATAGAGTCTAAATTAAAGCATAGTATTCATTTAGCTAAGTATATCAAAGCTGAATTCTTCAAGTGACATAATTGTATAATCGCTTAGGGCTTTAATTTCTTCCCAGTCTTTTTTAGAGGAATCATCATATATTGCCACTACCTTAAATCCAGCTTTTTTAGCAGTCTTAATTGCATGTAGCGCATCTTCAAAGACTAAAGTTTCCTCTTTTTTTGTACCGAGATGCTTAAGTGCTTCCTCATATATTAGAGGTTCATTTTTATGAGCTCCCACACCTCTACAAGTAAATACCGCAGAAAAATACTTGTATAGATCCAGACGCTTTAATGCAGGTGCCGCTAAATGCTCATCAGTTGCAGTAGCAACACACATTGAAACTCCACGAGCTTTAAATTCGTCAAATAGTTTGATTGCGCCAATTCTCAAAGGAGCATCTGTTTTGTAAAAATCAGATATTACCTTAAGGATTTTTTGGTGTATAGCTTCGGGAGTTTCTTTTACATTATATGTTTCGATTAAGTACTCAAGACCCTCACGAAATCCCAAAGCCCTCATTTTATCGTCCAAACCTTCTTCGGGGGACATCCCCAAATCCTTAACATATTGGGAGGGTAGACTATACCATTTACTCATTGAGTCAATAAATGTGCCGTCCATATCAAAAATTGCGCCTTTAATAGCCATCATGTTACCACCTTTTGTATTTAATATATCCACAACTCTTATTATAAAATAAAAAATCATTAAAGTATACACTTTAATGATTTTTTATTTTATAGAAGATATTCCATTGAGCATTTTTTAGGCACTGAGAGCCCTTAAATAATAGACTTGCTTACCACAAATTAAAATTAGCAGTAAGTATTGTTAGTGCTATTGCAGTAGAGGTCTTCACAAGCAAGCCAAGAAGGTTTACTAAATGCTGGCCAGAATGTGTTTCTACAATCCACTGGATAGCTTGCGCAGTATCCGTTTGGATCACAGCAGATTTCTCTCTCACGAGTGATTGCGTTGCCAAGACTATCCACACATGACGCTATACCATAACAACTGCCTGCTACATTTTCGCAACCTGTTGTGGCAGTCGGCTCATATTGTGTATAGGTAAATCCACATGCAGATATTTCCTCGGTACCGGATGTGTTTACTGCCTCTATTACTGCTTCGTCATTAATTGCTGCTGCATTTACAGCGTTTGAAAAATTACTCGCACAGCCATTGTAACAAGCTTTTCTACAACCGCAATTGCATCCTCTTCTCATAATACGACCTCTTTTCGTAAACTTTTTTGCTAAAATAGCATGTCTTATGTTTTTTTGATAGATTATATTTATTCTGCTTTCATCCATAGTATATGCACTGTGGGAGTGGTGGGTGATAGAAGAAACTTTCTAAAATAAATAGAATTCGACATAAATTTTAAAGCAATGGACATATAATTATCATGTAGGAAAGAAACTATAAATAAAACTATACTTTGCCTGACATCTGTAATCCAAACATGTTTTATGAAAACTCACTGGAGCTTATATGTGTCAGACTTGGGTGAGAAATGCCTTGCTCAGAATGGAATTAAATATGCAAAATACAATATACATAGATGTTCTCTTAGTGGTTAATTTTGTGGTGAACTATTTTTTGCTGAAAGCGAGTGCTAAGCTCATTTCAGTTCACACTACTCACAAGCGTGGGATTTGCGCAGCTCTTGTAGGAGCAGTTTCATCTCTTAGCATCTTTTTGCCATATAAAGGTTTAGTTTTGATGGTCTTACTAAAATTTATTTTTGCGGCTTTAATGGTGGTAATAGCCTTTGGATATACTACTTTTAAGTCATTTGCAGTAAAGCTATTATCACTTTTTACCGTTTCCTTCTTTTTCAGTGGCTTAATGTTTGCAGTCTGGCTGTTTACGCCGATTTCAGGTATTTATTATTATAATGGAGTTGTATATTTTAATATCAGCAGTTTAAATTTATTTGTATTTACAGTTATAAGCTACCTACTAATTACTGGATTTGATTATTTTGTGAAAAGACGCAACATAAAAAATGAAAAATACCTCCTCACACTGAACTATATGGGTAAAGAAATTGTTTTAAAAGGCTTTATGGATAGCGGAAACCATTTAACAGAACCATTTTCTGGATACCCCGTTGCGGTGGTACATATAGATAAAATTAAAGAAATGCTCACCAGACAACAATTATTATCAATTTACAAAGGCGATAATAGACCACACGGAATGAGGATAATACCATACACTACTGTGAGCGAAGAGGATGTGATGTACGCCTTTAAACCCGATGGGTGCAGATTAGAAACCGAAAGTGATAGCTTTGAAGTCAGTAATATTTATATTGGTTTATCTAAGAAGATGTTAAAAATTAATGATAGCGATATAATTTTAAGCCCATTGATATGCGGGGAAGACAGTAAGATTATAAAAGAAGAAATTTTTATTTAAATAATTAACGAATGAGGTATTTAAGAGATGTTTTTAAGGCTTAAACTATTTTTTGAGGACTTGGTAATAAAACTATTAAAGAATAAAATGTGCAAGGGTGTATATTATATTAACGGTCCCGAGGTATTGCCACCACCTTTAAGTAAAGCGGAGGAACAGGAAGTTTTTAAACGACTAACGCTAAACGAGCCCGAAGCAAAGCAAACTCTTATAGTACATAATCTTAGGCTTGTAGTTTACATAGCAAAGAAATTTGAATCGACAGGTGTTGGAGTTGAAGACTTAATTTCGATAGGCACAATTGGATTAATAAAGGCTGTAAACACATTTTCACCCGAAAGAAATATAAAGCTTGCAACATATGCTTCAAGATGCATTGAAAATGAAATACTGATGTATCTAAGGAAATGGCAAACGATAAAACATGAAGTGTCGATTGATGAGCCGTTAAATGTAGATTGGGATGGCAATGAACTGCTTCTTTCAGATATACTGGGAACGGATGAGGACTGTGTAAATGTTGCAGTTGAGCAAGATGTGGAAAAAAACCTACTCCTCGACGCTATAAACAGGCTTTCGAAAAGGGAAAAATTAATCATGCAGCTCAGATTTGGATTTTTAAATGGGGAAGAACATACCCAAAAAGAAGTAGCCGATATAATAGGGATATCACAATCATATATATCAAGACTTGAAAAGAAAATAGTAAAACGCCTTAAAAAAGAGCTCAGTAAGATGTGCTAATAGGGGTATTAAGAAGAATTAGCCTTTAAAAAATAAATATTATCAATGATTTGTATTGCATTTTAAGTCAATTCATGATAAAATGAATTAAAATTATACATAAAAAGATAGTAAAGGAATGAAGGCATTATGAAACATGTTAAAACTTTAAATAAGCCAAATCTTAAAGAATCCGCAGTAAAAGGTGGTTGCGGCGAATGTCAAGCTTCTTGCCAATCAGCTTGTAAGACCTCTTGCACAGTTGCAAATCAGAAGTGCGAAAAGAAAAATTAGTTACCTTTAGATTTAGGGGCAGTATTGTCCCTAAATTTTTTGCTTAAAAGCTGTTAAAGAAATTTTTGAAATAGGGAATAATTACAATGCAATTCAGTTTTAACAACTGCCCCTGTATATCCCTCTTTGCCACAAAAGGCTGTTGAAATTGGAAAGGTATGGTCAATCATGATACATAAGTATAAATTAAAAGGTTATAATATTGTTTTAGATGTAAATAGCGGCGCAATACATGTTGTGGACGATATTACATATAGTTTGCTTGAGGGGCTAAATGATAACCCCACCGAGGAAGAAATGAATAAAGCCGCTGAGAGTGTTTCAGATAAATTTTCTTCCGAGGAAATAGTGGAAAGCATAAGCGAAATAAAAGAGCTAATACAGGAAGGACAGCTATTCTCAAAGGACGATTACAGCAAATTCTCTGATATGATGGTGAAATCCCCTGTAAAGGCAATGTGTTTACATATAGCACATGACTGCAATTTAAGATGCGAATACTGCTTTGCAGGCAAAGGCGATTACGAAGAGGGAAGAATGATAATGAGCCCCGAAATCGGAAAAAAAGCCATAGATTATCTTTTACACCACTCAAAAGGCAGGCACAATTTGGAGCTTGACTTTTTCGGTGGTGAACCACTAATGAATTTTAAGGCGGTAAAAGAAGTCGTGGAATATGCAAGAAGCAAGGAAGCGGAGCATGATAAAACATTTAGGTTTACCATCACCACCAACGGGCTTTTGCTTGACGAAGATAAAATTGACTTTATAAATAAAGAGATGAGCAATGTTGTGCTTTCGATTGACGGCAGAAAATCCGTTAACGACAAAGTGAGAGCAAGAGTGGATGGCAGAGGTTGTTATGACACTATTATGCCAAAATTCATAGATTTAGTGGACAAGCGTGGTCATGATAATTATTATGTAAGAGGTACATTTACAAAGTACAATAAAGATTTTGCCGAGGATGTACTCCATCTAAATTCACTCGGATTTAAGCAGATAAGTGTTGAGCCAGTAGTTTCCGACCCCCAATATCCTTATTCTCTTACCGAGGAAGATTTACCAGAGATATTTGATGAATATGAAAGACTTGCGGACATAATAATAGATAGAGAAAAAAATGGCGATGCATTTAATTTCTTCCACTATATGCTCGATTTAGAGCAGGGCCCATGTGCGATAAAAAGGTTGAGGGGCTGTGGCTGTGGTAACGAATATGTAGCGGTGACACCCGAAGGCGATGTCTACCCATGTCATCAATTTGTTGGAATGGATGGATGGAAGATAGGCAGTGTAAATGATCTTTCGATTGATGAAAATGTAAAAACAGAGTTTGCTAAGGCGAATGTATATGGAAAAGAAGAATGTAGGGATTGCTGGGCTAAGTTTTATTGCAGTGGCGGATGTAATGCCAATAATTTCCAGTATGCAGGCGATATATTAAAGCCGCATAAACTCGCCTGTGAAACCGAGAAGAAAAGGCTTGAATGTGCCATCATGATTAAGGCGGCACTCTGCTAAGCAGGAGGATATTTGATGAGTAATTATAAGATTGGATTTATCGGAAGTGGAAATATGGCATATGCCATCTCTAAAGGGATAATTAATTCTAATATTTTAAAGTCGGACGAAATCTTCATGTACGACATTGATGAAAATAGACTTTCTCAGCTAAAATCCGAGGGTTATCCTGTAACTTCGGAGATAAAAGAAATAGCACAGAACTGCAAATATATCTTTTTATCAGTACTTCCTCAAATATGCGGTGAAGTTCTAAGTGGTATAAAGGATGTTATAACTAAAGAGAGTGTAATAGTTTCTATAGCGGCTGGCATCACTTCGGAGTTTATTAAAGAGCACACATTTAAAGATTGCAAATCAGTGCTCGTAATGCCAAACACTCCGCTTAGAATTTGCTACGCTTCAACCGCTTTAGCGGCGGCAAGCCCTACCACGGAAGAAGAATTTGAGTTTGTAAATGCACTTTTTAAGGCATCAGGATATACGCATAAACTCTCGGAAGAGCTTATGAAAGAGGTAATACCTCTCAATGGAAGCAGTCCGGCATTCACCTATCGCTTAGTGCTTTCAGCAATGAATAAGGCTGAAACTTTAGGGATTGATAAGAAAGCGGCGAAGGAGCTTTTATGCCATTCCATGATAGGTGCGGCAAAGATGATGCTTGAAACAGATTATACACCAGAGGAGCTCATTGAAATGGTGTCAACACCCGGAGGGGCTACCATTGAGGGTATAAAATCACTCGAAGCGAATAATCTCGACAAAATAATTTCCGACTGCATGGAGGCAACAATCAATAGAGCATATGAGCTCGGCAAAAAATCTTAATAAAACACTTGACAAATAAATAAATATCTGTTAAGATACTTTAGAAAACAAAGTAGGGCAATAAGCTCTCACCTGTGCATGATGGGATGACACATGGTCAATACTACTTAATCAGGGCATTAGCCTTGCTATGTTTGTGTTGTCGGTGCGAAGTTTTCTTCGCACCTTGTTTTTTTGTTAATACAGGTAATAAAAATAGGGTATGGAGGTGCTCAAAATTAGCAATAAAGAACTGCTTATCAATGAGGAGATTAAAGACAAAGATGTAAGAGTTATAGACTCTGACGGCGGTCAATTAGGTATTATTTCCACTAAAGAAGCTATGAGGATAGCAACTGAAAGAAATCTTGACTTAGTTAAAATCGCTCCTCAGGCTACACCGCCTGTCTGCAGAATTATGGATTATGGTAAATACAAATTCGAGCAGGCAAAGAGGGAAAAAGAAGCGAAGAAAAATCAAAAGGTTATCGAAATAAAGGAAATTAGACTTTCCCTAAATATCGATACACATGACTTTAACACCAAGCTAAATCACGCCATTAAGTTTTTAAGCCAAGGTAATAAAGTTAAAGTTTCCATCAGATTTAGAGGCCGTGAAATGGCTCATCCCCAAATCGGGCAAACCATCATGGCACGCTTTGCCGAGAGCTGTTCTGAATATGCAAATGTTGAGAAACTACCAAAGCTGGAAGGTCGTAGCATGATTATGTTCCTTACAGCAAAGCCTGTTAAATAATACAAGGAGGAACTAATTATGCCTAAGTTAAAGACACATAGCGGTGCGAAAAAGCGCTTTAAACTAACCAAAAACGGAAAGGTTAAGCGTGCACATGCGAACAGAAGACATATTCTAACAAAGAAATCCACAAAGCGTAAAAGAGCTCTAAGAAAAGCTGCATATGCTGATTTCACAAATGTTAAGGCAGTAAAACTGCTTATCCCATACAAATAAGAAGAAAACAAAATTCACATTCCAAACGGAGGTAAATAGATATGGCTCGTGTTAAGGGCGCGATGATGACTCGTAAGAGAAGAAAAAAGGTTCTAAAACTTGCTAAAGGCTACTATGGAGCTAAAAGCAGATTATTTAAAACAGCTAAACAGGCGGTAATGAAATCAGGTCAATATGCATATATTGGCAGAAAACATAAAAAGAGAGATTTCAGAAGCCTTTGGATAACAAGAATTTCCGCGGCTGCTCGCATGAATGATATGAACTACTCAACATTCATGAATGGACTTAAAAAAGCAGGCATTACATTAAATCGTAAAATGCTGTCCGAAATTGCTATTAATGACCAAGCTGCATTTGCCGCATTAGTGGCAAAAGCTAAAGCTGCACTTTAATTCCTTTAACGCCCGCTTAGCTTGCGGGCGTTTTTGCAATAAATCCCCTTTGACGGAGAATGAAAGAATGCAGTATATAACCTCAACGACAAATGAAAAAGTAAAAGAGCTAATAAGGCTTTTATCCTCTAAGAAACATAGGAGGGATAAAGGTCTGTTTGTTGCGGAGGGAGTTAGATTATGCGAAGATTTTACAAAGAATGGCTATGAAGCAGTAGAGCTTTACTACACTGAAAAAGCGTATAATCTTAACAGAGAAACTGTGGATATGCTGATAAATTCTGCGGCATCAGTATATATTATAAATGATATTATCTCAGATAAAGTTTCTGAAACTAAATCTCCACAGGGAGTATTTGCCGTATTTGCACTTCCTCAAGCTGAGCATGAAATAAAAAGCAATGAAAATTATATGCTTCTTGCTTCACTCTCGGACCCAGGCAATTTAGGCACAATCATTCGTTCAGCTGCCGCATTTGATTTAGACGCACTCATACTCACAGACGACTGCCCCGACCCATACAGCGGTAAAGTGCTTCGCTCTGCAATGGGTGGTGTGGGACGCATGAATATAATCATCAAAAAAGATTTCACCTCGGCCATAACAATGCTTAAAGAAGAGGGTATATCCATTTTGGGTGCAGTACTTGCGCCCGATGCTAAGGATTTAATTAATGTAAAAATGTCGGGTGGAATTTGTGCAGTAATTGGAAATGAGGGCAGAGGCCTTACACCCGAGGAAATAGTTTGTCTTGATAGCAAAATCATTATTCCGATGGCAGAAAATAGTGAATCATTAAACGCTTCAGTGGCCGCTTCTATAATAGCATATGAAATGTTTAGGCAGAAAACTGCGGAGGTATAATACATGGATAAAATTTATGATCTATGGTTTTCCCTTTGTTTTTCACCGGCAAATGATAGAGCTATAAAGCTTTATTCTCAGATATCCTCTGTAAAAGAGATTTTTCAGATGAAACCAAATGAGCTTAGGGATATGAAGATATTCACAGAGAAAGAAATAGAGATATTAAAATCCACTGATTTTAGCAAGGCAGAAGAAGTTATTAAGCAAATGCAAGCACTAAACGGTGATATTATTACTCAAATTGATGAAAGATATCCAATGAGACTAAAGGAGATTTTCACTCCTCCGATTTTGCTCTATTCACTCGGGAAATTACCCGATGTAAATAATAGCTTACCTATATCTCTAATAGGCACAAGAAAACCATCCATAGAAGGAATTAATGCGGCTAAATTTATATCCGCAGGACTTGTACAGGCAGGTGTTGTAGTAGTAAGTGGTATGGCGCAAGGTCTTGATGCCGAATGCAATGCTGCGGCGGTAGAAGCAGGTGGACAAACTATTGCTGTCCTCGGCTCAGGCGTGGATGTAGTATACCCAGCCAATCAAAGAAAACTCTATGAAGCTATAATAAATGGTGGCGGAGCAGTAATTTCCGAATATCCACCCACCACAAAACCGATACCAAGGAATTTTCCTGTAAGAAACAGAATTATTGCCGGGATATCCGCAGGCTTATGTGTTATTGAAGCTAATATTAAGAGCGGCACAATGATTACCGTGGCATCGGCAATTGATGAAAATAGGGATATATTTGCAGTCCCAGGAAGTATTTTCTCTAAAACAGCAGAAGGTACTAACCATTTAATTAAGCAAGGAGCAAAAGCGGTACTCGCTCCGAGTGACATACTGGAAGAATATTACTGCATTGAAAATTATAATTTTACTCCTGCAAATAACATGGTAGCAGAAGCACCCACAAAATTAACTCACCGTTCTAAAGTGAGCAGTAATCCAAACAATGCGGTGGTAAGCAGGGATTATGCAGTTCCGCAAAATATAAATGAAAATCAAAAATGCATTTTCAAAGAGCTTATTAACGGCGCAATGACACCCGATGAAATTTCGGACAAAACAGCAATACCAATTCATAAAATACTTATAGAACTGACAGAGCTTGAAATTTTAGGCATAGTATTTTCTAAAGAGGGTAGTAAATACACCCTTTAAACAACCAAATAAATCAGACATTAAATGTGCTTTTATAATTTTTCGGTCGGATAATAGACTAAAAACTGCAAATGAATATAAACACATACATAATATATTTAGCCAATGGCTTAGAAAGTGAGATAAAGATGTCCAACTTAGTTATTGTGGAATCCCCGGCAAAGGCAAAAACCATAAAAAAATACTTAGGTGAAGACTTTGAAGTTGTTGCCTCAAACGGCCATATCAGAGATTTACCAAAAAGCAAAATAGGTGTTGATGTTGATAATGATTTCACACCCAAATACGAAAACATAAAAGGCAAAGAAGAACTTGTAAAAAACTTAAAGCATTTAGCCACTGTGAATAAAAATGTATATCTCGCAACCGACCCCGACCGTGAAGGGGAAGCCATTTCTTGGCATTTAGCAAATATACTTGGACTTGATATAAGTGCCCATAATAGAATTACATTTAACGAAATCACCAAAACAGGTGTAAAGGCAGGGATGGACAATCCACGAGTAATAGACATGGATTTAGTTGATGCACAGCAAGCGAGAAGAATACTTGATAGAATAGTTGGATATAAGCTTTCCCCGTTCCTATGGAGAAAAGTGCGCAAAGGCCTCTCGGCAGGTAGGGTGCAGTCCGTGGTTGTAAAGCTAATTGTAGACTTAGAAAGAGCAATTGCGGCATTTAAGTCTGAGGAATACTGGACAATTGATGCAAAACTCACTGCTAAAGGCAGTAAAAAAGCGTTTGCGGCAAAGTTCTACGGTAAAACAGGCGAAAAAATGGAGCTTACAAATGAAGCAGAGGCTAATAGCATTATGTCCGAGCTAAAAGATGCGGCTTTCGCTATTGACTCAGTTAAAACTGGGACAAGAAAGAAATCGCCTGCACCACCATTTACAACCTCAACATTACAACAGGATGCTTCAAGAAAACTCGGATTTCAAGCTCGCAGAACTATGAAAGCGGCACAGGAGCTCTATGAAGGTATTGAAGTAGCAGGATATGGAGCAGTAGGTCTAATCACTTATATGAGAACCGACTCACTCAGAGTTTCTGCTGAAGCAATAAAAGAAGCAGAAGAGTTTATTATAAATAAATACTCTAAAGAATATCTGCCAAGCACTAAGAGAGTGTATAAAACTAAGTCAGCAGCACAGGATGCCCATGAAGCTGTGCGTCCAACCACTATAAGCATTACCCCCGATATAGCAAAAGCAAGCCTAACAAGCGACCAATACAAGCTATATAAGCTTATTTGGGAGCGCTTTATTGCAAGCCAGATGGCAAATGCACTGCTCGACACAGTTTCAGCCGATATTTCCGCAGGGGATTATCTCTTTAAAGCGTCGGGATATACAGTTAAATTTGATGGTTTTACCGTGCTATATGAAGAAGTTAAAGATGATGGTGAAGAAAATAGCGGTGCACTTCCTCCACTTGCAAAAGGTGATGCACTCGGGGTAAAGGAAATTGCACCAAATCAGCACTTTACTCAACCGCCTGCAAGATACACCGAAACATCTTTAATTAAAACACTTGATGAAAACGGAATTGGCAGACCATCGACATACGCCCCAACCATATCAACAATACTCGCAAGAGGATATGTTGAGCGTGAAGGCAAATCACTAAAACCCACCGCACTCGGCGAAGTTACCACACAACTTATGGAAGAGCAATTTAAGCAGATTGTAGATGTTGATTTTACCGCCAATATGGAAAAATCACTCGATGATATAGAAATAGGAAAAGTTGCTTGGGTAAAAACCCTTGATAATTTTTATAAGGATTTTGCAAAAACACTCGAAGCCGCAGAAAAAAATATGGAGGGCACAAGGATGAAAGTGCCCGAAGAGCAAACAGATATAGTTTGTGAACTTTGCGGTAAAAATATGGTTATCAAAATAGGTAGGTTTGGCAAATTTTTAGCCTGCCCAGGATTCCCCGAATGCAAGAACACAAAGAAGATTGTAGAAGAAACACCGGGTAAATGCCCAATATGCGGCAAAGCGATTATTGCTAAAAAATCTAAAAAGGGCAAGGCTTTCTTTGGATGTGCAGGATACCCCGATTGTACTTTTGTGACATGGGATAAGCCCCTCGCAGAAGAATGCCCTAAATGCGGTTCAACACTCTTTAGAAAAATGGGTAAAGCTGGAAAGATACATTGCCTAAAAGAGGGTTGCGACTTTGAAAAAGGGGTTAAAGAATAATGGTTACCGTAATAGGTGCAGGGCTTGCAGGATGTGAAGCGGCATATTATATCGCAAACCAAGGGATACCCGTTACACTGATTGAGATGAAGCCCAATAAATACACCGAAGCACATAGCTATAAGGGCTTTGCAGAGCTTGTGTGTTCAAACTCACTCAAGGCGTCACGCATTGGCTCAGCGGCAGGCATGCTAAAAGAGGAAATGCGTATACTTGGCTCACTTATTATTGAATGTGCAGAGAAGACAGCTGTCGGAGCAGGTGGAGCACTTGCGGTTGACAGGGAAAAGTTTTCAGATGCAGTCACAGAATGTATTAATAATCATCCAAACATAAAAGTTTTAGCAGAAGAAGCCACCGAAATACCTGAGGGAAATGTTATCATAGCGGCGGGGCCACTTATTTCCAAAGATTTATCAAAAGCTGTTATGGAGCTAACAGGGCAGGAATATCTCAATTTCCATGATGCCGCTGCTCCGATAGTGGACTTTCAGTCAATTGACATGGACACAGCCTTTTACGCCGCAAGGTATGATAGAGGGGACGCTGACTATATTAACTGTCCTTTTACCAAAGAAGAGTATGAAGCTTTTCATGCTGAGCTTGTAAATGCTGAATCCGCACCTCTAAAAGAGTTTGAAAAAGAAGCTTTTAAGGTGTATGAGGGATGTATGCCAATTGAGGTAATGGCTAAAAGAGGTGCCGACACCATGCGCTTTGGCCCCTTAAAACCTGTTGGTATATACGACCCTAAAACAGGTAAAAGACCTTGGGCAGTAGTACAGCTCAGAAAAGAAAATAATATGGGTAGCATGTATAATATAGTTGGATTTCAAACAAATCTAAAATTCGGTGAACAAAAAAGAGTCTTCTCAATGATACCGGGATTAAAAGATGCAAACTTTTTTAGATATGGTGTAATGCACCGCAATACATTTATAAATTCTCCGAAATTATTAACTTCATCATTTGCATTTAAAGCTGATAAAAGAATTTATTTTGCAGGTCAGATAACAGGTGTAGAGGGATATATAGAATCAGCTATGTCGGGAATTATTGCCGCTGTAAACATGGTGAGAAGCATAAAAAACGAAACTCAGCTAAAGCTGCCAAATACCTCAATGTCTGGTGCATTAACAGCATATATAAGCGACGAAAATGTAAAAGATTTTCAACCCATGGGATGCAATATGGGAATACTCCCACCAAATCCCAATAGAATTAAGGATAAAACACTTAGATATGAAACTCAAGCACTAAGAGGACTGGAAGATTTTAAAAAAGCATTAAATGAGCAAGGCATATCAGTGTAAATCAATTTTTACATTAATACCTCGTAGTGATAAGAGTAAATTCATTATTATTTTGTGCCGATTATAAGCGGCGGAACGGAGTATTTAAATGAAAATTATTATTGATGCATTCGGTGGAGATAATGCACCGACCGAAGTACTTAAAGGTGCTGCACTCGCTGTAAAAGAATATGGTGTGGAGATAATCCTTACAGGAAATGAAACCATCATAAAGGACAGAGCAAAGCAGGAAGGCATTTCACTCGATAAGATTGAGATAGTTAATGCCACAACCGTAATGCCTGTTGAGGAAGATGCTGGCGAAATTATAAAATCCTATTCCGATAGCTCCATGGCTGTGGGACTTAAACTGCTCGCAGAGGGCAAAGGGGATGCTTTTGTAGGTGCAGGCAGTACGGGCGCAATGGTAATGGGCTCAACATTTATAGTAAAGAGATTAAAAGGCATTAAGCGTGTTGCAATAGGTGCTTTAGTACCCACTCTAACAGACAATGGAGCATACCTGCTTTTAGATGCAGGTGCAAACCATGAATGCAGGGCAGAAATGCTCACACAATTTGCTGTAATGGGCAGTGCATACATGAATAAAATTGAAGGCAGAGTAAATCCTAAAGTAGGGCTTATTAATATCGGTGCAGAGGAAACAAAAGGTCTGCCACTGCATATAAAGGCATATTCTCAGCTTAAAAATGCACCTATAAACTTCATAGGCAATATGGAGGGCAGGGACATGCCACTTGGCGAGTGCGATGTGGCAGTGTGCGACGGATACACAGGCAATATTGTGCTAAAAGTAACCGAGGGTATGGGCAAGTCTTTTAGTAATACTCTAAAGAAGATGCTAACACGAACATTTTTTAATAAAATCAGTGCGGCAATACTTCTAAAAGACATTAAAGAGATGAGAGAGAAAAACGACTATGCTTCAGTGGGTGGTGCCCCATTGCTCGGGCTTAGAAAACCCGTAATTAAAGCGCATGGAAGCTCACATGCGGTAGCATTTAAAAATGCAATTCGTCAAGCAAAGCTCTGCTGTGAAAGAGAAGTTATACCCACAATGGAAAAAGCGCTTTCAGAGCTTAAAATTGTAGACGAGCCAGAAGAAGCATAAAAAGTTATTACACAGATATGAAGACCCTACCGATATAATCGGATATAGCTTATATCGGTAGGATTATTTATATTATACTTTACCTAATATAAATTTGCCATTTTCGATTGTCACGAAGTGACGAGAGCGAGGCAATCTAAATCGCCCAACAAGGGATATAAATAGAGACTCTGTGAAAAGCAGGTTATTATTTCGCATTAATATGTTTTTCACAGCGCCTTAAAAGGAGAAAATTATGAGAGAATTTGAAAAAATTATTGGCTACACATTTAAGAAAAAGAGATATTTAGATATAGCGCTGACCCATTCCTCCTATGCCAACGAAGTAAAGGGCAATGTCAACAACAATGAAAGACAGGAGTTTTTAGGTGATGCAGTCCTATCAATAGTGGTATCTGACTTTTTATTTAACAATTTTACATTGCCAGAGGGTGAGCTAACAAAGCTAAGAGCCGCAATTGTATGCGAGAAATCACTTTGCCAATTAGCCGAAGCAATAGACCTTGGCTCCCATATTAAGCTGGGCAGGGGCGAAGAAAACACAGGTGGGCGCAATAGACCCTCAATCCTCGCCGATGCGTTTGAGGCACTTATTGCTGCTATATATCTCGATGGAGGGATATTAGCCGCAACGGATTTTATACTACCACTCGTCGAACAAAATTTAGAAAAACAAAAACAGCTTGCATTTACGGACTACAAAACCATTCTGCAAGAAGTTATACAAAAAAACCCTGAGGAGAAGCTAAGTTATGTGCTTGTATCGGAGGAAGGGCCCGACCACGACAAGATGTTCTATGTAGAAGTGCATCTAAACTCAAATGTTATAGGAAAAGGCAGTGGAAAAAGTAAGAAAACAGCCGAGCAAACGGCGGCGAAAGAGGCTTTAGACCTTATGGGAATAAATGAGTAATAGAGGGAATTTAGCGGTTTTTATTCCGCATGTAGGATGCCCTAATAAATGCAGTTTCTGCAATCAAAATGCAATAACTTCTAAGTCGGAGCCGATTACAGCTGGGGAAGTTGCAGAAATTTGTGCCGAATATGCGCAAAATAATAATGCTAAAAATTGTGAGTTTGCCTTTTTTGGTGGTAGCTTTACTGCGATTGATAAAGAATATATGCACAGCCTACTACAAGCGGTATCGCCCTATGTAAAAAGCGGAGTTTTTAGTGGAATAAGATTTTCAACACGGCCGGATGCATTGGACAAAGAGATGATGACAGAGTTATCACTCTATCCGATTACAGCTATTGAGCTTGGTTGCCAGTCAATGGACGACGAAGTGCTAAGAGCTAACCTTAGAGGTCATACAGCTGGTGATATTATAAATGCGGCGGAGCTTGTTAAAGCGGCAGGATATTCGTTTGGGGTGCAGATGATGACTGGTCTGTTTGCCGACAACGAAAAAACTACTATAGAAACAGCAAAAAGACTAATTGCACTTTCCCCAGACACAGTGAGAATTTATCCCACAGTTGTCCTACCGGATACATATTTAGCAGAGCTTTATTGTAATGGTAAGTACAAACCACTAAGCACTGAGGAAAGCATACCACTTGTGGCAGATTTAATTAAATTATTTGAAAATTCTAAAATTTCAGTAATTAGAGTGGGTCTGCATGCAGAAGAAGCAGTGGAAAATAGTATGCTTGCTGGGGCATATCATCCTGCATTTAGAGAACTGTGTGACAATTACAGAATACTAAAGAAAATTAAATCTATAATAAACAACAAAAACATGCAAAAAGGTGATATAATTATATATGTGCCAAAAGGTAAAATCTCTGCGGCAGTGGGGCAGAAGAAAAAAAATATTGTAGAGCTTAAAGAGCTTGGATATAATGCAAAGGTAAGAGAAGCTCAGCATTTAAGTGGAATGGATATTGAAATAGCATATCTATAATTGTGCAAATATCGCTGTATTACTATCATCAATATGTAAGTGAAAATTTTATATCGTCCACCATACAATACAAAACACCCACATGTAAAATTTATATTATATGTACCATGAAAATAAAACCAATACATGACTGCTGACATAGCAGAAATTAGATAGAAATAAGTATGTAGAATAAAAGCAATTATTCTCTCGCTAAGGATGTGAATTTTTTGAAACTAAAATCAATAGAAATACATGGATTTAAATCTTTTCCCGATAGGACAAGGCTTGAGTTTAACAGTCCGATTACAGCAGTTGTAGGGCCAAATGGAAGTGGTAAAAGTAATATTTCCGATGCGGTTCGTTGGGTGCTTGGCGAGCAGTCTTCTAAGTCACTTCGTGGTGCAAAGATGGAAGATGTAATTTTTGGAGGAACTCAAAGTCGTAAATCGCAGGGGTTTGCCTCTGTAACACTCACAATAGACAATTCAGCTCAGATAGTTGATATCGACTGCGATGAAGTATCAGTGACAAGAAAGCTTTATCGTTCGGGCGAGAGTGAATATAGAATAAATCAAAATGCAGTTAGGCTAAAAGATGTTCACAGCCTATTTATGGATACAGGACTCGGTAGGGATGGCTATTCCATTATTGGACAGGGCAAAATTGCCGAGATAGTGTCTGCTAAAAGTAAAGAACGCCGTGAAATATTCGAGGAAGCGGCTGGAATTGCAAAGTACAGGTATCAAAAATCCGAGGCAGAGAGAAGACTTTCCTCAGCAGAAGATAATCTTTCAAGGCTAAAAGACATACTCTTAGAGCTTGAACAGCGCATAGAGCCACTTAAAAAGGAAAGTGCTAAAGCAAAGCAGTTTGTAGAGCTTTCGAATGAAAAAAAGACAGTCGAAATCTCGCTATGGATAAACACAATAAACAATTCCAAGGATAGAATTAAAGAGCAGGAAGACAAAATACAGGCATGCAAGCTCGAATATGACGAAATAGTTGAGCATATAGAAAATGTAGAAAAAGAAATAAATGAAATTTACATATCAATGCAAAACTGTACCATAGCAATGGATAATTACAGGACGGAAATTAAAAATATCGAAGAGCAAAAGGCAAATGGCAGCTCGGATATAGCTGTTTCTGAAAATACAATATTGCACAATAATTCCGTAATTAATGATTTAGAAAATGATTTAAAAAGAATTAACGAGGGCGAAGATGAAATTGATGAAATAATATCATCTTCAAAAATAAATTTAGACGAAACGGAAAAACTATTAGTAGCCGAAACAGCGGCGCTTGTAGCTATTAAAGAGCAGATAGAAGCAGAACAAAAGCTATTACAGCAAAATAATTCTCAAACCGATATACTAAAGGTTAAGCGTGCACAGTGCTATACTAAAATTAATGAAGCAAAGCTCACGGGCGCATCTTCTGAAACCATGCTTGAAGAATCTACACAAAGGCTGAGTGAAATTAATTCTTTAAAGGAGCTAAGAGCGGAAAATCTCACAAAGCTTGAAAGCGAAGTTGCAAACTGTAATGGGCTTATCTTAGAAATAGATGAAAGATTAACCGAGCTTACAAACAGCAAGGGTGGCTACACCTTAAAACTAAACTCAAGAGTTAAATTGCTTGAAGATATAACCGAAAAATGCAGAGAAATAATTGATAAAATTTCAGCAAAAGAGCAGCGAGCAAAACTCCTTGCAGACATGGAAAATGCAATGGAAGGCTTTGCCCACAGTGTAAAATTCATACATAAAGCATCGGACAATAAAGAACTCAGGGGAATAGTTGGTACTGTATCTTCGGTTATCACTGCTGAGGAAAAATACTCACTTGCAATAGAAACTGCACTCGGTGGTGCAATGCAGCATATTATTGTAAGCGATGAAAACTCCGCTAAAGAAGCCATTTCAGCGCTTCGAAGAGCAAAGGCAGGCAGGGCAACATTTCTACCGCTAACATCTGTAAAGGGGAAGACCATTACAGAAAATGGACTTAATAAACACCCTGGATTTATGGGAATAGCCTCCGAACTTGTTTCGTACAAAGCGGAACATAAGCAGATAATTGAAAATCTATTGGGCAGAATACTTGTAGCAGAGAATTTGGAAAATGCCACAAGCATTGCTAAGGCATATGGATATAGGTATAGGGTTGTCACCATGGATGGACAGGTGATAAATGCTGGTGGTTCATACACTGGTGGTTCACAAATTCAGTCTGCAGGTGTACTTTCGAGAAGAAGCGAAATAGCTAAACTTCGGGAAACAGCAAATTCGCTCAAAGTGGATTTAGAGAAGCGCAATGAGGAAAAAGAAAAGCTTCAAACAGAAGTTTCTGCAATAAATGCAAGCCTTACAGCAATTGATAGCGAGATGCTCACAGCAAACGAAGATAAATTTGCTGCTCAAGCAGAGCTTAAAATAGCAAGCTCCGCATATAATGAAGCAACAGAGGCGGAGCGAAGAACACAGGAGCAATTAGCAGAGCTAAAAGATCGATTAAGTGAACTCACTAAGCAGAGCAGCGGTGCAAATGAGCTGATAAAAACTCTTGAAGAAGAGCTTGCAAATTGCGAAATGTCCTTACAGCTAATAGCTGGGGACAGCGAAGAGCTTCGTATACAAATTGATAATTCGCAGCAAAAACGCTCAGAAAAAGAAATGCTCATCCTTTCCAAAGAAAAGGATAAGGAGAGTATCATAATTAGGCTTGAGCAGTATAGCTCACAAAAAGAGGGACAAACACAGCGCTCAAACGACCTCAAAGAGAGAGTTTTACAGCTTACTGCTAAAAATAGCGAGCTTCTCGAAGTAGTTAAAGCCTTAAAAGAATCGCAGATTTCTTTTGAAACAGAAATTGCCGACTTAAATGAAAAAATATCACTCACTCGAAAAGAGAGGGAGAGTTTTGAGGAAAAAACCACAACTCTTAGAAACAGCACAAAATCATTCAGTGATAAAAAAGAGCAGTTTTCAGCAAGCTTGGCAAGACTTGAAGAAAAGAAAAACTCCTTACAGCTCGAGTACGATAGCATTATAACAAAGCTCTGGGAAGAGTATGAGCTCACACGCTCACAAGCTGAAGAATTTGCGGTGCAAATTGAAAATGTATCAGAGTCAAATTCAAGGCTTGCAGCCCTTAGAAGCAAAATTAGAGCACTTGGCAATGTAAATGTGGGTGCAATTGAGGAATATGATGAAGTAAGTACGAGATATGTATTCCTCAAAGAGCAGCTTGAGGATGTAGAAGGTGCAAGGGATAAGCTACTAAAGCTTATTGCAGATTTAACATATCAGATGCAAGCAATATTTGTAGAGCAGTTTAAAGCTATTAATGAAAACTTCTCAAGGATATTTGTTGAGCTATTCGGTGGAGGTAGGGCAAGCCTTACGCTTTCTGAGCCTGAAAATGTCTTGGAATCTGGCATAGATATATTTGTACAACCACCGGGCAAACTTATTAAGAGCCTACAATCACTGTCAGGTGGTGAGCAGGCATTTGTAGCTATTGCAATTTACTTCTCAATATTAAAGGTTAATCCATCGCCGTTTTGTCTACTCGATGAAATTGAAGCGGCACTCGATGATGTGAATGTAAGCAGATATGCAAGGTATTTAAGAAGAATGTCGGACAACACCCAGTTTATAACAATCACCCACCGCAGGGGCACAATGGAAGAGGCGGATGTGCTCTACGGTGTCACCATGCAGGAAGAGGGCGTATCAAAACTGCTTGAGCTAAAGGTGTCCGAGATTGAGGCAAAACTCGGAATGAAATAGTTAATGAGAGTGAATACATCTATGAAAAATCATACTAAAAGGAGTGCGTAAATGGGTTTATTTAGCGGAATTTCTAAAGGCCTTAAAAAAACAAGGGATGCACTTGTAAAAAGTGTTGAAATACTTACTGGGACATATGTAAAGCTCGACGATGAATTCTTTGAAGAGCTTGAAGAAACCCTTATCATGGGAGATGTGGGTATAAACACATCTATGAAAATTTGTGAAAGGGTAAAGGCGCTCGCAAAAGAGAGAGGTATTTCAGACACTTCGGGAGTACTTGACCTCATAAAAGAAGTTGTGAGCGAAATGCTTGATGGCGAGCATGAGCTAAATATTTCCACCACACCATCGGTAGTTTTGATAATTGGTGTAAATGGCGTTGGCAAAACCACTACAATAGGAAAGCTTGCCCATAATTTAAAATCCGAGGGCAAAAATGTACTACTTGCGGCTGCAGATACTTTCCGTGCAGCGGCAATAGATCAGCTAAATATCTGGGCGGAGCGTGCAGATGTGCCAATAATAAAGCATGGTGAGGGTGCCGATCCTGCGGCAGTAATTTTTGATGCTATTGCAGCAGGCAAGGCGAGAAACTCAGATGTAATTATCTGCGACACAGCGGGAAGGCTTCACAATAAGAAAAATCTAATGAATGAGCTTTCTAAAATATCGAGAGTAATTTTTAGAGAGTGCCCAGATGCCGCAGTGGAAGTACTACTCGTACTTGATGCTACCACGGGACAGAATGCACTAAACCAAGCGAGGGAGTTTAAAGAAGCGGCAGGGCTTACAGGCATTGTCCTCACAAAACTTGACGGCACAGCAAGGGGCGGCGTAGTAATTGGAATAATAGAAGAGCTTTCTGTACCTGTTAAGTTTATCGGGGTGGGTGAGCAGATGGAAGATTTGCGCAAGTTTAACCCAAGGGAGTTTTCTAAGGCACTGTTTAGTGATGTAAACACAGAGAGAGTGGAGGAAGAAAGCGATGTTATTGATAGCGGCAACGACGAATAAAGGCAAACAAAAAGAGCTCCACCGCATACTTGAACCATATGGAGTAAGTGTGGTTTCAATGCTAAATGCTGGCATAGACATTGAGATTGTAGAAAATGGCACTACATTTGAAGAAAATGCGCTGATTAAGGCAAGGACAATACATCAAATCACTGGCAAAGCAGTAATTGCCGACGATTCTGGGCTATGCGTAAACTGCCTAAATGGCAACCCAGGCGTTTATTCTGCGAGATATGGCGGAGAAAATGCCGATTATAAAACAAAGATAAATTTGCTTTTAGACGAGATAAATGAAAGCAAAAGTACCGACCGCTCCGCATACTTTAAAACAGCCATTGCGCTTATCACTTCCGATAGCATTGAATATGTATTTGAAGGAATTTGCGAGGGTTATATTGGAAATGAGCCAAAAGGTGAAAACGGCTTTGGATACGACCCTGTGTTTTACATAGACGGAAAAAGTTTCGGAGAGATATCGGACGCAGAAAAAGATAAGTTAAGCCATAGAGGAAAAGCGATGGCGGCACTTTTAAAAGAACTACCTAAAATAGTAAACAAATAACATAATTAAGGAATGGAAACAAAAATGATTACAAGCAAACAAAGGGCAAAACTCAGAGCAATAGCAAATGGCACTGACACAATCTTTCAGATTGGTAAAGGCGGAATAAATGAAATGCTTATAAAACAGGTTGATGATGCACTCACTGCAAGGGAACTTATAAAGCTTCGTGTACTTGAAAATTCCCTCGTATTTGCACGGGAAGCGGCTACAGAAATCTCAGAAGCTACAAATTCTGATGTAGTACAGGTTATCGGTACAAGATTTGTCCTTTACAGAAGGAATAATAAAAACCCTAAAATTGAGCTTTAGGCATTAGAAAAGAAATACCACAATATGCCATTTGCTCTTTAATAGCAAAACTAATCTTAAAACAGAAAACATAATAAATATTTAACCACAATAAACAAAATGCATTTTATGGTAGGTAGGTGATAAATTTGAAAATAGG
>CAYJIJ010000025.1:0-32280 GCA_964370185.1 uncultured Oscillospiraceae bacterium
AAAAAAATAGAAATTAACTTTACTTTTTATAGAAAAACTTCATTTTTATATAATGCTTAATTGTAATTTTATTACGGAATTTTTTGGTTTTTTTGATTTTTTTAAAGCTTTTTTGTCGTTTTTTCTTATTTTAATGCAAAAACTTATTAAAAAGCAAAATTAACTCTTTTTAAAAAGTGAAAAATATATTATAATAAGGTATTATATAATTTAATTACTGTATAGGAGGATGTCTATATGATAAATAGAGTTAGAATAGAAGTGCAGGGTGGAAAATATACAATAGCCACTCCAGAGAGTGAAGCATATGTGCAGGAGCTTGCAAGGGAGCTTGACGAGCAGGTGGATTTACTTATAAATCAAGATGCGCGCCTATCACTTAGCGACTGCTTAGTACTCTGCTGCATGCAATATCTCGACGGATATAAGAAAAGCGAAGTGAGCTCCGATCATATGAGGAACCAACTTTCCGACTATGTTGAAGATGCGGCAAGAGCGAGAATAGAGCTTGATGAAGCTAAAAGAGAAATCGAGTATTTAAAGCATCAGCTCGATATAAATAATACAGCCTATAATGATTTAATGGACAGTGCGTATAATAATGATAAATAATAAAATAGAGATATTATCCCCAGCGGGCAGTGAAGAATCTGCAAAAGCGGCAATAGCCTGTGGAGCGGATGCTATATACCTCGGCATGAAAAAATTAGGTGCAAGACAAAATGCCACAAACTTTGACAGCGATGAGCTTAAAAAGATTGTGGCTTATTCCCATGCGTATGGAGCGAAAGTCTGTCTCACACTTAATATACTTGTTTATGACAAAGAGATGGACGAAGTGATATCTGCGATAAATGAAGCGGCGCAGGCTGGTGTGGACGCATTTATCATACAGGATTTAGCGGTGGCAGAGCTTGCAAAAGAAATAGCTCCACATATAGAGCGTTACGCTTCCACCCAGCTTGTAATACATAATGTATACGGCGCAAAAATGGCGAAAGAGCTCGGATTTAAAAGAGCTGTGCTCGCAAGAGAGCTTACAAAATCCGAGATAATGGAAATCACTAAGAGTGGATATATAGAAACAGAAGTGTTTCTACACGGCGCACTTTGTATGTCGATTTCGGGGCAGTGTTATTTAAGCTCCATGATTGGCGAGCGAAGTGGAAACAGAGGCCTTTGTGCACAGCCATGCAGGCTTCCATTCGCTGTAAAGGGAGGGAATTCCCATGCACTATCGCTTAAAGATTTATCGGTGGTTGAGCAGATAAACGAGCTTGCCGATATGGGTGTGACCTGTGTGAAAATCGAGGGAAGAATGAAGCGTCCCGAATATGTGGCGGCGGCAACCAAAGCGGCATATGACGCAAGGGAGGGGAAAACTCCCGACACTAAAACACTCAAAAGTATATTTTCACGCAGTGGATTTACCGATGGATATTACAATGATAAAATAGATGGCGAAATGTTTGGCACAAGGCAAAAAGAAGATGTGGTTGCGGCAAATTCTGTGATGAGTGAGCTTGCTACACTCTACCGAAATCCACTCGGCAGGGTGGGGATAAAGCTTTACCTAAGCGCTAAAAATGGCGAACAAGCAACACTAACAGCAACCGACAGCGACGGAAACACCGCCATTTCATACGGAGAGGTGCCCGAGATTGCAATAAATGCACCCACCACCATGGAGCGAGCGGCTGAAAACCTCGCAAAACTTGGGGGGACACCGTTTTTCGCAGAAAGTATTGATGGCGAAATTGGCAGTGGACTGATAATCCCTGCCTCTAAGCTAAATGCACTGCGCAGGGAATGTGTGGACAAGTTAAGGGCGATGAGGGAAGAGGTAAAAGCGCACCATGTCACTTCGGGGACTATCCTCAAATACAGTGGTGCTAAAAACAGTGAACCGCCAAAATGTAGGGTGCGGTTATCCTCATTTAAGCAGATAACGCCCGAGCTTATAAAAACCGCAGAGGCGGTGATAATGCCGCTATCCATGGCGATAAAATATCTTCCGCAAATGGAGGAAGTGCTTAGAAGAAAAGTCTGGGCGGAGCTTCCAGGTGTTGACTTTAGGCAGAGCAATACAAAAGATAGAGTGCAGTCGCTGATAGCTGAGGGAATAGAGCATTTTGTAGTGGGTAATATCGGGGAAATACTTCTTTGTAAGGAACTTTCGGCAAAATACATCCACGGGAGTTTTAGACTGAATGTGTTTAACCAAGTTACGGCGGATATCTTAAAGAATATGGGCCTTTGCGACATAGAAGCTTCTTTCGAGCTTTCACTGCCAAAGGCGATGAATTTGCAAAAAGCGGTGCCTACTGGGATGGTGGCTTTTGGATACCTACCACTTATGACATTCAGAAATTGCCCGATAAAGGCAAATATAGGATGCGATAACTGCAAAGGCTTTTCGGAGATAATTGACCGCAGAGGAACTGTCTTTTATATAGACTGCGTAGGCGGCAGGGCAAAGCTTTACAACAGCCTACCCCTATATCTTGCGGACAGGCAGGCAGAGCTTTTAGGATTTGAGTTTATAACGCTTAATTTCACAAAAGAAAATGCCAACGAAGTAAATGAAATACTCGCCGCATATAAAAACGGCAGTGCACCCACAAGGGATATAACAAGGGGACTTTACTACCGAAATGTAAAATAGGAGGGCATATGCTAAAAGTTAAGAAACTTCATATTAATGCACAAATTCCAAAGAGGGCTACCGAGGGAAGCGCAGGCTATGACCTCTGCGCAAGACTTGACAGTGCAGTGACTATCAAAAAAGGTTGCATAGAAAAGATACCCACTGGGATTGCAGTGGCACTGCAAAATGGCACGGCAGGATTTATTTTTGGAAGAAGTGGGCTTGGGATAAAGCATGGAATTTCTCCTGCTAATGCCGTCGGTGTGATAGACAGCGATTACCGTGGTGAAATAATAGTAGGGCTTATTAATAACGGCAGTGAAGACTTCACTATAAACGACGGAGAAAGAATAGCTCAGCTGATAGTAATGCCGATACAAACCCCCGAAATAGAGCTTGTAGAAGAGCTTGAGTCCACCGAAAGAGGCAGTGGAGGTTTCGGCTCTACAGGGAAATAGGGAGAAACGAAAAAATATCTGAAAAGCTTCTATTTTAAGCTTGTGCAGATTAAACTTCACCCCAAATACTAAAGGTTTTAGCGCTTGGAAAGGTACAATTATAATTATGGTTAGGATGAAATCAAGCCTTGTACTTATATTTTTTATACTTGCAGGGATAATAGTAGGCTCACTCGTAGCAGGTGCTACTGCTAATATGGCACTCTTTTCATGGCTTTCCTATGGGAGCAGTGTGGGTATATCGGCGGCAAATCCCATGGTGATTGATTTAGAGATACTCGTTATTACATTTGGATTTGAAATGGGAATAAATATTTCACAGATAATATTTATTTTCATTGCGTTATTTTGCTATAATAGCTTTGGAAAGAGAATATAGATATGAAAGATAATAAAAAAAGAGAATTAATTCTCGCCTCGGCATCACCTCGCAGGCAGGAGCTTTTAAAAAATATCTGCAAGGATTTTCTTGTAGTGGTGTCCGACTGTGAGGAGATTATTGATAACTCCCAAGCCCCCGCCCTTATAGTAGAGAGCTTAGCGCTCCAAAAGGCGGAGAATGTCTTTTCGCAGAATAATCACGCAGTTGTGATAGGATGTGACACAGTGGTAGCTTGCGACGGTGAAATACTCGGCAAACCCAAAAACTCAGAAGATGCAAAAAATATGCTAAATCTTCTCTCAGATAAAACACATCAGGTGCTCACAGGGGTGTGCATAATGGGTGAAGAGCTAAAAGGTGTTTTTTCTGTATGCACCGAAGTTACCTTTAAGCCTTTGAGCGAGGAAGAAATAGAGAGCTACATAGATACAAACGAGCCATTTGACAAAGCAGGCGCATATGGGATACAGGGTTTTGGCGGAGCATTTGTTAGAGGGATTGTCGGCGATTATTTCAGCGTTATGGGACTTCCTATAAATCAAATTTATGAGCATTTAAGACAGCTAAAATTAGATGAATTTCTAAAGTTGAGCTAAAATAAACAAGAAATGACACTTAAAGTGATAAATATACAAAATATTTTGTATATTTTTATTGTGTAATAGAACAAAAAACGATATAATAAATACAGAATAAGTTCTAAAGCGTATTTTCACTGTTTTTGTGGTGAAGATATGCAAAAACACAAGCTTTAAGTTAATTATATTTGATGCCACCTTATCGTTGCTATTCTGACGGACGAAAGCGTAGGCATGGATTATATCAAAATTTTTCCCGCAATCTCCACACCCTCAAAAGGATTGGATAAAACTACGCAAAATGGGAAATAAAAAATAAATAATGCATAGTAATAATAAAGGAGAATATTAAAATGTTCGGAATAAAATTCGGTAAAGATATAGGTATAGACCTTGGCACAGCAAACACACTTGTGTTTATGAAAGGCAAGGGCATTATAATGCGTGAGCCGTCGGTTGTGGCAGTGGACACAAGAACCGACAGAGTGCGTTATGTTGGGCAGGAAGCAAAGGATGTAATCGGCCGTACACCTGGCTCAATTGTTGCAGTAAGACCACTTAAAGACGGAGTTATTGCAGACTTTGACATTACTGCAAACATGCTTCAAATATTCATCAAAAAAGCATTTAACAATTCTATGTTTGCAAAACCAAGAGTTGTAATCTGCATACCCTCGGGGGTTACCGCTGTTGAGAGAAGAGCAGTTAGAGCGGCGGCGTTTAAAGCAGGTGCACGCCATGTTTCGATTATAGAAGAGCCAATGGCGGCGGCAATAGGTGCAGGACTACCAGTTGCAGAAGCCACAGGTAGCATGGTTGTTGACATCGGCGGCGGCACGAGTGAAGTGGCGGTAATATCGCTTGGCGGTATAGTTTCCGCTAAATCTGTGAGAATGGGTGGCGATCAGTTTGATAATGCCATTGTCCAGTATGTAAAGAAAAAATACAATATGCTCATAGGTGAGAGAACTGCCGAAGACATTAAGATAAAAATAGGCTCGGCATATCCATATGAAGGTGAAGACGTGATGAACATTAAGGGTAGAAACTTAGTGGACGGACTGCCTAAAAATATTGATATCACACCCGAAGCAGTACGTGAAGCACTTGTAGACTCGCTTTCTGTGGTAATAGATGCAATTAAAACCACACTTGAAAGAACACCACCCGAGCTTGCCGCAGATATCATAGACAGCGGCATAGTGCTAACAGGTGGCGGTGCAATGCTAAAAGGGCTTGATAAATTAATCGAAAGAGAAACCGGCATGGATGTACATATAGCGGAAAATCCACTCGACTGCGTAGCAGTGGGTACTGGTTCAGTGCTTGAAGATATCGAGCTTCTAAAAGAAGTACAAACCGATGACGACGAAGGTAGATATTAATGGATTTTATATCCAAGCTTTTATAAATAGCTAAGATTTAGAGCGCAGGGGGAAATGAAATGGGTGATTTTTTTAAAAGCACCAAGTTCAAAATCCTCCTTTGCGTGTTTGTGGTAATTTTCTTTTTCATGCTAAATGCCTCAAGAGCAGGGGGCATGGCACCGATAACATCTCGCATAGTAAGCTATGTTGCGATGCCGTTTCAGAGGGCATCCGCCTATATTTCTGAGGAAGTGGGGGGCGTATTTGCAATATTTGCCAATGCGAGTAGTATTGCGGAAGAAAACGAAGAACTGCGCGCAAAGGTGGATGAATTAAACCAAAAAATGATTGAGTACGATACTTATAAAAGGGAGAGCCAATATCTTAAGGAATTTTTGGAGATAAAGGGGCAAAACCCAACGCTGGACTTTGAACCGGCAACTGTAATAGCAAGGGATGCAAACGACAGATTTTACTCATTTACAATAGATAAAGGAAGCTCAAGCGGAATTGAAGTGCGTGATGCAGTCATAACTCCGGGTGGGCTTGTAGGCGTTGTCAGTGAAGTGGGGGATATCCACGCAAAGGTAATTACAATAATTGATATATCGCTTGAAGTGAGTGCAGTTAGCTCAGCATCAAGGGATATAGGGATTGCAGTGGGAAGTGTTGATGTTTCACAGGATGGAAATCTACTCTTCACCCTCTTAGACCGTGACACAGAGCTTGCGGAAGGCGATTTGATAGTCACTTCGGGATATGGGGGACAGTATCCGAGCAATATAGTTATAGGGACTGTAATAAAAGTGGAGGACGACCCAAGCGGAACTTCTAAATACGCAGTGATAGAGCCAGCCGCCGACCCTAAAGAAGTGAGCGATGTGCTTGTGATAAAAGATTTCTATTACGAAGAAAGCATGGACGAAGAGTTTAGAGCAGAGCAAGCGGACACAGAAAATGATACTGAATTAGAAGATACAGAAGATCCTGCCACAGAATAAAATTAAAAAGCGGCTTATAAATAAAGGGGGTGTGTGGCTATTAAAGACAATAAAATTAGAATATATACCTTTAAATTTCTAAGCTATATATTAATTGCGATAATACTGCTCGTCATGCAAACCACACCCAATTTCTTAGAGATTTCAGGCATAAAACCAATGCTTTTAGCACCACTACTTTTAGCGGTGGCAATGGTAGAGGGAGAGTTTATAGGTGGGCTTTTTGGGGCGTTTGCAGGCGTGCTTGCGGATTATGCCTCCCACACATTCTTCGGATTTAATTCCATTATTTTTTTAATCGCAGCAGTAACAGTGGGGCTTTTAACCACATACTACATACACAATAAGCCTTTAAACTGCGCTATTTTTACACTCTCAGTGCTTCTCATCAGAGGACTAATAGAATACTATTTCTTTTATGATATGTGGATTGATTATGGCTCTGTGGTGATACTTATTAATGAGATAATACCCACGGCAATTTACACTACATTATTTGCCGTGCCGATATATTTACCTATAAGGTATTTAAATAATTATTTTCAGTTTAAAATAGAGGATAATTAGCAAAAATAATTTTAGTTGGAGGTAGAAAATGGGTAAAAACAAAATAGTTAAAATTCGAATACTAATTCTATCTTCACTACTAATTTTAGTGGGGTTATTTTACTCTATAAGGCTTGTTGACCTTCAAATAGTAAAAGGTGAAGATTATTATAATCAGCTCAATAGGGGCAGCAGCAGAACCCAAGTGATAGAGGCGGCAAGGGGAGAAATTGTCGATAGAAACGGCGTGGTGCTCACTGGTAATAGAACAAGCTATGATGTGGTGTTTGACCGTGCATTCATGCCCACCGAAACACAAAACGAAATAATAGCCGAAACTATTCTACTAATGGAAGCCGAGGGGGCACTATGGGAAGATGCGCTTCCGATAAGCGAAACAGCACCCTATGCCTTTACTGAAAATTCAGATTCGGAAATTTCAAGGCTTCAAAATCTATTAAATGTAGGGAGCTACACCTCGGGAGAGGATGCATTTATATGGCTTAAAGAGCGATATGGCTTAGAAGATTTGGAGGACACCACTGCGAGAAAAGTTGCAGGGGTGAGATATGGCATGGAAATATCGCAGTTTAGCATTTCAAATCCCTATGTTTTTGCGAGGGATGTAGATGTAAATACCGCAGTGCTCATAGGGGAGCAGGGGTATAGGCTGAGCGGAGTGAGCATTGTTGAAACAGTGGTAAGAGAATACACCGACGGAGATCTTATCCCCCATGTGCTCGGACGAATTGGGCCAATTTTCCCCGATGAGCTCAGCGCAAAATTAGAAGAGGGATATATAGCCACGGATTTAATTGGCAAGGACGGCATTGAAGCGGCATACGAATCAGAGCTAAAGGGCACTGACGGCAAACGCTCCGTATATATAAATGCGCAGGGCGAAGTAATAGATGTGGTAGAGGAAGAAGCTCCGATACCTGGTAAAACTATTCAGCTTACGATAGATGCCGAGATACAAAGGGTGGCGATAGACGCACTTGAGGCAAAAATCAAAAGCCTTAACGAAACAGCGCCAGCAGGGCAGGGCAAGGAAGCAGATGCCGGCGCAGTGGTGGCAATTGATGTAAAGACTGGGGAAGTGCTCGCACTGGGCACATACCCAAGCTATGATCAAAGCAGTTACAATCAGGATTATAATGAGCTGATACAAAACCCACTAAACCCAATGTACAACAGGGCACTTCTTGGAAGATATGCCCCAGGCTCTACATTTAAACCAAGTGTAGGCATTGCAACCCTTAATGAGGGGATAGAAACTGCCTTTAGCACAGTGCTCTGCACAGGAATTTACACCCATTACAGCGATTATCAACCTGCCTGCCTCGGTGTGCACGGCAATTTGAATTTGGTATATGCGCTCACAGTTTCCTGTAATAGCTATTTCTACGATGTGGGAAGAAGACTTGGAATTGATTTAATTAACCAATATGCAGGGGATTTAGGCTTTGGAAGCACTACGGGAGTGGAGCTAAGCGAATATGAGGGCAGACTTTCCACCCCAGAAGTAGCCGAGCAATACGGCGAATTTTGGAGTGCTGGTAGGGTTATAGCCAGTGCAATAGGGCAGGGATACAATGAGTTTTCCCCCATACAATTTGCAAACTATACCGCAACAATAGCCAATAGGGGCGAAAGAATGGACTTGAATTTAGTAAAAGGCATAACCTCCTATGATGGCGAAGAAACATTTTTTCAGGCAACCCCCACAGTGGTAAACGACATGGACTATGTAGACCCTGCACATTTTGAAACAGTGATAGACGGCATGGTAGCGGCTTCAAGAGTGGGTACTGCCGCATATGATTTCGGCAGCTATTTTGTGGATGTAGCTTCTAAAACAGGTACACCCGAAACCTCCGCACTTCCAAACTCCACATTTATCGCCTTTGCACCTGCTGATGACCCCGAAATTGCAGTGGCGGTTATTATAGAAAAGGGATGGCATGGATATACGGGTGCACCGGTAGCGAAAGAAGTATTTACTAAGTATTTTGAGCTGTATGGCGAGGGTGAAACCGCACTTCCAGAATATATGCTACCCATCGAAGAACTGCCCATAGAGGAAACAAGCGAAGAAACAATACAAACGGTGGTGAATACAAATGAGTAAAACCATACTTATAACCTCGGGCAAGGGCGGTGTCGGCAAATCCACTATATCGGTGAGCTTAGCCAAGTTGCTTGCACAAAAGGGCAAAAAAGTGGTACTTATAGAGCTCGATAGCGGACTGCGAAGCCTTGATTTAATGCTTGGGGTGGAAGATAAGGTAGTGTACGACCTCTCGGACATCATCTCGGAGGGATATGGAACTCAAAAAGCGCTGATACCATGCGACAAAGCAGGAAATCTGTACTTAATTGCTGCGGCGTATAAGTCAAATTTCATACCCGATAAAAATATACTCTCACAAAAAATAAAACAGCTTGAACACTTCTGCGATTATATAATACTCGACAGTGGCGCAGGATTGGGCGAAACATTTGAAAATGTAGCAGAAATATCCGATATGGCACTCGTTGTGGTAACACCCGACCATATCTGCGTAAGGGATGGCAGGAATGTGGCGGATAAGCTTTTTGAAAAGGGAGTTTGTGAAACTTCTTTAATCATCAATAAAGTAAATTTGCAAAGCAAAAATCAAATCGAGAATTTTGATAAAATTATAGATACTACCGCACTGAGGTTAATTGCGGTACTCCCATATGTGGAAGGCTTCTGGGTGCAAAACTTTGGAGCTAAAGAAGAATTGCTCAAAAAAAGTTTGAATAATTTGGCTTTAAGGGTACTCGGAGAGAATATACCGCTTGCAATCAAGTGAATTTAGTTATATAATAAATGTATAGGGAAGTTACCCTAAGAGATGATTAAAGTCCATTTTGTATTTTGTGCCTTAATACTCTAAAAGCACAGAATTAACTTTGTGTTTGGGTTTTGATTATGTAAATAAAAAATGTATATATATAAATTTTAATATACACACTAATTTATTGTGGAAATAAAACATAGCAGATATATATAGAAAATAAAGATGCAAAGAAGGTTGAATGTATGAATATAGCACTTATAGCCCATGATGCTAAAAAAGAACTGATGGTACAATTTTGCATAGCTTACTGCGGTGTACTCAGCAGGCATAATCTTTGTGCAACGGGCAGGACGGGCAAATTAGTGTCCGAGGCAACAGGACTAAGTATTTTTAGATTTTTAAGCGGTTCCCAAGGTGGCGACCAACAAGTGGTTTCTCGTATCGCTTGTAATGAAATAGATTTACTACTATTCATGAGGGATCCAAACAATACTACAAAAGACAGTGACTACGCAGGTTTACTGCGTCTTTGTGATGTCCATAATATACCTGTGGCAACCAATATTGCCACAGCAGAAGCGCTTATACATGCACTTGAGCGCGGTGATTTGGACTGGAGAAACATAGTAAATCAAAACAGATAGTCACGCAAAAGCTCCAATCTGAATCTTACCGCCCTACAAAATGGGTGGACGAGTAGTGTGGGTAATGTTTAGCATTATTTACAGTCGAGATTTTCTTCGTCCCTATGCGTGTATGCGTCATGGGGGCGATTAATTTTAATTAATAGATTATAGGAGGTAGAAAAGATGAAAACACAAGCACCAAAGGGAACAAAGGATTTAATGCCGTCACAAGTGCATAAGTTTCAGTATGTGGAACAAATGGCACTAAAAGTAGCTTTGCTATACGGCTTTACAGAGATAAGGACACCCACATTCGAGCATACAGAGCTATTTGTACGCTCGGTTGGCGATACAACTGATGTTGTGCAAAAAGAAATGTACACATTCGAAGATAAGGGCGGACGCTCAATTACACTTCGCCCAGAGGGCACGGCAGGGGTAATGCGCTCGCTTTTAGAAACAGGGCTAATAAACGAGGCAATGCCACAAAGATTATCCTATGTGATACCATGCTACCGCTATGAAAAGCCACAATCGGGAAGGCTAAGGGAATTCCACCAATTCGGAGTGGAATTGATGGGAGCGCCACAACCCTCAGCAGATGCTGAAACAATGGCTTTGGTGGACACTCTATTTAAAAAATTAGGCGTTACAGACATTCACTTAGAGATTAACTCCATAGGTTGCCCAAAATGCCGTCCCGATTATCAAAAGAAGCTGATTGCCTATTTCGAAAGTCATAAGGACAAGCTTTGCAAAACCTGTCTTGATAGGCTTTCCAAAAACCCACTCAGAATACTTGACTGCAAGGAAGAAGCTTGCTCAAAGATTGCGGTAGATGCACCTGTGATGCTAAATCATCTCTGCGAAGAGTGCGACACCCACTACAAAACAGTAAAAGAGCTTTTAACAGAGCTTTCAATAGAATATAAAGAAAACACAAGGATAGTGCGAGGACTTGATTATTACACCAAGACCGTATTTGAATTTATCAGCGATAAAATAGGTTCACAAGGCACTGTTTGCGGTGGTGGACGCTATGACGGCTTAGTGGAAACCCTCGGCGGTAAACCTACGGCGGGTATAGGATTTGGCCTTGGAATTGAGCGCCTTGTAAGCGTGATGGAAAACTGTGCGGCAAGCTTCCCAACACCCCCCGTATGTGATTTATATATTGCAACCATGGACAAAGACTCAACACTCTATGCGGCTAAAATTGTAAATTCTATGAGGCTTTCCGAGATGTATGGGCAAACCGATATAGTTGGCAGAAGTGTTAAAGCGCAGATGAAATATGCCGATAAAATAAATGCGAAATACACAATGGTACTCGGTTCCAGTGAAATGGAAGAGGGCAAAGCAAAACTAAAAAATATGCAAAACGGCGAAACAGAAGAAATTCTGCTCGACGATGCATTCGTAGCAAATTTTAAAGGGAAATTATAGTATAAAACACAACGGAGGAGAATTTATGGCAGACAATATGAACGGGCTCAAACGCAGTCACTATTGCACCGATCTTAATATAGAAAATGTAGGGCAGGAAGTAGTAGTGTCCGGTTGGGCGGCAAAAACAAGGGATTTAGGAAACCTTATCTTTATAGATTTAAGGGATAGAAGCGGTATAGTACAGCTCGCTTTTGGCGATGAAAGCGCGCAGGAGCTTCGTGATAAAGCGGCTTCGGTAAGGGCGGAGTTCGTCCTTATGGCAAAAGGTGTAGTGAGAAAGAGGGAAGCTGTTAATAAAGAAATTAAGACGGGCGAAATAGAGATATTTGTTACCGACTTAAGAATACTTGCAAAATCCGCAACTCCCCCCTTCGAAATTTCCGATACGACAAATGTAAAGGAAGAATTAAGGCTTAAATATCGCTATCTCGATTTAAGACGCAGTGAAATGCAGGACACAATGATACTACGTCACAAAATCGTAAAAGCAACAAGGGATTATTTTGACAAAAACAATTTCTTAGAAGTGGAAACACCGATACTTATCAAATCCACCCCCGAGGGCGCAAGGGATTATCTCGTGCCCTCCCGTGTGCACGAGGGCAAATTCTACGCTCTTCCACAGTCCCCACAGCTGTATAAACAGCTTCTAATGCTCTCAGGGTACGATAGATATATGCAGATTGCAAGATGCTTTAGGGACGAGGACTTAAGAGCCGACCGCCAACCTGAATTTACTCAAATAGACCTTGAAATGTCCTTTGTAGATGAAGAGGATGTAATGAGTGTAAATGAGGGTTTCATGGCCCAGTGCTTTAAAAATGTGCTCGGCATAGAGGTGAAAACACCGTTTAAGCGCATACCATACGACGAAGCTATGGACAGATACGGAAGCGATAAGCCCGATACACGCTTTGGCTTAGAGCTTGTTGATATCAGCGATATTGTAAAAAATACTGAGTTTAAAGTGTTTGCAGGTGCGCTTGAGGCAGGTGGTAGTGTAAGGGCAATTAAGGTGCCAAAAGCCGCCGATATACTCACAAGAAAAGAAATAGACAAGCTCACAGACCATGCTAAGACATATAAAGCAAAAGGGCTTGCATTCACAAGGATTACCGCAGAAGCACGCTCATCTTCGTTTGAGAAATTCTTAAGCGAAGCGGAAGTAGCAAAAATAGATGCAAGGCTTGAGATGAGCACTGGCGATGTACTGCTAATAGTAGCTGATACAAACAATGTGGTTTACGACGCACTCGGCGCACTTAGAACACGCATTGCTGAAAAATTGGGTCTTATAGAAAAAGGGACATTCGATTTACTGTGGGTTACAGATTTCCCACTCTTTGAGCACGACGAAGAAGAGGATAGATATGTTGCAAAACATCATCCATTCACCTCTCCAAAACTCGAAGATATCGAAAAGCTAACAACCGACCCTGCAAATGCCAAAGCAAGAGCATACGATCTCGTGCTAAACGGCACCGAAATAGGCGGGGGCTCCATAAGAATAAACGACCCAGATATGCAAAACACTATGTTTAAAGCTCTCGGATTTACCGAAGAGCAGGCGCAGGACAGATTTGGATTCTTGCTCGAAGCCTTTAAATATGGAGTGCCACCACATGGCGGTATGGCATACGGTCTTGACAGGCTGGTAATGCTTATGGCTGAAAAAGAGTCGATTAGGGATGTAATAGCATTCCCTAAAGTGCAAAATGCAAGCGAACTCATGACAGCATGCCCATCCGAAGTTGAAGAAAAATCACTAAAAGAGCTCCACATTGCGGTGAGCATAGAAGAAAATAAATAATATAGC
This sequence comes from uncultured Oscillospiraceae bacterium, assembly GCA_964370185.1. Lineage (GTDB taxonomy): Bacteria > Bacillota > Clostridia > Oscillospirales > Ruminococcaceae > CAYJEQ01. Next base: position 13,699 of record CAYJIJ010000025.1, read on the forward strand.
AAAAACGGACGATTATTACTCGTCCGTTTTTATAATTTCTGCATTTTCTTGCGTGATTTGTATTGATGGTTATTGTAGGGTCACGGCTTGCCGTGACCGAGGGTGTGGAGATATATTTCAATTTTGCGAAATGCTCGGGCATTGCAAGCCATGCCGCTACAAACATTATTTTAGGGTTATAGTTTAATTTGCAGGATAAAGCTCATCTCCTGCAAAATTAATTAGGTGTATTCCTCCGCCATCGGCGGAGGAATACACCTCTTATTAGTTAATTATTAATTTAAAATTACTCAGCTAAAACTCCGCCTGTTTCAGGGATTTCTTTTTCTGCTTCTTCTACTACTTCGTCTTCCATGGGCATTTCAAGCTCAATATCCGAGTAGATGAATGTATCTGGGTAGTCAGTCATTTGGAATGCTACTGTAAGATCTTCTTCATCGTAGATTAGTTCTTGATTTTCTCTCTGCATTTTTGCAAAGTCTTCGAGTGTGTACATCACACCGTCTTCCATAGCGTAGATGTGCTGTCCCTCTTCCATGAAGAGCTCCATTACACCGAACTGATGGAATTTAATATTACCTGGGAAGTTTACATAGTCGATATGCGCTTTTGGGTTTGCATCTTCTATTTCAGCGTGTGGAACAGTGTTAAACGCCATGTATTTATCGCCCTCGGTGTCTATTACCCTTGTGTGGTAGTAGCCGATACCTGTGAAGTAGAAGGAGGCTCTGTCGTTAGCGTCGGCATCTCCGAAGCTTCTTACTGGGTAGGTGTCTACTGTACGACCCGAAAGACCTGGAACATCATGTATTCTTACTGCTGTGTTAAAAGCTTCGGGATAAATCTCTTCAAAGCCGGACTCGTCAAAGCCGATTGCTCCATATCCCCTTGTGGCAAACTCATCTGCGTTTAGCTGGATTTCAGAAGTGGGATTGCTTTTACTTGTTTTATAAACAATTACTCTGCCCACAAGATCCGCCATATCCACCGCTACATCTTCTTTGATTTCGATGGCTACGCAGTAGTGTACACTACCCCGAATGGTAAATGGCTCGATAGTAATAGCTTCCACAAGATCTTCACCCTCGTCGGTTTGCCAAATTATGTCCGCTTTCCAGCGGGTCACATCGGATTTTCTATCAGCAGTGCGAGTGTTTGGTAATGTAGGATTTAAGTCGTTAGTATCCGATGATATAATCGCTAAAGGCGTAATTATTTTATCGCCCGCTTCTAAATTTTTGATTTCATGGGTCATAAGAGAAAGAGAATGTTCGTAATTCACAACCACATTGTCATTATCCACAATAAACCATTTATTATCAATTGTAGGATCTGTCCCATTTACACCAAATAGAAAAATAAGATCCCCTACTTTTAATTCGCTGAGTGGTGGCGCATTATTCACCGCAAAAGCAGTCACGCTCATACTCGCAAGCATTGCCACTGCAAGGGCAGAAGCTAAAATTTTCTTAAACATTTTATGTTCCTCCATATTTTTGTTTTTTGCTAAAAAATTTGTCGCTAATGAAATTATAAACTATTAGACATCTTTTTGCAATGACTTATTAATTTTAGGTGTGGGTAGTAGCGTTGATTTATTTTTTGTATGTCTTTTCCCAGCCGTAGTCGGGGGAAAGACATACATGGATAATTTTATCTCTAAAGGGGGCTCTACTCTCCCACTCCTTTAATTTTTCAGATGAAATCCCTTCTGGTGTCTACAAGAGGTGATTTTTTAGCTCTCGGGCAATGCCTCGGGGCAGAGCCTTACATAGTGGAAAATATACTGCTGTACTATTCCAGCATACGGCAGTAGTTCTTCGGGTAATCCATTCGGGAAAAGCTGTGCCATCGCCCTCTTAATCCAAACATCAACGGGGAAGCACTCCACCCTGCCAAACCCAAAGAGAAGTGCGCAGTCCGCCACTTTCACACCCACTCCTGTAATTTTAATAAGCTCAGCTCTTGCACTGTCTAAATCAAGGTTTTGTATCTTAGCAATGTCCACTTCGCCACTACTCACTTTTTGTGCGGCGTCTATTATGTAGCGTGCCCTAAAGCCACTGCGCAGTGGTGCGAGGTCGTCGGGGGTGAGTTTTGCAAGTCTTTCGGCGGTGGGGAAGCTGTAAAATCCCTCCTCTATCTCTTCGCCAAATTCACTGCAAAGCCTATCTATTATGCCCTTTATCCGCTTTATATTATTGTTTTGGCTTACTATAAAGCTGCAAAGCGCTTCCCACGGCTCCTGCTTTAGCACCCTTATACCCGGTGCAAATGTAATGGCTTTAGCAAGTGTTTCATTCTTTTTGCAAAGCTCTTTAATCACGCTATAATCCCTATCAAAATCAAAATATTCTTTCCAAATTTCATTGTAATCCTCTTCGGTAACTCCGTAAAGTGTAACATAATCGGTATTTTTTGCGATTTTGCAGAGCTTTCCCCTTACCACACCGCTAAAACTTCCATCGTCATTTTCCCTCCAACGAAACGCCTGCCCACAGTCGAGGGTTTCGGCGAGGTCGAAGTCTTTTACTCCACTTAATATAAAGGCAGTATTTTCCGACTTTAATCCCATAGTTAATGCTCCTTTTTTAATTAAATATCAATAAATCAAGTAAATATTCTCCCATCACTCGCCCCACTAACAAGAGTAGGGAGGGAGATGGGAGAAATAAATAAAGTCCATTTGTTTAGATTAGGGAAGTCACCCTATCATAAAATCTATAAAGTAGGCTTTTTAAAATCTGCATTTTCTGTTATTGTAACAGGCACTATTGCTTCACTCGGATCCATAAGTTTTGCCATAACCACATATCTTTGGTCGGCACTACTACCATATGCACGGGTACAGGTGGAAAGTGTGAGTATTTTATCTGAGCTATTTACACTCACATCATAATTATGCAGGCTCCTTGCTTTTGCTTCGCTTATCACATTGCTCATATAATCCGAACTACCATCGCTCATGATATAGTTAAAATCAATTTCAGTGTAGAATACTGCAAAAATCTGCCACACCATTTCAGTGTTTTCAGTTGAGTAGTAGATATATGGGGTGTTTTGTGCAAAATCAAGATGATGGAATGACGCAAGCTGTGCAAACATAACATCATTTGGGTTACCTATTCTTGGATTATTCGTAACATTAGTCCAGTTGTGTCCGTAGAGAACATTATTTTTTGAAAGGCTTCTTCCACCTCCAAAATAGGTATCACTATCCGCCCAAATTACACCGTTTTTATCCGCCTGCTTATCGTATCCGAGTGCTTCGTAATACAGATTGTCAGGCCCTACAACCACGGGATAATCAATATTTGTATTGGGTATTTTAATCCATCCCACTACATCACTATTTTTTGCCTGCCATGAGGGAATATTTCCTACTCCCGAGGTGCCGATTGTTGCCGCAGTGTTTTTTGCAGTGTAAGTTTTTGCAGGTGGTTCTTCTTTTTCCACTGTCTGCGCTTCGGGCTCAGCAGCTTGTGAGGACTGTGCACCGCTCGAAGCTTGTGCAGTAGCACTTGCCTGTGAGGATGGTGCAGAAGCAGATACTTCTATATCGCCTGTTGCACTCGAATGCTCGTCCTCTTTTTCATTTTCAGGTAGGGCTGAGCTCTCATCATTTTGGGAGTTCTCCGCAGACTGACTGCTTTGCTCCATCGAAGAAGAATTATCAGATGCCCTGATTGAATCAGCCTCTGTTACAGTGCTTAAAATCGAAAACATCGCCACCGACATCGAAACTACGCCTGCCATTATTACTGTCATCGTATATTTGTCAAGTTTATTAGTTGTTTTTTTGCCTCTAATTTTTTTCTTATTCAAAAAAATGACCTCCAAATCCATTCACCCCCAAGGGGGTATACATTATATATATCAGTATTTATTTTTTGCACATATAGTCGAGTGCTTTTTAAATTATAACATTTTTTTATACAAAATGAAAGAGTTTTGTAATAATTTTTGTTGGAAATTTTTATCAAATTAAATGTTTAAAGGTTTTAATTTGATGAAAAAAGTCTTTTAACGCACAAATTATGACTAATTGGAAACAAAATCCTATTGAAAAGTAACAAAATGTAATATATAATATGATTATGCCCAGTAGAAAGAATAAAAACTCTCCGAGAAATCGGAGGGGGGTATCCCAGAAAACTTATAATTAAAGTTGTTTTCAGAAAATATACCGATTGATTTCAGATTATATTTCATAAAACACTTTATTATAAGTAGATACCTTATAAAGCTACATGGCAAGAAGCAATCTTCATCTGCAAAATTAAATTACAAATTGGAAACAAAATCCTATTGAAAAGTAACAAAATGTAATGTATAATTAAATTGTGCTCAGGAGATGAGCTAAAAACATTTTTTGGAGGAACTATTTATGAAAAAGATTTTTATAGCTTTAATGGCGGCTGCAACAGTTTTAAACACAGGCGTAATCGCATTTGCGGACACTACAAATAATGAGTTTGAAATATCTTTCGGTGCGGACGAAGAAACAGGCATCGTAGCAAGTGAAAATACAATCTTAACACCGGGCGAAACTTACAACTTCCCTATGATAGTTGATGTAAACGGTGGTTATATCCAGATAGAAAACAGTGCTAAGGACGATTACAAAATTATCGTTGATGACGAAAGAGGAAGTGCATCAATTGATTATGTTAAAGTAGTTGAGGGACAGGACGGTCTTGAGCTTGAAGTAGCAGTTGAAGCTGGCTGGCCTGCAAGCATTACCGATGTTGAGTATCAAATCAAGATGGATGCAAGAAATAGCGAAAATGCAGACATGGACGGCGCGATACTTTTCGGTACAGGGTACCCCCTTGCAGACGATAATGCAATTGCCGACCTTGACGATGGCGACTATGTAGAAGTTGATTCCTCGGCTCCTGTTTACAGCGAATATCAGCTTGAAAATATATCCGATATCAACAATCACGACAGAGTGACATTCATGGGCGATAACTGGACTTATAATGTAAGCGTTGCAGGCAGAGATGCGGTAAACATGCTTAATAATGACGATGCAATTGATGAAATAATCGAAATGTTTGACGAAAACGACTTCATATTCCTAAACTTCCCAGCAGGTCCTCAGTTTGGTAGAGGTACACTTGAAATTGATGTGACAAATGTAGAAGAAGCTTTTGGTGGCGAGTTCTTTATGTATCGTTACTACAAAGGTAAACTTACTCAGCTCGACTCTTCATTTGATGCAGACACAGGTCTTATGAGTGTTTCCACAGGTAACCTTGGTCGTTTTGTAATCACAGATAAAGAAATCGAAGATGGGACAATAGTTGAGTACGGTTTTGGCGGCGTTGACAACCCAGACAACGCAGGCGTAACAACTGCACCTGAAACAACTAACCCAGAAGTAGAAGAAGAAAAAGAAAAAGAAAACCCATCAACGGGTAGATAATAAAAAAAGCCCCCGTGAGGGGGCTTTTTTTTATTATAGTAGGGGGCGAACCTGCGTGTTCGCCCGATGTGACGCACAACCTAAAATAATACGACATTCCATTGCTGGGGCATTCACCACAATGAGCGAAATTTTTTTTTATATAATCTAATAGATTTTACTTCTCATAGCTCCATTTTACACCCTGTGGAGTGTCTTCAAGCACTATGCCCATTGCTTTTATTTTATCTCTAATTTCATCTGCAAGTTTAAAATCTTTATCTTTTCTTGCCTGTGCTCTTTGCTCTATTAAAGCTTCTACTTCGCTATCTACGGTTTTTGCACTGCGGTTGTAAAGTATGCCGAGTACATTTGTGATTTCATCAAAGAGCTTTATTGCATATTCTATATCTGCTTGTGGTTTTGGGGTTGAGAGATAAATATTAATCTCTTTTACCATGTCAAATAATGCGGCAAGTCCGTCGGCTGTGTTTAAATCGTCGTCCATAGCTGTAATAAATGCTGCTTTGCCTGCATCAAGCTTAGCTATAAATGCTGTGGAAGCTTCGTTTTGCTCACCATCGGCTATGGTTAATGCATAATCCATATGATCACGGCAGTTGCCAAGTCTTTCAAGTGCCGCTTTACACTGCTCAATTACTTCATAGCTGTAATTTATCGGGCTTCTATAATGCGCTTGAAGCATCATGTATTTTATAGGCTCATATCCGAATTTCTCCGCTACATCCCTTGTAGTAAAGAAATTGCCCAAAGATTTACTCATCTTTTTATTATCTACATTTATATATCCATTGTGCATCCAGTATTTTGCATAATCACCATCTGCACAGCATTCGCCCTGTGCGATTTCATTTTCATGATGTGGGAAGATTAAATCCTGTCCGCCGCAATGAATATCAATGTTTCCGCCCAAGTTTTTGCGTATCATTGCAGTGCACTCTATATGCCATCCGGGTCTGCCCTCGCCCCATGGTGAAGTCCATGAAGGTTCGTCGGGTTTTGCATTTTTCCAAAGTGCAAAGTCAAGCGCATCCTCTTTTTGCTCACTCACATCAATTCTTGCACCACTTTCAAGGTCTTCGAGAGGCATGTGTGAAAGCTTGCCATAGCCATCAAATTTTCTGCTTCTAAAGTACACATCGCCATCTTTTTCATAAGCAAATCCCTTTTCTATTAAATCGGAGATTACCTCTATAATTTCCTCAATGCTCTCAGTTGCCTTCGGATGAATATCTGCATCACGCACACCGAGTCCCTTAGCGTCGGTTTTATACTCTTCTATATATTTTTCTGCAATGTCGGTGAAGGTCACACCCTCATCATTGGCACGGTTTATTATTTTATCGTCTATATCGGTGAAGTTCTGTGCAAATGTAACATCATATCCCTTGTACTCAAGGTATCTTCTTAAAGTGTCAAAAACGCATATTGGTCTTGCATTTCCTATGTGAATAAAATTGTAAACAGTAGGGCCACAAGCATACATTCTCACCTTGCCCTCTTCAATTGGTATAAATTCTTCTTTTTGCCTTGTCAGCGTATTATAAACTTTCATATGCTCCTCCTTTTGAAATTTATCTATATATAATTTGTAAATTTAGCATCTTGCATGCTTGGGGGTGGGGAAATGGTGGTGGTCTCGATTTTTTATCACTTCATAGATTGTAAAAAACCTACTGTGAAAAGCAGTCCTTATTTTTTATCACATAGTTTGCACCACTTATAACTGTGAGTAAAAGCACTGCATACATTAGCACTAAATAAATTATAACACCGATATTCATACCATAATTATAGCCACTCAAATAAAGCCCGATACATATCCACACCATTTGTAATGCGGTTTTGTATTTGCCAAGTTTATCGGCTGCAATTACCTTGCCTTCGCCTGCTGCGACAAGTCTTATGGAGGTAACTAAAAACTCCCTTGATATTATCGTCACTACAACCCATGCAGGGGCAATTTCTATCTCTACAAAGCATATCATTGCCGCCGCTACTAAAAGTTTATCGGCTAAAGGGTCCATGAGTATGCCAAATTTAGTGACAAGCCCATCACGTCTTGCAAAATAGCCATCAAGCCAATCGGTGAGTGCCGCTAATGCAAATATTATCAGTGCAATGTTATAATAAATCATATCCGATTTAGCCATATACATAATCGCCACAAATATTGGCACAGCTATCATTCTGAGCATGGTGAGTTTATTTGGTAAATTCATTTAAATGCTCCATTCCGCCGAACAGTATCGGCACTAAATAAAAAACGATTCGTTTTTGGGAAGTTACCCTAAGTAGATTTTATAGAGATTAGCTTAAAATTTATTTTAAACTATCCCACTACTACATTTTTATCTCGCCAACCAAATCATATTCATCGGTGGCAGTAATAAGCACATTTACAAATTCTCCGGCTTCGTGCTGTGAGTCACTCACGAAATATACCCTTGTGTCAATATCGGGTGCATCCATGGCACTTCTGCCCAAATACAGCCCCTCATTTACATCAAAGCCTTCCACTAAAACAGTGAGCACTTTCCCGATGCTTTTTTCGGCTATTTCGGTGGCAATGCCATGCTGTATTTCCATTATTATGTCTTTGCGCCTTTGTTTTAGCTTATCGTCAATTTGGTTTTCCATCAAAAATGCAGGGGTGTCCTCTTCGGGGGAGTATGCAAATGCTCCAAGGCGCTCGAATTTCACCTCTTCAATCAAATTGCACAACTCTTCAAAATCTTCATTAGTCTCACCTGGAAAACCTGTAATTACAGTACTTCTAAGGGTTATTTCGGGCACTGTTTTTCTGATTTTTTTCATCAGTGCCGATATGCTGTCCCTATCTCCACGCCTGTTCATCTCTTTTAGTATTTTTCCACTCGCATGCTGGATGGGGATATCTAAGTATTTTACTACTTTCGGCTCGCTTGCCATAACATCTAAAAGCTCAGCCGTTATCCTCTCGGGGTAACAGTAGAGTATTCTAAGCCACTCCACTCCATCTATGGTACAGACCTCTTTTATCAGCTCGGGCAGTTTAAGCACGCCATATATATCCTCGCCATATCTTGTAGTATCCTGTGCGATGAGATTAAATTCCTTTACCCCTTTTTGCACAAGTGATTTTACTTCATGGATGATATTTTCCATCTTACGGCTTCTAAAATTACCTCTTATAAGGGGGATGGCGCAGTAGGAACACCGGTTATCACATCCCTCTGCCACCTTTATATATGCATAGTGGGGTGGGTTTACTAAAATACGCTCACCCTCTATGATATGCTCTTCTTTAGGCGCAAAAAGCGCTGTTTTTTCGCCAGTGAGTGCCAGGTCTATCACATCGACTATATCGCTATTTTTGCCGATGCCAAGGACAACATCCACCTCGGGCATTTCTTTTGCAACTTCTTCTCTATATCTTTCTGCAAGACATCCTGTGACAGCCACTACCTTTAAACTGCCCTCGCCCTTCATACCGCAGAACTCAAGAATATTGTCTATCGATTCTTTTTTTGCATCCTCTATAAATCCACAGGTGTTTATAATTATAGCGTCGCACATTTGTGGGTCGGCACAAAACTCATACCCTGCCTTGCCAAGCAGTGATAGCATAAGCTCTCCGTCTACCTGATTTTTTGAACACCCAAGGGACACCATCCCAATTCTTCTTGTCATTATTTATGATCATCCCTTTCTTTTGCAAAGCAGAAAATAACTATAAAAAGGCTTTGTATATTTAAAGCCTGAAATTTACTTTAAACTTCATCTTCCAAATATTCGGCACAGCGTGCAAGAGCTTCCTTTATATCGCTGTATGAAAATCCCTGTCTGGCTAAATACTGAAATGCACGATTTTTTTCTTTAGGGTCTAAAAGCTTATCACCATATCGTCTTTGTAGTATTTCCTCTACACGGGACGCTTCCTGCTCCTCTTCAAATTGCTCGGAGGCTTCCTTTGCAAGCTCTCGGTCAATGCCTTTTTGTACAAGCTCCATCACAATTCGCTTTTTAGAAAAGCTCCTCAGATTATATAAATCCCTCGCATAAGCATATGCGTACTCTGTATCATTTATAAGCCCAAGCTGAGCCATTCGCTCCACTGTCTGCTCGCAAATTTCGGGTTCACCATACTTTAAAAGCTTTTCATACAGCCCCTTTGCAGTATAACTCCTCGCAGACAATAGCTTAAAGGCTCTGTCCCTCGTTATCTTACCCTCGGACAGCGCCTTAAGCTCTAATAGTTTATCAAACTGCATCTCACAGCCGACAGTTATCTGCTCGGCATAAAATACATCTTCATGTAAAGCGGCGAAAAACTCGCCGTCCGCATATATGCTATACCGCCCTTTTTTAGTGACGGTTATCTCAGTTATACGCATTATTTGTCGTCAACCTCTACCGCAACATCCACTGCCGCAGCCGCTTTAACAGCCTTTTTCAGCACCTTAGGTGCGGAGGCGAGTTGATGTGCCTGCGCTCTTACCTGTGCAGCCACTTCTTCAGTAAACTGTGGATTTGCTTTCATATATTCCTTAACATTGTCACGGCCCTGTCCCAGTCTATCGCCTTGATAGCTAAACCATGCACCGCTTCTGTTGATTATTTCAAGTTTTACTGCAAGGTCGAGTATTTCGCCCTCTTTAGAAATACCAAGTCCATACATAACATCAAACTCAGCTTCTTTAAATGGCGGCGCAACCTTATTTTTAACTACCTTTACTCTTGTGCGGTTACCGATTACTTCGGTGCCGTTTTTAAGCTGCTCCGAGCGTCTTACATCAAGCCTTACTGAGGCGTAGAACTTAAGCGCACGGCCACCTGGAGTAGTTTCGGGATTGCCATATACCACCCCGATTTTTTCTCTGAGCTGATTTATAAATATCGCAACACAATTTGATTTGCTGATAGCACCTGTGAGCTTTCTCAGTGCCTGCGACATAAGTCTTGCCTGCACACCCACTTGTGTACTACCCATTTCGCCCTCCATTTCGGCTTTTGTAACCATTGCCGCAACGGAGTCCACTACTATAACATCCACCGCACCCGAGCGTGCAAGTGCTTCGGCGATGGCAAGTGCCTGCTCGCCAGTGTCGGGCTGTGAGACTAATAGAGAATCTATATCAACACCCAAAGCTTTAGCGTAAATTGGGTCAAGTGCATGCTCAACATCAATAAACACCGCTTCGCCGCCAGCTCTTTGTGCCTCTGCAACTATATGTAGTGCAACGGTGGTTTTACCCGAGCTTTCAGGGCCATATATCTCAACTATTCTCCCCCTTGGCACACCGCCTATTCCAAGTGCTATATCGAGTGAGAGCGAGCCTGTTGATATTGCTTCAACACTCATTGCTTCGTTTTGACCAAGCTTCATTATAGCACCTTTACCAAATTGCTTTTCAATTTGTGCAAGTGCCGTGTCGAGTGCTTTTTGTTTTGCTTCAGACATATTTGTAATCCCCCTATTTTTAAAGACTGAGTATAAAGAACATTTTTTTGTTTTAGCTTTACTTATTATGATATTATACAACAAAAAAAAATAAAAATCAATGCAGACGGGGGATTTTAGAGGATAAAAATTAGCTGTGAAATAATCACAGCTAATTTTGCTTTCTATTAAATTAAAAAACATGCTAATTAAAGGCATTCAGTTTCATACCATCCCTCAAATACTTCAGGATGCTCAGTGGAGATTTTATCTACAATTTCACTTGTCTTTATACAGTAATCATTTAATTGCTCCTGAGTGCCCCAAATACGCCCCATATATGCATTAAATATCAAATTTGGGATGCTGTCGTTCAAATAATTATCCTCTCGGCAGTAAAGCACCAAGGTGCGCTCTAAGCTTACCGAAATATAGTTGCCATAGAGCTGTAAATACTGGTCGTTGTGGCTTAAATTCTTTTGCTCACATATTTTTTTAAATGTGCCTATACCTGAATTGAGCACAACATTTAGATAAATATCCTCTTTAAGTACATCAAGATAAAAATTAAAGAATTTCGGTGAGGAGAAGACAGTCCAAAATAATTTAGTAATGCACCCAGAATGTAGTGCCGCGTCTTCTTCCAATGGTGCATATTTTTCTACTATTTCGCTGATTGCGCTAAGCTCATTGGAAATTAGCTTAAATGCAATATTTTTCTTTTCTGCAAAATGATATGTAATCAGCCCTAAGCTTACTCCGCAGGCGTCAGCAATGCCTCTCATTGATGTCTTTTCATATCCCGACGCAAGAAATAGCTGTCCTGCAGTTTTATATATGTGAAGTTGTTTGCTCTTACGAGCAGACGATGTTGACATTATAAATGCTCCTCTAATAAATTTTAGTAAATAGTATATGTGGGAACTACATAAAGCTACTGACACTAAGTAGTATATCTGAGTAAAGTGTTAATGTCAACTACTTTAAAACTGCGATGGGAGAAAGATATATGCAGAAAATTTTCACTATTAATTCCAAGCAAACTAAAATTCTCCCCATCACCCAAAGAGCGGGGAGGGGAGAAAATTTTATTATGATTAGCTTGCTTTACATTGTACATCTTAGCTTATTTAGGAGAAATACCGCCTTTAGTTATTGCACCGAAAGCGCAGTTTTCATAACAAACCCCACATTCTAAGCATCCGCGATGGTCAATATGAGCTTTCGTGCAATTTAGTGAGATTATATCCATCATACATGCTTTCACACATGCTCCACATGCAGTGCATGCATCGGTTATATTATAAAACCACGCTCTTGCTTTTCCATTTTCCCCAAAGGAAAATCTGTATCTATGGGTCACATCGTCGCGGCAGAGGTCGAATAATTCTCCATCGCCATCTGTTAAGCGGAATATTATAAAGTTTTCGAGCGACTTGCTGTAAAGCGCTTTGGTTCCGGAGTTTTGAGCCCAGTATCTTTCGTATATTTTCTCGTCCTCAACTTTTACAAGCTTTGCATCTATCCTAACCCCAAAACCTCTGCGTCCATCGGTCATAATCACATTGCTTCCTGAAATATAAGGGTTCTTCATTATTTCCTCATACACGGGCTTTCCACGCGAAAATCCCATGTATAAATCTCCACTGTCATCCAAATACTGCACTTCAAGTGTGCGAGTGGTCGGCAAATTTTGCTCAGCCATTACGGTGCCAACAATTAAATGTCCGCTCGCTACTGCTGAGTCAAAGACAAATTTTTTAATTTCATCATTTGTACTATTAATATTTATTACCTCTGATGGTCTTACATTATACATTTTATTTCTCCTTATTCTTTACTTATTGTATTTCTTCATAACTTGTTTCTATTTTAATTCCCGAACCCATTTTAATTCTGAGTGCAGGGTAAATTACCGAAATTGCAAGATAGACAAATGTGAACGTCACTTCGGAGGGAGTTAACCCTATGGCTAAATAATAACAGAATACTGCACTGATCACAGCCCCTAAAACACATAAAAAACAGTAAAAAGCATCATTAATATGGAATGAGGATTTTTTCCAAGCTGTGGGAATAATTTTTGGCATACGAATTAGTGCTAAGCAGAGTATTACAGTTAGGCAATTTGAAAGGAAATTACCCACATTAGCTATTGTACCAATATTCCAACCAAAGAGTATCACCGCACACGCCATAGCATAGATTATTAGAATTACTATATGCGGTGTGCCGAACTTCTTGCTTTCTTTGGCAAGTGTTTTTGGAAACCAACCATCTTCGCTTGCCTGTACTATCGGTGGGGCTACCCAGCCGAAAAGTGCATTTAGAGATGTCACCAAGGCGAACATTGCACCGCCTACCATAAAGAATATGTAAACAGGATAGGGGAGCACTTCATATGCGGTTACAGCCAAAGATTTTCCAGCAACCTCGGAGACAGGAAGAACACCAGCCGCAACTATTGCCACTAAAATATAGATAACAGTAATTATTGATGTGCTTATGAGTATTGCAAAAGGTATATCCTTTGTGGGGTTTTTACATTGTTTACTAAAATTGATGATAAATGTAGAGCCTGTTGTGGCAAAACTCATCAGCGCCGCCGCGCCCATAAGACCAGGAATACCGTCAATCATCCAATCAGGTGCCGCTGTAAATCCAGGTTTAACTTCGCCAAGTCCAAATCCGGCAAAGGCGAGCAATGCAAGTACCAATACCACAACCATAACTGTTTGTGCCTTAGCCGCCACTTTAACTCCCAATATGTGGAGTCCTGCTATAACAGTTAAAAGTATTAATGCCACTAATTTCATATCCACTCCAGGAATAAATGAGGAAACATAATCTGCAAAGGAGAGAGCATAAAGAGATGCTCCAAAGAAAAAAGAAATGAATATTGCAGCATAGACACCGGCAAAGTAGGTGCCGCCAAAAAGTGCTGCCTGCGTGTAAAACCCACCGCTCATTCTAATGGAAGAAGCCACGAAAAACTGTGGCAAGCCGGCCACTAAAACCATCACACTACATAGTATTAATGCAATAACTATCGAGCGACCAGTCATTCCTATAGAAATACCCATCAGTGACATTATGCCACCTCCGATTACATTTCCGATTGCGAGTGAAATAAGGTCTGTGCGACTTAGTACTTTTTCTGAAGTATTTGTGTTGTTAGCCATGATTCTCACCTTTCATATTATATTTATTTGTGATATATTTCACAACCATATAATACTATACGCGTACAGTTTTGTCAATACAGCAAGTTCAATTTATTAATCTGCGGAATTTTTTTGTGAATTTTTCATAAATTTGTCACACAAACAATATTAATGTAGACAATAAAAATTCCACCATGCATTTGCAGGTATAAGGAGAATTGCGCTAAAAGCAAGCTGGTAGTTTATGTATAAATTGCCAAAAAATTTTGCTTTTTGAAAAAACTCATTAATTTAGCTGAAAAATAATATAAAATATGGTAAAATTATCTTGCAGCTGGATATAATATAATTGAAGTAAATCGCAGAAAAAGCTTTAAGCGGTTTATAAATATTGAATTGAGCAGAGGAGAAGTATTATGAAAAAATATGTTTGCACCGTTTGTGGCTATGTGTATGATCCGCAAAATGGCGAGCCAGACCAACATGTTGACCCAGGAACAGCTTGGGAGGATGTAAGCGAAGACTATGTTTGCCCCCTATGTGGTGTGGGCAAGGATATGTTTAGCGAAGAATAGTAGTGAGTAAAAAATGACTAAAGGTTGGCGAATTTTTTCGTCAACCATTGGTTTTATTTGAGAGTGGATAAAGAGCGCCTAATTATTTTTGTGTATGTATCCCACGCCAACGGCGGGGGATACATACACGGATAATTTCACCTCTAAATTGGCTCTACTCTCCTACATCCTTTTATTTATGAAATTTCTTCACATAGTAAAAACAAAGGAGGATTTATTATGCAAATTACAAATGGCGTATATTTTGTGGGGATATTTAATCCCAATATGAGAGTTTTCGATGTTGTTATGAGCACTGAATATGGAACAAGCTATAATGCATATATAGTTAAAGGTGAAAATAAAACCGCATTGATAGAGTGCTCACATAAAACATTTACCGATACTTTTTTAGAGAATATTAAATCAGTGATAAACCCTGCCGAAATCGACTATATAATATTAAATCACTGTGAGCCCGACCACACAGGAAGCCTTGAAGAACTGCTTCCCCATATGCCAAATGCGCAAATTATAGCTTCAAGGGCTGGAAGTATATATATAAAAAATATATGTAACAGGGATGATTTGCCGATTAAGGTTGCCACGGACGGAGAAAAAATTGAGCTCGGGGGAAAAACACTTAAATTTATAAACGCACCGTTTCTCCACTGGCCTGATTCAATGTTTACCTACCTTGAAGAAGAGGGTGTCCTCTTTTCCTGTGATTTCCTCGGAAGCCACTACTGTGAACCATATATACTTGACAGTAAAATCCATTACGATTTAAAATACCGCAGTTCGGTTAAAAACTATTACGATGCGATATTTTCTCCCTTTAAACCATATGTACTATCAGGACTTGATAAGATAAAAGACCTTGATATAAATTTTGCTTGTGTAAGCCATGGACCTGTGCTGTCTAAAGAGCATGAGCTTGACTATGTTATGAATGCATATAGGACTTGGAGCACACCGCAAAAAAATGAACAACCAACGATACCCATTTTCTACACCTCGGCGTATGGAAACACTAAAATGCTTGCTAATGCCATAGCACAGGGAATTACCTCGATTATTGCAGACGCTAAGATAGAGCTTTTCGACATCATCGATCATGACATGAACACCCTCTGCGAAAAGCTTGCCACTTCCGATGCTTTTGCACTGGGTACACCCACGATAAACAGGGATGCTCTGCCACCACTTTGGCAACTCTTAAGCCATGTTGATGCTATCAATATCCAAAAGAAAGACGCTTTGGTATTTGGCTCATATGGTTGGAGCGGTGAGGGAGTGCCCAATATTATCAGCAGGCTAAAAGGTGTAAAGGTGGAAGTGTTTGAAGAGGGGCATAAGGTGCTATTTGTTCCAAGTGAAGGAGATTTACTCGAAGCCAAGGAGCTCGGTAAAAGATTTGCAGTGCATTTAGAGGGCAAAATTAAGAGGTAGAAATAGCTCGAAAATGCACGAAAAATGTAATATTTCATACCAATTATACAAATGGTAGTAAAAAATAGCGAAAATAAGCCGAAATTCCAATAAAAACTCTCTATCACAAATCTAAGATTACTACAATCAATATACCTAAACATAAATAAGAGCCACCGCCAACGGCGGTGGCTCAGACTGTCAAAAAACCTCTGCCGCATATACGACTGTAAATAAAGAAACAAACTGTCACTACATATCATTTTTTGATAGTGACAGTTTGTTTTTGTGTGGATTATGCTTATTTTATCGGTTATAAGATTTCAACTCTTCACAAATCTCATTACAATGAGTTGCTATTTCTTTCATGTCATCTTCGCCACAAAATTCAGCAAGTTGATATTCCATATATGAATTTACAAAATCCTCTACCACAGCAATAAGGCAGTTATATTCATTAGCTGTAACTATAATTGAGATTGATTTATTCTCATCATCTTTTGTGTATTCATCAAGGGCTTTTAATGAAACCGTTTTATTTTTAAGGCACTCTAATAGAATAGCAGATAGGTCTGTTATCATATTAATAACCATATCAAGATTTGCATGATGTATCCCATCTTCATAGTAAAAGCAAGTGCTCATATCTCTAAACTCAACTGATTGGGCATTGCTGTTAATGTTAAAATCTTTAAAAATTTTTGAAAGTGGATATTCAGTTACATCATCTTTTTTAAAATAATCTAATAAAGTACAGGTATCATCTGTTCCGCCTAAATAATCTCCCCACCATTTGTCAATATACATTTGTAAATCCTCCATCTATTATATAAATAATCTCCACTCCGCTCCGATTATTTATATCCTCGCAGGGGCGATTATATTGCCGTGGGCAGGGATGCCCACATGGCAGATTTATATTATATTCGTACCTCATATAATATAAATAATCTCCACTCCGCTCCGATTATTTATATCCTCGCAGGGGCGATTATATTGCCGTGGGAAGTGTTGCCCACATGGCAGATTTATATTATATTCGTACCTAATATAATATAAATAATCCGTAGTATAAATTTAACCCAAATCTGAAATAAAGCAATGGGAGAGAAATCCGCCTTTTAAAAGGCAAGGGCATTAGTAGATGTAAATAGGAGCTGAAATAAAGAGCAGGGGATTCTAAAGGGGGTCGCTGACCCCCTTTCGTCGGTAGGAGGGTCTTAGGGAGGGTATACGAAACCCCTCCCTAATCGTTCTTTGGCAAGGGGTGGATATAGCAAATATAAGTCGTTTTTTACAATGCAAATGGGCACTCTTGCTGTGTCAAACCCTTTTGTAAGGCGGTGAGCATTACTGCAAGGCTTTTCCTTGCCATAGCACCCATTTGCATTGTAAAAAATCTACGACCATTAGCTGTTGAGTTTTGGCATAAGATAAGGCAGACGACGAAGACAAACTCGTGTTTGGCGAGGAGGATAACACAGTATTATGTTAAAACTCAGTAGCTAACGGCGACTTATATTTACTATATCCACCCCCATTTCTGTCGACACAGAAAGTAGACTGGGGGATTACCTCGATAAATGAATTATATTATATCTACTTGGGGGCAAAGCCCCTTAGTATCACATGAAAATTTTGCATACACTAATACAGATTATATAAATAATCTCCACTTCGCTACGGTTATTTATCCCTCGCAGGGGCGATTATACTGCCGTGGGCAGGGATGCCCAAATGGCACATTTATATTATCTGCGTTGCAGATTATATAAATAATCTCCACTTTCCCCCGAATATTTATATCTTCACAGGGATAAGCTATAAATTCTATTTATCCCTACTTCCTAATTGCCCCAGATTTCACAGCCGCTTCCGCTACTCTCTTAGCTACATTCTCGGCAACTCTTTCATCAAAAGCTGAGGGGATTATATACTCGGGCGTTAAATCTTTTTCGTCGATAAGCTCTGCAATTGCCACTGCGGCGGCGTATTTCATCTCATAATTAATATCCCTTGCATTAGCCGCAAGTGCACCTTTAAACACACCTGGAAATGCGAGTACATTATTAATCTGGTTGGGCATATCGCTCCTGCCCGTACCCATTACACGCACCCCAGCCGCAATAGCTTCATCATACATGATTTCGGGCGTTGGGTTTGCCATTGCAAATACTATTGGGTCGCTTGCCATGGTTTTTATCATTTCGGGTTTAAGCACAGCAGGTTTGGACACTCCAATAAACACATCCGCTCCCACTAAAGCCTCACGAAGTCCGCCGGTTTCACCTTTTAAATTGGTAACTTCGCAGAGGTCTTTTTTGTGCTCAATTATTCCCTCGGCTCTATCTTTATGAAGTATTCCATATTCGTCGCAAGCAATGATATTTTTCACGCCGATATGGAGTAGCATTTTTATAATCGCAGTGCCTGCCGCCCCTGGGCCGCTGAGCACTATTTTTAGTTCATCAAGCTTTTTGCCTACAATTTTCAGCGCATTTAAAAGCCCAGCAGTAACTACTATTGCCGTGCCATGCTGATCATCATGGAAAACAGGAATATCAAGCTCACGCTCTAATA
>CAYJIJ010000026.1:0-30083 GCA_964370185.1 uncultured Oscillospiraceae bacterium
AGAGTTAGAAACGAAGAAGAGATGCTGTACAAACAGCTTATAATAGAGGGAGTAATCGGTATTCAGTCCGGTGAAAACCCAAAAAGCCTTAAAGAAAAATTAGTTTCGCTGCTTCATCAGAAAAAACAAGCAAAAATTCTCACAGGTGAAAGCGGTGGAGGTAAAAAAGGTAAAGAAAAAGATGAATAATATAAACTTGCCTTTAAATAGATGTATTATTTAAAAGTGGCAATGTACCAAATTCAGTTTTTTGGCACTTTTACCCCCATACAAGGGTAAAAGCATACAAAACACAGAATAGTAAGCATTACATACAATGAATTAAATCTAATTCCACAAATTAAAGGGGGGAGTATTTAGATGAAGCAAAGACAAAAGAAAGAAGAAGGCGGCGCAGACTGGATGGGTACCTATGGTGACATGGTTACACTACTGCTTTGTTTCTTTGTGCTTTTATACTCAATATCCTCAGTTGACCAAGTTAAATGGGAGAATTTAGTACGAAGCCTTAATCCCGATGCTGAGGAAGTGTCGCAGATAGTTACCTCCGATTTGCAGGAATCGGGTGAAGAGGATGTCCCAGGGAGCAATCAAGCCTCTGCAGAGGAAACATTTGAAGAAATATATGATAATCTACTTGAACTCAAAGCCGAAAATCAGCTAATGGCGGATGTGCAAATAGCCTCGGGTGATGGATACCACTTTATCACATTTAACGACAGCGTATTCTTCGATGGTGATAGCTATGTGCTAAGAGCTGAGGGAAGAGAGATACTCGACCTTTTCGTAGGGGCAATTTCATCCTCGGCAGAGTCGATAAATGAAATGCATATATTAGGACACACTTCGCAGGCATATGCAAATATCCCCAATGATGTAGCGATAGACAGACTTCTATCGGCTTCAAGAGCCGCCGAGGTTACTGCATATATACAAAATAAAAATGTAATAGAAGGTGCGCAGCTAATTAGCACGGGATATGGACAGTTTAGACCCATAGATACATTCGAAACAGCCGAAGGAAGAGCAAAAAACAGGCGAGTAGAGATAATTATTACTCAAGCAGAAGCTGTTGAAAGATCGCTTGAAGAGTATTATGATTTAGTTTATGGGGATGACACGCCGGATACACAATCAGGAGCTGAGAGTACTGCACCAACGGAAGGCACTCAGGCAGCTGAGGGCACTCCAACAACGGATGCCACCACAACGGATGCTCCAACAACTGAAGGAACCCAGGTGACTGAGGGTGCTACTCAAACTCAACCCGAAGTAGCGGCATAATCATTTGATATAAGTAAAAATTATCAGTACATTTTAAAACACATATGCATATATTACAAGCAAAAAACGAACCTGTAATTTCAGTATTAACTAATATGGGAGTGGTAAGATGGCAGAGGTTTTATCCCAGAGTCAGATAGACGAATTATTAAACTCTATGCGGGATGATGGAGGCTCTTCGGGAGCGGCGAAACCTGCGGAGAAAAAAAGCGAAGATAAACATAAAAAATATGACTTTGCAAGCCCAAAAAAGTTTACAAAAGATAAACTTAAGCTTCTAAAAGGGATTTATGATAACTATGCAAGGCTTGTATCACTCAGGTTAAATGGTATTTTAAGAGCTGTTTGTGAAGTGGAAGTAGATTCAGTGGAAGAGCAGAGGTACTTTGAGTTTAACAATATGCTTGGAGACACCGATATAATGATGACCATGGATGTAATTGCACCTGGTGAAAGCAAAGAAATGCCGATAATGTTTCATATCAGCCCTAAACTCTCAGTGAATATGATTGATAGGATGCTTGGAGGCTTTGGGGACGATTTAGATGTAGATATGTCCTACGAATACACCGAAATTGAAGTGGCACTTTATGAAAAGCTGATGAAGTATATGCTTGAGGTTACATATAATGCATGGCATAACTATGTTGAGCTTGACATACAGGACGAAAAGTTAGAGGAAAATCCAGGACTTTTCCAATCAGTTAGTTTAGATGAGCCAGTAGTCATTGTACTTTTAAATATCAAGATGAATGAGGTGGAGGGAAAACTTACAATATGCATCCCAGGAACACTTCTCACAGACATATTTGTAAATCTTGATAAACGCAAGTATGTTGATACAGGTTACAGCAGTGTGGCGATGAACAATAGAGAAAAAATTATGGATAGCCTGAGCGCAAGTGCACTTCAGGTTACTGCAAAACTTGGAGATGCCATACTCAGCATGGAAGACATATACTCACTAAAAGTTGGCGATGTTATAGACCTTAATAAGC
Source organism: uncultured Oscillospiraceae bacterium (assembly GCA_964370185.1). Lineage (GTDB taxonomy): Bacteria > Bacillota > Clostridia > Oscillospirales > Ruminococcaceae > CAYJEQ01. Next base: position 2,283 of record CAYJIJ010000026.1, read on the forward strand.
CAAAGGATTCAAATGTCACATTATATGTGGAAGAACAGCCTTGGTTTGAGGGAGTATATGGTGTGCACAATAAAAATACAGCCGTGCAGATTTTAAACAGAATTGAGCCTGAAGAAGATGAATCTGAGCAGGACACAGAAGAAATGATGGCATCCAGTGAATAAGCGGAGAATTCCGTTTTATAATAAAAATTAAAACTAAAATGATAAACATAAGAAAGAAGGTAGACAAATGGCAAAGATTATGGTAGTTGACGATGCAGCTTTTATGAGAATGATGATTAAGGACACACTTACTAAAGGTGGATATTCCGACATTTGTGAAGCAGGGGACGGTGCAATTGCAGTTGAAATGTATAAATCAGAAAAACCTGCACTTGTTTTAATGGATATCACAATGCCTAATATGCACGGCCTTGACGCACTTAAAGCAATCAGAGAATTTGATTCAAATGCGGCGGTTATCATGTGTTCAGCTATGGGACAGGAAGCAATGGTTATTGACGCCATTAAATCTGGCGCAAAAGATTTTATTGTAAAGCCTTTTAAACCAAACAGAATTTTAGAAGCAGTATCTAAAATAGTGGGCTAAATGCTCTTAGGAGGGTTAATATGTCATTTTTAAATGCTCTAAATATAAGTGCTTCAGGTATGACAGCACAAAGAGTGCGACTTGATATAGCATCGGAAAATGTGGCAAACCTTAACACCACAAGGACTGAAGATGGTACTCCATACAGAAGAAAAATGGTGGTGTTAGAGGCGAGCGGAGAAGATTTTTCCAGCATACTAAATGATAAAATTAGTTATCAAAAACAAGCAGGCGTAGTAGTTACGGACATACAGGAAGACATGACTGAGCTTCCCACAGTATACGACCCTGAGCACCCCGACGCGGACGAAAACGGCTATGTAAGTTTGCCCAATGTAGACTTAGTAAAAGAAACCACCGACGCAATGTCCGCCACTCGTTCATATGAGGCAAATATTACAGCTTTTAATGCAATGGTACAAATGGCGCAAAAGGCGCTCGAAATCGGCAGATAAAATTGGCGAATTTCAGTTTGCCGGAAAGTGAGTTGAACAGATGGAAAACAATATATTAAGTCCAATGGAAATGGATGCGATTGGGGAAGTTCTAAATATTAGCTTAGGCGCTGCTTCAACGGCTATTTCTAACATGCTCGACGCAAGGGTGGACATAACTACTCCAAGAGTTAGAGTAAGGGCTAAGGGTGATTTTGAATTTAAAAACCTCGAACCTGCTGTCGGTGTAGAAATAGCAAACGAAGAAGGGCTTACAGGAAGCAATATAATGCTTTTAAAGAGAAGCGATGTTAAAGCCATTGTTGAAATGCTAATGTATAGGGAAATACCCGACGAAGAATTTGAACTTGATGAAATCACCACCAGTGCGGTTGGAGAAGTGATGAATCAGATGATGGGAGCCTCGGCTACCGCTCTCTCCGAGCTTTTGGAAAGAGTTGTAAATATATCCACACCGGTAGTATTCCCAGTGGAGGATTCCGATGCTTTTAAGGCTAAATATTTCTCTGAAGAAACTGAGCTCATGGTGGAAATAGCGTTCACCCTTAAAATATCGGATAAAGTAGAGAGCGAATTTATCTACTTAATTCCAACTTTTCTTGCAAAAGAGATGGTGGAAGGTTTCTTTAAAGATGGAATTCCTACAATAGAAGAAGCGGCGGCACCACAACCAGCAGCTGCACCACCTGTAATTATACCTGAGCCAGTGGCGGCACCTGTGCCAGAGCCTGTGGCAGTTCCTGCTCCAGTGGTGGCGGCACCTGCTCCAATGGAAACACCAGCACCAGTGGCAGCTCCTGTGCCTATGGCAGCACCAGTTCCTTCGGTAGCTCCTGAAGCAGTACCTATGCAAGCGGTACCACAACAATACATACCTGTGCAACAGCCTCAAGCAATTCCAAGCGAGCTATCAAATACACTTGCACAGATGATGGAACTTATGAAAAAACAGATGGAGATGACTCAACATCAACAAGCCCAGATGGCACAGATGGCGGCTTCTCCAAGAAAAATAAAGACAGATACTTCGGTAAGACCAAATTTCAATCAACCCGATGCCACTGTAATGCCTGATAGCAATCTCGACCTTGTGATGGGTGTTCCCGTTGAGGTTTCCGTTGAGATAGGCAGAACAAAGAAACTCGTTAGAGATGTGCTTGAGCTCAACAAAGGTTCACTCGTAGTGCTCGATAAACTCGCAGGTGAGCAGGTGGATTTATTTGTAAATGGTCAATGCATTGCGCAGGGCGATGTAGTGGTAGTGGACGATAATTTTGGCATTAGAATTACCGAAATATTAAATCGTGACATTAATTTTGCTGAGTAAAATGCCAAGATATTGGCAGTGTTGCCTACATTTTACTCAAAGTACTGTTTTGCTGTTTGCTCAGAGGCATAACACAGAATTTAAGCTCATTGGAAAGGGTTGGTAATAATTATGTGGGAAGCAATCTGGAGTGCGGTAAGCAGTGTGGTAATAGTAATAGTTATCCTTCTATTAGCCTACTTCTCCACAAAATATATCGGTGGAGTGAGTAGGGGACGAGGGATTTCTAAAAACATGAAAGTCATCGAAATGATAACACTCGGGCAGGATAAGACGTTAGCTATTGTGAAGGTGGGGGAGAAATACCTCTTAGTCGGAGTAGCTTCGGGACAGATAAATGTCATGCGAGAGCTCAGTGAAGAAGAACTCGTCTTTGATGAAATAAACCAAGAGGGTGGACAGTTACCCGATTTTAAAAGTATATTAAATACAACCTTAAAGAGGAGCAAGGGTGAATGAATACTGAGGCTTTAGTTAATATAAATGCCGAGAATGTGCCAACATTAGAGATTTTAGTGATGATGACAGTTCTCATGCTACTACCATCAATAGTAGTTATGATGACTTCATTTGTCAGAGTAATCATTATACTCTCCTTTACAAGAAGTGCCATGGGTACACAACAAGTACCACCGAATATTGTGATGATAGGCATAGCACTCTTTCTCACGCTCTTCATAATGAATCCCATTTTAACGGAGATAAACAACGAGGCGTATCAGCCATACATAAATGAAGAAATAACCCAAGAGGAAGCAATAGATAGAGCGATTATCCCGATGAAGGAATTTATGCTTGAGCAAACCGAGGTGAGCTCACTCAATCTTTTTGTGGACATGTCCGACCTTGCAGAACCCACCGAGCCGGAGGATTTACCACTATCAACAATAGTGCCAGCCTTTATGACGAGCGAGCTTAAAAGGGGATTTATGGCGGGTCTGCTACTATTCCTACCCTTTCTATTGATAGACATTATAGTGTCAACCACACTGATGTCAATGGGTATGATTATGCTTCCACCAGCGATGATTTCATTGCCCTTTAAACTACTTCTCTTTGTATCGCTAAATGGGTGGGAGCTATTATTCTCAGCAATTGCGCGAAGTTTTAACTACTGACGGAGGTGTAATTTATGGGTGCCGGTGAGGTAAGCAATATATTCTATGAGATGTTTGTCATGGTTTTACAGCTCGGAGGCCCCATACTCTTAGCATCTATGTTAGTCGGAGTAATTGTATCAATACTACAAGCGGCAACACAGATTAATGAACAAACACTCACATTTGTTCCAAAACTATTAGTGATAGCCATTGTGCTTGCGCTAATGGGAGATATGATTTTAGTTAGACTTCAAGAATTTACGATAACTATACTTGATTTAATAGTAACAGGGTAAAGGGGTAGTAGGTATGCTGATAGCGGGCTCATCTCAGTTTCTGCTTTTAACCCTTGTGATAATGAGGATGACGGGGTTTGTGTTTTTAAATCCTGTTTTTGGCAGGAGAAACATCCCAAACATATTCAAAGTGGGTTTAACACTTCTCCTCTCATTTCTTATAGTCCCCACAGTGGATTTTGAAAGCTTTGAAGTGGCAAACTCCATCATGTATGGAGTGCTTTTGCTCATGGAATTTGCACTTGGCTATGTGGTGGGGATGATAATGCAAATCTATGAGATGATAGGGGTGTTTGCAGGCTCGGTAATCGACTATCAAATAGGGATGTCGATGGCAAATGTATATGATCCTCAAACAGGACAACAAATGGCGCTATCAAGTAGCCTTTTCCAGATATATTTCCTGCTCTTATTTTTTGCGGTGGACGGCCATAATGCGATAATATATATCCTTATGAACAGCCATGATATAATACCATATGGAACTGCTTCGATATCACCAGAAGCTTCACAAGCAATGCTCAATATATTTTCAAGGTGCATATCACTCGCAGCAAATTTGGCACTGCCGATAATTATATTTGAGTTTTTAGTAAATATATCGGCAGGTATTCTAATGAAGATGATACCCCAAATCAATCTATTTGTTATTAGCATACAAATGAGAATTGTAATAGGCATATTTTTGTTATCGTTTTTAATATCCCCAATTGGTGATTTTCTCACTGAGGGTATTACCGAGATGATTTCGGAGGTTACACAGATACTCAGCGTAGCAACATGATAAAGGGGGATTACATTGCCAGGTCAATCTAAAACCGAAAAAGCAACCCCTAAAAAACGGCGTGACGAGAGAAAAGAAGGTAATGTATTCCAAAGCAAAGATGTGGCGAGCTTAATTTTACTTCTTGCTTCATTTTTAGCCTTTGACTTTTTCTCAGGCTCAATGGTTTCAAACGCTTCTCAGTATATGAGTAAATATATAAATTTGAGTGCGACTTATGAGCAGTTTGATGCTCAGGACATGAGCAAATTCACAACGGACTTTATGTTCACAGTGGCAATTTGCATACTTCCAATAGCGCTCACAGGCATAGTAGTTGGCATACTTGCACACGGTGTACAAACAAGATTTCTATTCGTAGGAAAATTAGCGGCACCAAAACTTAACAGAATAAATCCACTTGAGGGTATAAAAAAATTATTTGCCCTCAAAAATTTAGTAGAATTATTAAAAAATCTAATAAAAATGGCAATACTGCTCTACCTGCTCTACACATCGCTTATTACATTTATGCCGATGGTAGTCAGGACAATGGATATGAGCATAGCTTCCTCAGCCGAATATGGCCTTAGCATGGTAATGAGCCTTATTTATGATGTAGTAATAATATTTGGTGCAATAGCGTTTTTTGACTACTTCTATCAAAAATGGGAGTATGAGCGCAAAATAAAAATGAGCAAACAGGACATAAAGGATGAATATAAGCAAACAGAAGGTAGTCCTGAAATAAAATCGAGAATTAAGGAAACCCAGCGCGCAATGGCGAGGTCAAGGATGATGCAAGCGGTACCAAATGCCGATGTAATTATTCGTAACCCAACGCATTTTGCTGTGGCTTTATCATATAATACAGAAAAAAATACCGCCCCGATTGTAGTTGCAAAAGGGCAGGACGAAATGGCACTTCGCATTATAAAAGTAGCGGAGGAGCACAGTGTTACAGTAGTGGAAAATAAACCACTTGCAAGGGCAATATATGCCAGTACAGAACTAAACAGAGAAATCCCAGCCGAGTACTATGGTGCGGTGGCAGAAATACTTGTTTATGTGTATAGATTAAACAACAAATTGAGGTAAACGATGAAAAGACTGATTAACAATGCAGTTACGCTATTTGTAATTGTGGTTGTCTTACTTTTGATTATTCCCATGAATCCATTTATGTTGGATGTCATGATTATAATAAATATTTCAATCTCACTCATTATACTTCTTGTGAGTTTAAACATTAAGGAAACTTTGGAATTTTCCATATTTCCATCACTATTACTTGTGACCACATTGTTTAGACTGGGGATAAATGTATCCTCCACAAGAAATATTCTATCGAGGGAAGGCGAAGCGGGACAGATAATTAAATCCTTTGGAGATTTTATACTGCAAGGCAATGCGATAATCGGTTTTGTTATATTTGCAATTATAGTACTTGTGCAGTTTATAGTAATTACAAAAGGTGCCGAGAGGGTTGCCGAAGTTGCGGCGAGATTTACCCTTGATGCTATGCCAGGTAAACAGATGGCAATAGATGCCGACTTAAGTGCAGGGCTTATCACAGAGCAAGAAGCAAAAGTAAGGAGAAATAAAATCCAAAGTGAAGCGGACTTTTACGGCGCCATGGACGGTGCTACTAAGATTGTAAAAGGCGACGCTATAATGAGCATAATCATCACATTCATAAACCTTATAGGCGGTTCCATCGTCGGCATAATTCAAGGTGGAATGGCATTTGATGAAGTATTAAATGTATATGCAATCGCAACAGTGGGTGATGGGCTTGTGTCCCAGATACCTGCACTCTTAATCTCCACGGCAACAGGTATGATAGTAACAAGATCTGTTTCCGAGGGAAGCCTTAATCAAGACGTTTCAAATCAGTTTTCAGCACAGCCCAAGGCTATTATGATGACGGGTGTAGTTTTACTAATACTCGTATTAATCCCCGGTATGCCGATTGTGCCCATGCTTGTACTATCAGCAGCTTTAATCGGGATAGGATATCTGCTTTCTAAAAGAATTGCCGAAAGCGCAGATGCTATAACGGACGAAGCCGAGGAAACAAGAGCCCCAGCAACCGAAGAAGAATATTACAGAGACATCAATAATATATACACACTCGTAGGTGTAGAGCCGATTGAGATGGAGTTTGGATACAGCCTTATACCGCTCGTAGATGAAAGCAGTGGCGGCAAGATGATCAGCAGAATAGTAATATTCCGCAGGCAGTATGCCCAGACTATGGGATTTGTAATTCCCTCGGTTAGACTAAGGGATAAAGCAAGCCTTAACACCAATCAGTATGTAATTAAAGTAAAAGGGGAAGAAGTGGCAAGGGGAGAAATACTCACCGACCATTTCTTGGCACTCGAGCCCCCTACACCATCGGGCAAAATTACAGGTATAGATACAATAGAGCCTGCATATGGAATACCAAGTAAATGGATTTTACCAGAAAGCAAGGAAATAGCCGAGATTTATGGATATACCGTAATCGACCCACTTTCGGTAATGGTTACCCATATGTCGGAAACAATAAAAGCGCATGCACATGAGCTTATAAGCAGGCAGGAAGTAGCCTTACTGCTTGAAAACTTAAAGAAGACTTCCGAAGATTTAGTAAAGGACACAGTACCTGCGATAATCACACAGGGAAATCTGCAAAAATTACTGGTAAATCTGCTTAAAGAGGGCATACCCATCAGGGATATGGACACTATTTTAGAAACAATAGCGGACTGCTCCACCACTGGATTTGATCTCACATATATAACAGAACAAGTTCGTGTAGCGCTGAAGAGGACAATCACAAGAAAGTTCTGCGAAGCGGGACAGATGAAAGTAGTTACAATAGATGCCGAGCTTGAAAAGATGCTTGTTACAAGCATGGCGAAGGGTGAAGGCGGAATGTACCTTGCTATCAACCCTGAAATTATGCAGAGCATGATAGCTCAAATGGGCGAGAATATAAAGAAATTTAAAGAGCTATCAAGTGAAACCATTATACTCACAAGTCAGGTGATTAGACCTTACCTATACAATATGCTTGAGCAATTCTATCCAGCAATCTATGTGCTCTCATTTAATGAGATAGCAAATAATGTGCAAATACAGGCAATAGGAAATATTAAGCGCGATTAGAGGTATGCTTATGATAACCGAGATTATGTCTGATAAGCAGTATGAACATCTGAGCAACGAACAACTGATAAAGCTTTATAAATCAAATCCACAGATGGATATAAAACAAGAGATTGTACTTAGATATCTGTATATAGTAAAGAGTATAGCGGTACAGATGAGAAATGTATATCTTAGCTTTGAACAGGTGGACGATGTTATAAATGAAGGCGTTATAATGCTTATGAAGGCGATAGACAAATTTGACCCAGAGCTCAATGTGAAATTTGAAACATACATAGCCAAACGAGTGAGGGGCATGGTTATTGACATAGCGAGAAAACAGGACTGGGTGCCGAGAACAGTGAGGAAATCGTATAATGAAATTTCTGAAAGCGAGCTCGAATTTTACACTAAAAACGGCAGAAATCCAACAGAAAAAGAAATCTGTGAAAAGCTAAATATTGAGCAGGAAAAATATAGACAGATAAAAGGAAAATCAAATCTCTTCAATGTTCTTTCACTGGATATGGCAATAGAGGAGAGCGGAGAAAAGAAAAAAAGCATACAAATATCTTCCGACAGTATAAACGAACAACCAGAAGCTTTATTTTTGGATAATGAGCTTAAAGGTATACTTGCCGAAGGGATTAAAAAGCTAAAAGAAAAAGAACAAATTGTGGTATCGCTCTATTATGTAGAGGAGATAAGCATGAAAGAAATAGCGGCAGTTATGCAGGTGAGTGAGCCAAGGGTATCGCAGATACATGCAAATGCCTTAAAGAAGCTCAGGGAGTATATTCTCCCACAAAGTTAAAGGAGGAGTAAATAATGTTTCAGGGATTTTACAATTTAACTTCATCAATGCTTACGCAGACAAGAAATTTAAATGTGATAAGCAACAACATGGCAAATGTGTCCACCACCGGTTATAAATCGGACAAAATGGTGATAAACAGCTTTGAAGAAGAGATGATGTACCGTGGTGGAGATAAGTCGATGCAGGGTGCGGTGCAAATTGGTGAGATGGGTAAAATAGTATATGCCAACAGAAATTACACCGATTTCACAGTGGGAGCGGTAGAGCCTTCAAATAGTAATTTGGATATGGCACTTATGTCCGAAGGCTTTTTCACCATAGAAACAGATGATGGCGAAGTTTATACCAGAAATGGTTCTTTCAGCATTGACGATGAGGGCTATATGGTTATAAACGGCATTGGCAGAGTGATGGGAGAAGAAGGCCCGATAGAAATATTCAGCGACAATATCTCAGTTGACGCTGTGGGAAATGTATACAGTGGAGAAACAGGCGAATTAATAGATAAACTAAGCATAGTGACTTTTGAAAACTATGAAGAAGATATTACAAAGGGTGATAACGGAGTTTATAATGCAAATGCCGAGCCCGTAGTGATGGAAAACCCCACAGTTAGGCAAAAAGCCCTTGAGGGGTCGAATGTAAATGCAGTTAAGCAGATGACAGATATGATGTCGAGCTCAAGAACACTTCAGAGCAGTGCTCAGATACTAACAATGTACGACCAATTAATGTCTAAGATTGTAAATAATATCGGTAAACCGTAATTTTAATTAAGCAATTATCACCGAGGAGCCTCGGGGAAATGGAGTATTAAAATGAATACATCTTTTTATTCGGCAACACGTGCCGCCATTACACAGCAGGACAAAATGAATGTAATATCGAATAATATCTCAAATGTAAATACAACAGCTTTTAAGTCTAAAACAGCGGTATTCCAAGATCTTTACTACTACAATATGAGGGCTACCGAAGAGGAGAGCACTCATTTGCAGTCGGGGACTGGGGTAAAAGTTAGCCATACTAATACTGACTTTTCACAAGGTGCTGCCATGCAGACAGGTGATAAAAACAACTACATGATAGATGGCGTAGGATTTTTCATGCTCAGAGACCCTGCAACCGAAGAGATAAGCTATACTCGAAATGGCGCATTTTACCTCTCTTCTTTAGGGGAAGATTTTGTGCTGATGAGCAATAGCGGAAAGATGGTTTTAGATGAAGAGGGTGAGCCTATAATAGTCATCAAAGAGGGCGAGGACGACAATGAGGACGACACACTCTTGCCAGGTGATTTAACCGCACTGCCTGCCGCATATAATTTTGAAAACACCGATGGAATGCTAAATATCGGAAACAGTGAATTTGTCCCAGTGGAGAAAAACGGCGAACCTGAGCTAATTGTGGGAGCGAGAGTATTGCAAGGCTACCTTGAAAACTCCAATGTAGACTTAGCGAAAGAGCTTGCAGACACTATAATAGCCTCAAGAGCATACTCATATGTATTACAAATGATTCAAACAACCGACGAAGTACAACAAACTATTAATAATCTCAGATAAAAATTGAGGGGAGAGGGCGAAGTTATGATAAGGCATTATGAAGATATAGGAGAAATGGGAAAAGATATTCTTAAAGAAATTTCAAGCATTGGCACTGGAAATGCCGCTACTTCTATGTCGAAACTGATGGGTATGGATGTAAAAATTTTACTACCCGATGTTAAAATACTAAGTTTTAGTGATGCAGTATATTCAGTGGGTGAGCCCGAGGAACAAGTTATAGCTATTATGTCGAATATGTCGGGAGAAATGAGCGGTGTAATGCTGTTTATCTTCAGGCAGGACTTTGCCAATATCCTCAGTAAAGTAATGATGGGCAAAGAGCTTGATAGCCTTGATGAAATTGATGAAATTACTGCTTCTGCGGTTGCCGAGGCGGGAAATATAGTTATTTCTTCCTATATTGGTGCAATGAGCACACTTACGGGTATGGATGTAAAGCTTTCAGTTCCTGCGGTGACGGTGAATATGCTTGGCGGAGTACTCAATGTTCCCATGGTGCAAGTGGGATATGAAACAGATAAATTATTGATGATTTCAGGGAAATTTATTGTTAGTGATGAGCAACTTGAGTGTTGCCTTATGATGGTACCAGACATGAATTCACTGAACTCACTACTTATGAAATTGGAGGGTACAAGTGAGTAAACAGGTTGTTGTTCAAATAGCGGATATGAAAATGGAAAAACAAAGTGGAACTATAATTACCTTTGCGCTTGGCTCCTGTATAGGAATAACATTTTACGAACCAAGAATAAAACTTGCCGCTCTACTACATATAATGCTACCGCAAGCGCTGAGTGCAAATGAAAAACAGGTGTTTAAATTTGCCGATACGGGGATAAAGGAAACCCTTAAAAGAATGAGTATTTTAGGGGCGAAAAAATCGAGTTTGACATGTAAAATAGCTGGTGGAGCTAAGATGTTTGAAACTGCCACAGGAGATTTTGGAAATATAGGGCAAAGAAATATAGAGGCTGTTACAGCTGTGCTTAGAGCGGAAGGAATTGCAATTTCCGCAAGGCAGGTGGGCGAAAATTTTGCCAGAACAATGTATATTGACGCTGAAACAGGCAAAGTGGGAGTTCGTACAATAGGTAAACCAGAAATTTTCATGTAGGGATAAGAGTTAAGCAGATGGATAATTTTTACTCCACTAAAATTTAAATCGAAACATCACCGCCTTGCAAATGGGGCGGATGAAAATAAGTGATATTTTTCATATTATATAAAGGTGGTGCAGACATATGGCGAAAACTGAAATTTTGCTCGAGTCCGGAACAAATGAAATGGAAATAATGAAATTCACCATCAATGATGGGCTATATGGTATAAATGTAGCTAAGGTGCGTGAAATTATGGTTGCTGGAAAGGCGCAAAGTGTCCCACATTCACACAATGCAGTTGAGGGAATATTTAAGCCAAGGGAAACTATATTTACCGTTGTGGATTTGCCATACTATTTAACTGGCGAAAAAGCTGAGCATGAAGAAAAGGATTTATTTGTAATCACAAATTTCAACAGAATTAATATAGCATTTCGTGTTCATACAGTTGTGGGAATTCAAAGGCTTTCTTGGGAAGATATAGAAAAGCCAGACTCCACCATTAGCCGTGGTGAGGAAGGCATAGCCACCGGTATCGCACAGATTGATGATGAACTTATAATAATACTCGACTTTGAGAAGATTGTTGCCGATATATCACCTGAAACTGGAATACAGGCAATGTCCAAACAATCTTTCCAAAACCGAACAGAACGTGGTGAGTCTATTCTTATCGCAGAAGATTCCATGCTTCTTACCAGACTAATTGTGGACACACTCACTAAGGCGGGATACACGAATGTCAAGCAGTTTAATAATGGATATGAACTTTGGTCATATATAAATAAGATAAAAGATTTTGATAATTTTAGCGACTTAGTTCGCCTAATCATAACGGATATAGAAATGCCGCAGATGGATGGGCATAAGCTTACAAAGCTAATTAAAGATACTAAAGAATTTAGACATATACCCGTTATTATATTCTCTTCCCTCATAAACATGGAGATGGAGATAAAAGGGAAAGAATTAGGTGCAAATGCGCAGCTTTCCAAGCCACAAATTGAAAAACTCATTGCAACAATGGATGAACTACTTACTCCTGAAGATTAAAAAGAAGGCGAGGAATAAAATTGGCTGTTAAAATTGTACTGACAAACCAAAAGGGTGGCGTGGGAAAAACTACTACCACTGCGGCACTCGTGGCAGGGCTCTCGGCTAAAGGAAACCGAGTACTTACAGTGGACTTAGACCCTCAGGGAAATTTAGGGTTTAGCTTAGGTGTAAATATCGAAGTGGGATATAGTATCTATGAAGTACTCACCGAAGTTGTTCACATAAGTGAGGCGATTAAAAGCACTGAAAAATATGGAGATTTATTAAATTCCAATATACTCCTTAGCCAGTCCGAGATAATGTTTCAAGGAGAAAATAGGCAACTTATTTTAAAAAATATGTTATCAGAAGTAGAAGATAAATATGATTACATAATTATAGACACCCCGCCCTCACTCAATATTTTAACAATTAATGGATACACCGCTGCAGATTACTTAATTATTCCCATGGCGGCGGAAATACTCAGCTTAGTAGGTCTTGTTCAGCTAAAAGAAACGGTTGAAAGCGTGCAAAGTTCTCTAAATCCGAACCTCAAAGTGCTGGGTATATTACTCACAAGATTTAACACAAGAACCAATTTGTCGCAAGATGTGTTAGAAATGTCACAAGCAGTCGCATCGCAAATAGGCACTACTGTGTTTAAAGCCAAAATTAGAAACGGCGTAGCAGTGGCGGAAGCTCCTGCACACGGAATAAGCTTAATTGATTATGCACCACGCTCAAATCCTGCTAAAGACTATAAAGAATTTGTAGAAGAAGTAATAGACCTTATCTAAATTACAGTGGAGGTGAATGAAATATGGCTAAGAAGAACAACAAGACCGATCATGTGCTAAATTTGCTGTCAAACCCGAGTGAAGGCCCACCAAAAGGGAAGGGAAAACCGCCTGTTGAGCCAGAAAAAACAACTGTGTCAGTGGTGGAGCCAGCAGAGGATACAAAAGAATTATCGGAGAATATTAAAAAATCGCTCGAAGAAGAATTTGAGGCTTCCGAAGCTAATATACAGTCAGAAATTAATTCTTTAGCAAAGGGTACTGATGTAAAGGTTGTGGCAGAGGATGAAGCTGAAATTAAAGCAGAGCCTGAAGTCGAAGTTAAACCCATTCCTGAAGCAGAAACTGAGCCGCTACAAGCCGAGCAAAGCAAAGCAGAGTTACCAGTGGCGAGCGTTCAAATAAGTAAAGAGGAGAAAAGAGCAGATATGAGTATATTTAATCTTGAAGCTGATAGTGATTTTGAATTTGTCAGTGTCATGGAATATGTTCTTGATAGGCATATAAATCAATATATGGAAAAATACGGTAATTGCACCTGTTCACGCTGTAAAGCTGATACTGCGGCACTTGCACTAACTAACCTACCTGCAAAATATGTTGTTGCGCAAAAAGGGAGTCTTTCACCACTTATTAACTACTATGCAAATAGATATGAAAAACAGTTAACTGTGGAGCTTGTAAAAGCCTGCATGCAAATTGCAAAATCTCCAAGACATGATTAATAGCACCGAATTTCGATTGTTTTAACCCATTTCATCCTTTTGTGAGGAGGAAATGGGTTTTGATGTAGCTGAAAAATAAAAAAAATGTATTTGTAACCAAGTCTCTACTTAACTATTTGTAAGTTATGTCGATATGTTCTTTGTAAGAGTAATGATTTGATTACTAAAATTCATTTTATCTAAATTTAGCTCATTTAAGGAGGAAATAATATGTCTGTAAGTAGCGTAAGCTCAAGTTTGGGCACATTAAACGGTTATGGTGGTCTTGCCAGTGGACTCGATAGAGATTCACTTATAGAGAGCATGACATATGGCACACAAACAAAAATTATGAATAAAGAAAAGGATTTGGAACTACTCCAGTGGGAGCAGGACGCTATCAGGGATTTGACAGAGCTTATGTATAATTTCACTCAGAAATACACCTCATATACCTCGTCTTCAAATCTATATAGCTCTGCGCTTTATTCGGGTAACCAAGTTAGCGCATCGGGTGATTATAGCGATTTAATCTCGGTGTCCGCTAATAATGTAACAGAGGAAACCATCAAGATATTGGGGATTAAGAGCCTTGCAACGGACTCTAAGATGATATCAAACAGCAATGTCTCCGACCAACTTTTAAAAACTGCTGGGATAACAAATAATTTCTCCACTACAATTGCCGAGAGTACACTCGAGGGTGGAAGCATTAAAATTACATATGGAAGCACTTCATACAATGTATCGCTTCTAACAGGTGAAGAATATGATTACACTGACCCAGCAAAAGCTGCTGCAGCTATAAATAAGTCGATGGAAAATGTTACGGTATCAGGGGGTAAAAAGCTTTCAGAAATAGTTGAGGCAAGTGTAAATTCAGCAGGCAAATTTGTGCTTTCCGATATAGAGGGTGACGGCAATAATATTGAGCTTTCGGGCGGCAATACAAGCACCCTTATAAACTTAGGATTTTTAACAGAGGGGCAAACCATTGAAGACCTCGGGGAAGATGGGAATAAAATTGCTTCGGGCGGACTCACAGCCTCATCTGGAATGAATTTGATTGAAAATGTGTCGATGACTGATAAATTTGCCGATTCAAGAATTGCTTTCACTTACAATGGCACAACCGAATGGTTTGAGCTTGGCAGTTATAGCAATGTAGACGATATGGCAGCTGATTTGCAAGCACAATTTGACGATGCATTTGGAAATGGAAGAGTTACTGTGGGCACCGAAGCAGACAGCTTGGACCCAAGCAAAACAGTGCTCACATTTGAAACAACAAGAAACGAACTGCAATCCGATGGAACATACGCTAAAGTAGCGGATACAAGCTCAACACTTTCGATAGCGGGTGACAACGGTGGAATACTCGGCAATGAAGGCTTATTTGGTATAATGGCTGGCGAGTCAAACAGGCTTAACACAAGAGTGAGTATTGCAGAGGCAGGATATAATAGCGGAAATGGTCTTTTCGACCCTACAAGCGGCACGATGACTATTTCAAACGGCACTACATCGGTGAACTTAATGGATCATGGCCTCACATGGGATAGTTCAATTGACGATATAATTGAAACTATCAATTCAATAGAAGATTTGGATATAGAGATTTCATATCAGGCGGAAACAGATAAATTTACTGTTAAATCCACACAGAGCGGTACGAGTGGTACAATTGAACTTGGTGGAGAAGTGGCAACAGCATTATTTGGAACGGACAATACTGTTACACAGGGAACCGATGCAGTTTTAAGAGTGCAATATGCAGGAAGTGATGAAAGCGTTGAAATCGTAAGAGGTAGCAACAGCTTCGAAGTAGACGGACTGAGTGTCACAGCAAAAGGAACTTTCGGATACGAGGGCGACACTTTTGTTGAAGGCACCGACCCAATTGAATTCACAGTGGATTTAGACACAGAAAAAACCACCGAAATAGTAAAAGACATGGTGGAAGAATATAATGAAATTATTAAAACCATTAATGATTTGGTAAACGAAAAGCCAAATAGGGATTATGAGCCACTCACAGACGAAGAAAGAGAACAGCTCACTGAAAGCCAAATCGAAAAATGGGAAGCGGAAGCTAAAAAAGGCCTGCTTTACAATGATAGCGACTTAAGAAATCTAATGGACAGTGTACGCTTTATCCTACCAGCAACGATGTATGAAGACTTTAAGGAAATAGGGATTACGACTTCCACTAATTACGAAGATAATGGGAAACTTATTTTTGATGAAAATGCATTTAAAAAGGCACTGGAAGAAGATCCGGATAATGTAAAAGAGATTATCTCAGGTGATGGCACTGTTAATGCCGATGGCACTACAAATCCAAGTGGGCTTATAGTGAATATGCAAGAAGTGCTTGATAGATATGCAGGAATGACGGGTGCGGATAAAGGCATACTTGTTGAGAGAGCAGGCTCCGAGCTTGCGCCTACATCCATTATAGAAAACTCACTTCAACAGGCGATGGAAGATATGCAGGAGCAGATAGACGCACTCGAATATCAGCTTCAAATGGAAGAAGACAGATATATCAAGCAGTTCACTTCCCTTGAAATGCTAATCTCCGAGATGAACTCACAGAGCAGTTATATTTCAGGCATGTTTGCTTAACTTGCAGTAATAAAAAAATCAAATTATATACTGATAAACTTTATATTTCCTCCCAAAATGGGAGGAAATATAAAAAATTAGTATGAAAGCAGGTGAATTTGAATGAGTGTTAATAGCTATCAGCAATACAAAGATCAGTCAATTTTAACCATGACAAAAGGCGAAATGCTTCTCGTCCTATTTGATGAGCTGATGAAAAGGCTTAAAAGAGCCGAAATCTGCCTTGAACACGGTGAGATGGTGCTTTTTGACGAAACAGTTATTCGTTGCCAAGATATAGTGAGATATTTAGACACCTCACTCGACCGCAGTTATCCCATAAGTGCGGAGTTAAGCAGGATGTATGATTTTTTCTTATTCGAGCTTGCAAGACTGAAAGCAGGTAGAAGAAAAGAGATTATAGATGAAATAACCCCACTTGTAAATGATTTAAGGGATGCATTTTCAAAGGCGGAGAAAGCTATATGATGAACTCTGAAATGAATACCATAATGGATAAAATTATCCTTGTATTAGTAGAAAAGCAACAATACATAAAAGAGATGTATTCCTCAACCAAGCTTTTGGAAGAATGCATGCAAAATGATGATAGACAATCTTCTAAGGAAATACTAAAACAGCGTGCAGTTGCGATGGAAAGAGCCATTGAGTGTGACAAAAGAATTCACACTATTTTGCAAAATCAAAAGGAAATTAAAACAAATGCATTTATGCCGCTTTTAAAAGGTGATTTTAAAAAGAGTAGTTATGCCGAAGATGCACGATTTAAAGATGTCATAGAGCGTGTTTCACTTATGAGAGAATTTTGGTTGAAAATAGTTGAAATGGATAAAAAAATGAGTATGAGAATTATGGGTAAGAACTCATTTTACAACCAAAAATAATTTTTATAAAGAATTTAAAACAGAGAAAAATATATTTTTCGGGTATCCCCTCCGCTTTCAGTGGAGGGGATACCCGAAAACCCTAATAGTTTTCATGAAGAAATTAAGGAGGTGGTAGCTAAGTGTCACAAAAAAGACGCAGTTATGAAACAGAGAAGCTATTTGAGCTAATTTCTGTAATAGTAAACCAAAAAGAAATACCGCAAATGCGCACAGCGCCAATGTGGGACATGATATATAAAGCTGCTGATTATCATAATTTAGCAAATATTTTATACTACGCTACCATTTGCATGACAAGCAAAAAGGAAGAGGGATGGAAGCGCAAATTTGAGGAAGTTTTCCACAAATCGGTGCGCAGTGCTGAGCGATATTCTGCGGCAATGCCCCAACTTTTGAAGTTGTTTGAAGAAGAGAAAATTCACTGCTTGCCACTTGAAGATTATATTATGCGAAGCTTTTATCCACAGGAAGATATGAGCTTTATAAAGAATATTGATATACTCATAGAAAAAGGTAATGAAGAAAAAATAGAAAAAATTCTCAAAAAATATGATTATGAAAAAAGAATTCATGATGTAGAGGGCGAAAGCGTTTATTATAAAATACCTGGCATAATGATAACACTTAAAACAAGCTTGGTATTTCTATCGAAAAAATCGGATAAAATGCTTAATATAAAGCTCAAAGACTATCCTTTAGAAGAAGGACATAAGTATCTTCACACCTTTCAGCCAGAAAAATACTATACATATGTAATAGCAAAAACGGCGGAGGAGTTTGCTAAAGGTGACCTTGAGATAAAAGAGATTTTAGATATATGGTGCTATTACAAAAAAAGTTATTCCGAACTTGATTTTGATATAATTAATAAAGATTTATCTGCTTTAGAGCTTGAAAATTTCCATGTGATTTTAATACAATTAGCTGCATTTTGGTTTGGTGATATGACATTCCCCGAAAGCGACATAGTATTTGAAACACTTGAGGAATATATATTTTCAAAGGGTGTAAACAACAGGGAGGATGCGGCAAAAATCCTACCCCTAATCAAAGAGTCCGAAGAGATATACGCAAAAAGGATAGAAGAAAGGCGTAAAAAGCAAAAACTTGAATGGGTATTTCCACCTCTTGAGTATATGGATGGTATGTTTCCAGTGCTTAAAAAAGCGCCATGGCTTATTTATGTTTGCTGGGTAATTAGATTACTTAGAATTGCTACGAGAACCACAAAAAAGTATATAGCAATAAAAATAACACTTATTAAGCAAAAACTAACTCCAATAATTCTTAAAATAAAGGATAATTTGCAAAAACTCAGCATGAAAGCGAAAATAATCATCTCTAAAATTATTGCACCAATAGCGAAAGTAAAAACATCAATTGCAAGTGAATTTAATTCATTTGCAAAAAAGATAAAAAATGCTTTTAATAAAAGAAAAAACACTTAATTTTTTTGATTACATGACGATATATTAAATATGAGTATGTAGAAAGGGGAATTTATATGGGAATATCAATTGATAAGGTTTTTAGTGCATACAAAAATGTTGCCGCTCAAAAGAGTGAAAGCGGAAAAATAACCCCTAAAGAAACAAAGGGCAAACATTTTGATGAAATAGTTATAAGCTCTAACAGAGAAGAGATAGAAGAGAGGATTTTAGCTGAAAATATCGCAGGCGACTTAGCTAAAACCGTGAATAAAGATACTGACCCTGAAAAACTTGATAGATTACAGCAGCTAATCGCCGAGGGCAATTACAAAATTGATGCGGACGAAATAGCTTCTAAAATTCTACTGGGAAGAGGGGAAAGTCTAAATGAAAGAGTTTAAAGAGGTTATTGAAGAGCTTATAGCGGTATTTATAGAGCTTTCAGGCATTGCAAATGTGAAGCTTTCAGCTGCAAAAAGCAACCGCGCGGCTACGGTTGAGGAATGTCTGAAAAAAGAGCAAGCGGTAGTAATGAAGCTCCGTGGCCTTGAAGCTAAGCGAGAAAAAATTCAGGCGGAAATGGGTTTTGCAGGACTAAAATTTAAAGAAATTTTAGAAAATCTGAGCGAAGAGGAAAGAGAAGACCTACTACCCTACTTTGATGCACTCAGTAGAGAAATACAACTTTTTGATCATGCGAATGAAAATGTGCAGACCATGCTTAAGGTCAATCTCAGAAATATAGATAGAGAGCTTGAGAATAGGCAAAAAAATAATAAAAAAGATGCAAATGTAATAAATAATGGAAAGCATTTTACCGATACAATTGTGTAGGTGATTGGAGGATAATTTATGTTAAGATCTACTTTTTCAGGCTTTACTATGGCACAGAGCGCACTTATGGCAAGCCAAAGGGCAATAGATGTAGCAGGTCAAAACCTTTCAAATATAAATACAGCGGGCTATACAAGGCAGCGCCTCGATGTTGCAAGTATTACACCGATAGGTAGTAGTAAGGCGATTACAAGGCTTGATAACAATGTTGGCCAAGGTGTAGAAATGACTGGTATAAGCCAAATTAGAGACCCCTACATAGATGCACAGTTTAGAACACAGCTTGCAAAAATCGGTACAGCTGATGCAACAGATGCTATACTCGAAGACATTGGTATGATTTTTGATGAAACCGATAGTACCGCAATCAGAGCAGCACTAAATGATGTTATCACTCAGCTAAAAACCATGTCCTCAACAGCAAATGCAGGTGAGGACAGCTTGGATGAAATAATTCGCTCTTCTTTTAGCATACTTTTAAACACAATACATCAAAATGCAAGTGAACTTCAGCAAGTGGAAGAAAATGTAGTAACACAGCTTGAAGACGCTATTATACCGGATATAAATGAAATTCTTAAATCAATAGCGGACATGAATGAAACCATTAAAAATGCACAGGTTCTCGGTATGCCTGCACTTGAGCTGATGGATGAGCGAAATTTGATGATTGATGAGCTCGCAAAATATCTGCCGATAAATGCAAACTACACACAGGATCCAAATCCTACTATAAACGCAGATGAGCTTTCAATTACTTTTACCGATGCAAATGGAAATGTACATAATTTAGTTGACGATAATCTATACGGCTCACTCGAAATGACTGGCACTGAAGTGCCATATACCTTGACACTTACAGATGCAGACCCTACAGTTACAACCACTACCGACATAACTGATCTAATTCCAAACGGCGTATTAAAAGGCAATTTTGATATGCTAAATAAAGCGGGCGACTTTGACGGCAGTGATATAAAGGGTATAGGATATTATGAGCAGATGTTTGATATGTTCGTATCGGAGTTTGCCACAGGGCTTAATGAGCTAAATGCTGACAGGGATGCTGCAGGCAATATCATTGATGGCACAAATGTGCTCTTTGAAGCGATAGACGACACTCAACCACTATCGGCTACAAATATTAAAATATCCGATGGTTGGGCAAGTGGTACTACTGAGCTTACAAAAACTCATCAAGTAGGTGCGGACGGCGGAGAGCTTTCCACCGCATATGACAATATACTAGCAATGGCAAATTTCCTTTCCTCCGACAAACATGCATTTACACATACAAACGGTACTACAACCGTGACTATATTTAGCGGAACAATTCAAAGCCTGTATGACAATATCCAAAATGTACAGGCTGTTGAGAGAAAAGCCTCCTCATCCATACTCAATACAGGAGTAATGGTACTCAGCCAAATTGCCGATTCAAGGGATGCGATTTCTGGGGTAAGTCAGGATGAAGAAGTAATGGATTTGATGAAATATCAACAATCCTATAATGCGGCTTCAAGAATGGTAACAGTTTTAGACGAGATGCTTGATAAGCTTATAAATGGCACCGGTGTAGTTGGTAGATAGGGGGAGTAAATAATGCGTATTACAAATAATATGATAAGAAGAAATTATCAAAGCAATCTAAATTCGTCGCTCACAGGCCTTGACCAAGCGAGGAACCAAGTGGAAACAGGTAGAAGATTTACGCAGTCCTATCAAGATCCTGTTGCAGCGACAAAAGCGAATTTGCTTGAAAACAGATACTCGAGAAATGCAGATTATCTAAATGCAACACTCGACACCACTAAATGGCTTGATGTGCAGGAAGATGTCCTCACAGAAATAAGTGAAATATCAAAAGAAGTGGATATGAAATACTCAATGGAGGCATTAAATGCCACCAATGAGGCTGGGATGGACGCCTATGCTGCAACATTCAGAGAGCTTCAAAAATCCATGATAAACACACTCAATGTAAAATATGCCGATTCATATGTAATGGCAGGACAGGATGCCGAAGAGGCTCCGTTTGCAATAGAAGCAGATGGCACAGTAACATTTAGGGGAATAGATGTAAATACTACTGATGCTGGCGAGCTTGCTATACTCGATGAATTTGCAAAAGAAACAGCATATGTTGATTTAGGCTTTGGTCTCAGCTTTGATGCAGCTGGGGAAATAGTCCCTTCGAGTGCACTTGATTCAGCACTTCCAGGTATTAAAGCGGTGGGATATGGCCAAACAGCAGATGGCACGCCAAAAAATTTAGTAGTGCTTTTAGGTGAGATGGCAGATGTTTTAGATACAGAGCCATTAGACAGAGATGCATATGTTAAGCTTTGGGATCAGTTTGGAGAAAGTGCTAATGACACAAGAAATGCAATAACAGAGATAGGCACTAAAGCTCAGCTTTTAGAAGCTACCGAGGTAAGGCTTGAAAATGAAAAACTTAGCATAACTGAGCAGTTTAATGATACAGTCAATATTGACCCTGCTGAGGCTATCACAAACTTTACCTATGCAGATTATGTGTATAATGCGTCACTCAAAGTGGGAATGAATATACTCACCCCATCTTTGCTTGACTTTATGCAATAAATATTTGTTTAATAAATATGGGGGGTATATTTTATGGAACAACTTATTAAAATCAGTACGGTGCCAATTGAATACGAATTTAAAATTAATGATGCACGCACTGAACGCCGAAGCGGAACTGCTGAAATTGAAATAAGCAGGGAAAAAGGCGGAATGAAAATTAAGAGCAAACCTATAAAGCTCGATTTAGACACATTTGAAGCAAGAAATTCAATGGACCCTTCTACCGCAAGGGCGATCGCTGAATTACCAAGCAAGGGCAGACAGTCGGCCTACAATGCCACAGCACAGTTTGCAAGTGCAGGTAAAATGCTTCTAAGAGCGCAAATAGGTGAGGGCTCAGAAGCGATTAACAGGATGTTAGCTGAGAGAACAGCACCATCCACAGGAGAGTTTGGGCTTACATTCCTACCCACCACTGGCCCTGAAATTGAGTGGGAAGCTCCTGAAATATCAATACAATATGAAATGGATAAACTTCAGTTTGATGCTAAAATAGATAGTGGAAACATAGAATTTATCCCAGGCTCAATAGAGCTCTCAATTACACAACATCCCGATGTTGTAATAGAATATATTGGAAAACCAATATTTGTGCCACCAAGTGCGGCTGAATATTTTGGCGGAGATGTAATGGATATTGAGGCTTAAAATTAAAAAATTCTTTTATAGCTCTCCCCACCCATGTGGGTGGGAGCTATAAAAATTATGAGAAAAACGCAACCGCAAAAAGAATTTGCTTGCTGTGTCACATAAAACATGCAAACTGTGCTCATATATCATTGTATTACTCACTTGTTTGCATATTTCCTTCCTTGCCTTGCATCTTTTCTCATAATCCTATCGGATTACATACTATCTATACAATCCGATGCTCTCCCCACCCATGAAGGTGAGAGGTATAAAATTTAATTATTTTAAATCCCTAAAAAAGGAGGAATTATATGAATGGTAACAGCATAAGCACAGATTTGTACGATGAAAATGAGCTGATAGTATTTGATGATGGAATATTCGGATTTGAAGAAAAAAAGCGATACTTACCACTTCCAATGGACGGTGAAGCGAGTGATTTTATATGTTTACTCAGCGTGGATGACGATAATATTTCCTTTGTGCTTGTAAATCCTTTCTCAATAATGGAGAACTATAATCCCAAACTCACCGCAGAAGATTATAAAAAACTTGGTACAAATGATGAGGAAAAGCTGTCCTATTACGCAATATGTGTGATGAAAGAAATACCACAGGACAGTACGGTCAATTTAAAATGCCCGATAGTGGTAAATACGGTTACAAGAAAATCCGTACAGGTCATTTTACAAACCGATGATTACAATTTCCGTCATGAGTTCAGTGAGTTAAAGAAAGGTTAGGGCTTTACTATGCTTGTATTACAGCGCAAAAAAGGCCAATCCATATTGATAGGCGACGATGTGAAAATCTCGATTATTGATATTAATTCTGATGGTGTAAAGCTTGCCATAGATGCTCCTCGAAACCTAAAGATACTGCGCAGTGAGCTTGTGGAGGCAGCAGAAGTAAATATTGAATCGGTAGCTGATAAGTCGCAGATAATCAGTGCTAAGAAGCTTTTAGATAAGCGAAATAAAAAATAGAAAAATTACTCTTAAATGATAATACTCTTCTATACTAATAACACAATAACCCCATGCCTTAGGCATGGGGTTATTGTGTTGAAAAATATATAATCAATGAAAAGGTAATTATTTCGATATAGCACTATTTTTTCTCTGCATGAAAATATCAATTGCCATTCCAAGTGTAACTATAAGGCCACCGATTAAATTAATAAAGGAAATCTCCCCAATTAAAAAGCTATCAATTATCAGCCCCGTAAATACCTGTCCTATGAATATTAGCACTGCAATAAGATATGAGGGCACTTTGTACACACAAATTGTTGAGAGTACCACAGTGGATATCCCAAGGATACCACCGGTATATAGCAGTAAATTTGATGGAAGTGCAAGACTCACCGCCATAGGTTCATTCATGCCAAATATCAGGAAAACAATGATTGAACCAATAAGCCCAATAATATATGTATAGGTAGTGCTCACAATAAGACTTGTCCTAACAGCGAGCGCACCATTTGATACGCGTTGTATAACGAGTGCCACACCCACTAAAAAAGATAAAATCATAGCGGCTAAGTGAAACTGCCTAATCATGAAAATTACACCTAAAAACATAACCGAAAGAGGCAATAATTTCATAGGGCTAACTTTATATACTTTCATTCCAAAAAGTCCGAAATGATCAATGAAGAGCCCAGTTACGCTCTGCCCTAAAAGCCCAAGAGCTAAAAGTGCCGACACACCGAGTGGTTCAAAAGCGTAATTGTTTCCGACTGTCGCAAAAACTCCCATTACACCACCCATATAACAATACCATGGCTGTATATTTTTAAAGGGATTAATTTTTTTGCATAGCATCGTAACTGCCATTAGGAGCATACCCACTAAATGAATTATAATGGACGAGCTATAAATTCCAGTAATCTCCGAAAGTCCGCCGTTGACAGCTATCATAATCGCTATTAAAATACCCGTAAGCACTGAAAGTGTATTGTAGATAAAGCATACCACCTTATTTTAAAAATTGGATATAGTTAAAATTTAACGCCGAGTTTCATTGTAACACAAATTTGAGGAATTTTAAATGGGTTTTGTGCTGTTTTTTGTGAGTGTAATTCATATTTGAGTATTTTTAAAAAATAATGCAGTCATCACAGTAAAAAAAGTATTTGAATTTTAAGAAAAATACTGTATAATATACTGGTATAAATATGCGGCTTAAGCCGATTGTGAAAGAGGATGTAATTATATGAGCAATAATCCTGAAATGCTAAATGAAGAAAATGTACAGGAATTATCTGAGATACTGCAAATAAGAAGGGACAAGCTAACCGATTTGCAGGAGCGTGGCTGTGACCCTTACCACACCACTACATTTGATGTAAACGCTTATGCGAGTGATATTATAGAGCGTTTTGAAGGTGAATATGAGGGCAAAGAAGTAAAGATAGCGGGTCGTATTACAAGCTGGCGCGATATGGGTAAGGCGAATTTTATTGATATTCGCGATAGTAGCGGCAGAATACAAATTTATGTTAAGCTTAATGAAGTTGGCGAAGAGGCATTTGCTGAGTTTGGCAAATGGGACATCGGCGATATAGTGGGTGTTTGTGGGGAAGTTTTCCGCACACGTAAGGGAGAAATATCTGTAAAAGCAGTAAAGCTCGACCTGCTTTCAAAATCACTGCGTCCACTTCCTGAAAAGTGGCATGGATTAAAGGATACAGATGCAAGATACAGACAGCGTTATTTAGACCTAATATCAAATCCAGAGGTTAAAGATACATTTGTAAAACGCTCCAAGATAGTGAGCGAAATCCGCAAATTCATGGACGCTAAAGACTATTTAGAAGTGGAAACACCAATGCTTCACACAATAGTTGGAGGAGCCACAGCAAGACCTTTTATTACCCATCACAATGCACTCGATATTGATATGTATCTCAGAATTGCCCCTGAACTATATCTAAAACGCCTAATAGTGGGTGGTTTTGATAAAGTCTATGAGCTCAGCCGTGTGTTTAGAAATGAGGGGATGTCCACAAGGCATAATCCCGAGTTTACAATGCTTGAGTTTTATGAAGCATATACTGATTATGTGGGTATGATGAATATATCAGAAGAGCTTATTCGTGATGTAACACAGAAAGTACTCGGAACTACTAATATAAGCTATATGGGGCAAGAATTGGACCTCAGCAAACCCTTTGCACGTGTTACAATGGCAGGAAGTGTTTTAGAGCATAGCGGTGTTGATTTTACAGCGATAACTGATTTAGAGGAGGCACGCAAATTAGCTAAAGAACACCATGTAGAATTTGAAAATCGCCATGGTATTGGGGATATATTAAATCTATTCTTTGAAAAATTTGTGGAAGAAAAGCTAATACAGCCCACATTTGTTACAGAACATCCAGTGGAAATTTCCCCACTTGCAAAGAGAAAACCCACCGATTCTCGCTATACAGAGCGCTTTGAGCTATTTATCATGGGTAGAGAATATGCAAACGGATTTTCCGAGCTAAACGACCCAATAGACCAAAAGGAAAGATTTTCCCATCAGGTGGAGATGAAGGCACAGGGAGACGACGAAGCAGGGGATATGGACGAAGACTACATCACCGCACTCGAGCACGCAATGCCACCTACCGGAGGTATAGGCATCGGTATAGACAGACTGGTTATGCTACTTACCGACTCACCATCAATTAGAGATGTAGTGCTATTCCCTACAATGAAACCTATCTTGTAGAGCCTATTAAATATCTATAAAAAGCTAAACATTATGCCCACCATTCGCCTTTGACGGATGGTGGGCATAATTCTATTTAGATATGCAAAATTAATTTTGATTAAATATCTCGTTTCGGCATTCATGGGGGAAGATGCTAAGTTTATCACCTGCTAAATTTTCATTGTGCATATATACTGCCGATATAAGGCTACTGTCATATGTCTTGTAATAATAAATTCCCTTATCCGCATTTATGCAAGAGGAATAGACAGTTATATCATGTTTGCCATCTTCATCTATAACAGCGCCCCTAATCATCCCAACCCCATCGAGAATTCTAAACATTTGCGAAACAGAAGAAGCCTCATTTTGATCGGCTACGGAATTTGTCTTTAAGAAAAATGCTTTAACAAATCTCGATTCTGAAGAGAAGTCCCCAGGAAGCCCTAAAGCCCCCATTCCAAGGCAGTAGTGATTTAATTCAAGTTCATTTGTGAGGGAATTGGCAGGAGATTTAGCCGATAGTGCCATATAATTATTTAAATTGTGGAGATGAATATCAAATTTCGGGTTGTTGGTCATTACATTTGTAGGATTATCATGTATATACATGCCGCCTGCCATACACTCCACTACTACTGAGCCGCTCTTATCGCCTATAATAAAATGCAATGTGGGTATCGGTAAGCCCTCCATAAAGGGAAGTGAGGTTATATTAATTTGCTTTAGTAGTATCAATACTTCGGAAAGCTTTGAGCATTTACCCAAAACCCAAGGGATGAATTCATTAACAGTGATGTTTTGCTTTTCTTTTATACTTTTATTATATGAAGCAAGTCCAGGAAAATTAAGTCCTGCCATATAAACACCTTTTTCATTTACAGCCTCAGCGAAAAGTGGATAGTCCTTAACCACCATTGCAGTGCCAATCATGGCATAGTGGGTATCCATGGGTGGCATTTCTTTAAAATAGAGTGGATAGTTCCTCGGCGTTACTACAATCTTTCTATCAAAATCAAAGCTAATGTCCATATTTCTGCCAAAATATAAGTCTCCATTCTGCCAACCAATAGCTGTGCACATAAAATCATCCTCCAATTTCTTTTATTTTTAATTATGCCCTTGTAAACTCATTATAGCATAAAAAACAAAAAAATATGCCACACTTTTTATTAATCACAGTGTGGCATAAAAAATAGTAATTATATAGCTGATTGAACGGATAAAGAACTGCTCACCCCGATTAACAGGGAAGAGAAGACTTGATTTTAAGCCTGAGCTTATCAGCAATCATAGCAATGAATTCACTGTTGGTGGGTTTACCCCTACCGTTGTGAATAGTATATCCAAAGTAAGAATTGAGAATATCGAGGTCGCCCCTGTCCC